>CAIYMF010000353.1 GCA_903927265.1 uncultured bacterium | reverse complement strand
CAAGAAGGCTCCGGCGAAGAAGGCTGCCGCTAAGAAGGCTCCGGCCAAGCGCGCCGCTGCCAAGAAGGCTCCGGCCAAGCGCGCCGCTGCCAAGAAGGCTCCGGCCAAGCGCGCCGCTGCCAAGAAGGCTCCGGCCCGCAAGGCTCCCGCCCGCAAGGCTCCCGCCCGCAAGGCTCCCGCCCGCAAGGCTCCGGCCCGCAAGCGGTAGTCAGCGTCACCTACGTCGAATGCCCCGAACCGTATGGTTCGGGGCATTCGACATTGTGCGGGTCTCTACCGATCACACTCTCGAACTACGCCTCGTCTGACGACGTCTGGGATTCTTCCGAATCCCATTCCTCGTTGCGCGCACGCATGCGTTCGAGCACGCCGGCCGCTTCCTCTTCGCTCGCGTATGGCCCAAGTCGTTCAGAGTTGGGGTCACCCAAACCTTGCTCGACTTTCTGCGTACGCAGGTTGAACCACCACTGATCGTCGGCGCTCACCACTGCCTCCTCGTCGTATCTGCCACCTTCACCGGATGTGAGCACGACCACGGACTCGTGGCGCGCGATGGCTGCTCCTAGGATTCCACCATGCCACTGACACCGGGAACTCTGTCCCCCATGCGAACGGTACCGACATCAATTGCCCGACCCGAGTACGTCGGAAAGTCGCGACCGACTCCGTTCACCGGTTCCGAACTCAAAGACGAGGCAACCATTGAGGCGATGCGTGTCGCCGGACGCATCGCAGCTCAGGCGCTCGCTGAAGTAGGTCGTGCCGTTGTACCCGGTGTGACCACCGACGAACTTGATCGCATTGGTCATGAGTTTCTCTGTGATCACGGTGCTTACCCTTCAACGCTCGGTTACCGCGGGTATCCGAAGTCGCTGTGTACGTCACTCAATGAAGTGATCTGTCACGGCATTCCCGACTCAACCATCGTCAACGACGGCGACATCTGCAATATCGACATCACCGCGTTCATCGGTGGGGTTCACGGCGATACCAACGCAACGTTTCTCGCCGGTGACGTTGACGACGAGTCCCGTCTACTCGTAGAACGCACGCATGAGGCAACAATGCGAGCGATCGCCGCTGTCGCTCCTGGGCGGCCGTTGAGTGTCGTCGGACGAGTGATTGAGTCCTACGCACGTCGTTTCGGATATGGGGTGGTCCGCGATTTCACCGGTCACGGAATCGGCACGTCATTTCACTCGGGTCTCGTCGTTCCCCACTATGAAGATTCTGCGTACGACACGCCGCTTGAGCCCACCATGACCTTCACGATCGAACCAATGTTGACCCTCGGCAGCATCGATTACGACGTGTGGTCTGACGGCTGGACGGCAGTAACGCGCGACACCAAACGCACTGCCCAGTTCGAACACACGATCCTCGTGACACAGAGTGGGGCCGAGATCCTGACCCTGCCCTAGCAACGTCGCAGGCACTTACGTCATCATTGCGTTGAGCACCTACCGAGCCTGAACCCAACAGGAGGCCCCATGTCCAGCAACACCACCACTGTGTGGCCCCCCGAAGTACTCACTCTCGCAATCGACGTCGGCGGCACCGGGCTCAAGGCCGCAATCCTTGATGCCCAGGGGCAGATGAAGACCGAACGCACCAAGATCGCGACGCCGTACCCGTGCCCGCCGCCCCTTCTTGTCGAGAGTCTTGTGGGACTCACTGCTCCACTCGGCGAGTTTCATCGAGTGTCCGTCGGGTTCCCGGGACTCGTCCGTGAGGGACGAGTGATTGAGGTACCGAGTTTGTCGCGTCGGGTTTACGGCGGAGCGACTGACCCTGAGCTACGCGGCATGTGGCACGGCTTCGACCTCGCGACAGCTCTCGCCGACGCGTACAAGGTTCCAGTGAAGGTCGCCAACGACGCCGACGTGCAAGGTTGCGCGGTGGCGCAGGGCACGGGATTCGAATTTGTCATGACCCTCGGCACTGGCGTCGGAACCGCACTGTTCAACGAAGGACGGCTCCTTCCTCACATGGAACTGTCGCACGCGCCCTTCCTCAAGGGCCTCACCTTCGATCTTGCGCTGGGTAACGCCGCCCGCAAGGAAGTCGGTACGAAGAAGTGGGTCAAGCGAGTTCACAAGGCAATCAGCGCGTTTGACGACTTCCTTTTCTTCGACCGCCTGTACATCGGCGGCGGTAACGCGAAATTCTTGATCACCGAGCCACTCGGACCGAAAGCCGAAATCGTCTCGAACACCGCCGGCATCCTGGGCGGAATTCGCATCTGGGACCTCGAAAAATAAGCACGGTCGGCAGTAGTACGAGATTCAACTAGACTCTTTACATGACCAGTTGGCTCAGCGACGATGAGCAAGCCTCGTGGCGACAGTGGATCACAGCGACTACCTTGCTCAACGCACGTTTGAGCCGTGAACTCACGCACCACCATTCGCTGACACTTGCTGACTACGAAATCTTGGTGCGCCTGTCCGAGGCCGAAGGCCGCTGGATGCACATGAGCGAGTTGGCAGACCGTACTTTGTCGAGCCGCAGTCGCCTCTCACACCAGATTGACCGGATGGAAAAGGCCGGACTCGTGCGGCGCGAATGTTGCCCCCACGACAAGCGAGGCCAACATGCCGTGCTCGCCGACCACGGCTGGGACGTCCTGGTTGCAGCCGCTCCGACTCACGTCGAAGGCGTGCGACGCTACGTCGTCGACTCGATGACTCCCGAGGAGTTCGCGGCGCTTGGCGCAGCGAGCGCCAAGATCACCGCTGCTCTCGAATCAGACGATCTCGTCGAATCAGACGATGTCGTCGATTCGAACGATGTCGTCGATTCGAACAGGACCCCCTAAACCCACCACTTCCATCGGGGGCACCCAAGCGCGCACCTAGCGCGTCTAGGCGCCCCAACGTGTCAGCCGGGACTTCAAATCGTGAGTTCTCTCTCGATCGGCGTGGCACGGACAAGCTCGAGTACCACAGGGTTCGACGGGCGAGTCGGCCTGTAAGCCGGGTTCTGTCCACCCGACCGAAGTCGGGATGGGCGATCATCTCTCTGCGACCACCGTTGCCGATGGCCTGGTGCGGTCTACCCGCGAGCATCGGACGGGCCGTCCTCAAGCGCTCGCGCAGGGGCGTCAAGCCCCCTTTTGACCTTGCTCCCAGTGGGGTTTACCGAGCCGCATCAGTCACCTGATGCGCTGGTGGTCTCTTACACCACCGTTTCACCCTTACCGAAAATCACTTTCCGGCGGTCTGTTTTCTGTGGCACTGTCCCGCGGGTTACCCCGGGTGGCTGTTAGCCACCACCGCGCCCTGTGGAGCCCGGACTTTCCTCGATGACCCGAAGGCCACCGCGATCGCCCGGCCGGCTCGCCCGCCGTGGCACCAGAGTAGGGCACGAGACCTCCATACTGAACCCGTGCATATCCTGCTGCCACCTTCGGAGGGTAAGACCGTACCGACATCGGGGCGCCCCCTCGACCTTTCGACTCTGACGCTGCCCGAGTTGACGACGACCCGCGAGCAGGTGTTGCATTCACTGATCCGCCTCGCCCAGGGACCTGCCGACACGGCTCGAGCAGTGCTCGGGATCTCCGTCCGGCAGGTCGACGAGCTTGCACGCGATGCGCGTCTGGATTCCGAGCCGTGCGCCCCCGCTCGCGCGGTGTACAGCGGAGTGCTCTACGAAGCACTCGACCTCGCGTCACTGCCGACGGCAGCACGACGACGCGCTGACCGCATGCTGCTGATCGCCTCTGGCCTATTCGGCATGGTCAGCCCGGCCGACCGCATTCCCGCCTACCGTCTTTCTGGCGACACCGACCTCCCCGGCGTCGGTTCACTTGGAACTGCGTGGCGTGGACCTGTCGCTGAAGCCCTCGGTGAAACTCTCCGACGCGGACTCATCGTCGACTTACGTTCGTCGGCCTATGCCACGTTGTTCGTTCCAGACCCTTCGATGACAGAGCGCACCGTCACGATGCGGGTACTTCAGGAAAAACGCGTCGGTCGTCGCACCGAACGCGTCGTTGTCAGCCACCACAACAAGTCAACGAAGGGTCGGCTCGTGCGCGCACTACTGAGCGACGGAACGATCCCCAAATCGGTAACGCAGTTGCTCGATCACTGCACGAACCTCGGCTTCACTGCTGAACTCGGGGCAACCTCTCGCACCGGGGTGCAGTCAGTTGACATCGTGGTGGCGCACATCTAGTTACATCCCGCCGTCGACGAGGCCGCGCAGATGGCCGCTTTCTGCGAATCCCTGCATCGACTTGTTGCCGTCTTGCCACCACGCAATGGTCGTGAGCGAACACGGAAGTAGTTCCATGCTGTACAACGAACGGGCTGGAGTGTCGAGCGCAAGGGACACCATCATCTTGATCGGCGTGACGTGCGCGACGACGGCGGCACGCTCACCTTTGTGCTCGCCCAACAGCAACCGGCGGGCACGATCAATCCGCGAGCGATGGTCGTCAAATGACTCGCCGCCCGGAGGCGCTATCGCCGTCGACGACAGCCACTCGGAGAGTTCGTCGGGCCACTGTCGCGCTACCTCGCCAAACGTGCGGCCTTCCCATTCACCGAAGTGACATTCGGCGAGATCGTCAATGACTTCGATCTCGTGAACTCCCGTGGCTCTCGCGATGAACTCAGCGGTTTGCTGCGCGCGCAACATCGGGGATGTGACGACGCGGTCTACAACACCTCGTACTGCCAATTCGGCGGCAACACATTCGGCCTGCTGAATGCCGATCGGAGCCAGCGGCGGGTTCGCCCCACCCACGCCACTAAAGAGTTTGGCCAACGTGTGTTCCGTAGCCCCGTGACGAACGAGGAGGGTGACGGTAGGGGCTCCGAGGTCAGGTGCCCAGCCGGGTAGGAATTTCGGTGCGGCTGCCGGTTCGAGAGCAACGGTCGCAGGACGTTTTCCAAGCGCGATGTCGAGTGCCCGATTGACCAAGGTGTCGGCGGCCTTGTTCTGCTCTCGCGGAACCCAGGTGTAGCGAACCCGGTCGCCCGAGGCCACATCACGCGCGCGAAAAGCAAGGGTACGCATGTTGGGATCCTTGATTTTCCAACGACCGCTCATCTGCTCGACAATCAACTTGGAATCTAACCGCACATCAAGAAGCGCCATGGGGTCGATTTCCATTGCCGCCTCGAGTCCAGCGATGAGACCCCGATACTCCGCGACATTGTTAGTCGTATCGCCAATTGCCTCACTGCGTTCGGCAACCACTCGCCCCGTGTCAGCATCGCGGACGACGGCACCATAGGCCGCCGGGCCCGGATTGCCTCGCGAGCCTCCGTCGGCCTCGACGATAAGTCGTCTGCTCACAGCCCCGACTCAGGTGTGCGCACGAGAATGCGACGACATTCCTCACAGCGGAGAACGACATTGGATTCGGCCGCCCGGAAGCGCTCGATATCGCTGGGCGGTAACTGCATCTGACAGCCTTCACATCGCCCACGACTCAGCGCTGCGGCACCGACACCACCGTTGTCGGCACGAATGCGCTCATACAGCGAAAGCAAGTCGGCAGGCACGGCAGTCGACAGTGCTGCACGTTCGGTCGTCGCGATACTACGTTCGGCCGCTGCCAGCATCTCGGCATCAGCGACAGCTTTCTCCGCGGCCGCGCGGGCTTGCTCGGCCTCGGCAAAGTCGCCACCAAGTACTTCGCGATGAGCGACAGCAGACTCCAGTTGCTCCATCACTTCGAGTTCGACATCTTCAAGGTCCGATCGCCGACGGGCGAGCGAGGCGACCTCGTGCTGCAGTTCTTCCAGTTGCTTGGGCGATGTAATGCTGCCGGAGATGAGCAGCTGCTCATCCCGTTCGGCACGCGTGCGAACAACATCGACCTCCGCTTCTGCCTTGCGGACGGCACGCTCGAGATCACCCACCTCAGCTTCTGAGGCCACGATGCGATCGCGCAGTTCCGCCAGCGTTGCTTCCGCAACACTGAGTTCAGTGCGGGCAGGGAGCGTACGCAACCGGTGCTCAATGCGGTCGAGAGAGGTATCTACTCGCTGAAGTTCAAGCAGAGTCAGTTGGTCTTGTGCGGCTGCGGTGCTCACTCGTCAGGGCTCCTACGGTGGGTGGTCCAGGGATCGGTGCATTCCTGGGATACCTTGATGATCACATCGCGGCCTCCCGGAAGTTGTGCGAGTGCGCGGCGTAGTTCACGCTTCGCTGACTTCAACCATGGCCACTCGCTGGCCCAATGGGGTACGTCGATGAGAAAGCATCCTCCGTCGGCTCGATGTTCGAATGCGCGGTGGTGGCGCAAATCGGCTGTGACGTAGACGTCGGCCCCCGAAGCATTGGCAGCGGACAGCAGCGAGTCGCCCGCTCCTCCACACACCGCAACTCGACTGACCTCGCTCATCAGGTCACCCGAGACGCTGATTCCGCGCGGCGTGTAGGGAAGCGCCGCGGCGACGTGATCGGCGAAGTCACTCAGCACCATCGGCGCGGTCAGCATGCCGACTCGACCCAGGCCCGAGTCATCGAGAGGTTCTAGGTCGATGAGCCCGAACGTGGCGGCCAGTGCATCGGAAACTCCGGGCTCGGCGCAGTCAGCGTTGGTGTGAGCGTTGAAGAGGGCAATGTCATGTCGGATCAATCGGTGAACGATGCGCCCCTTGGACGAATCAGCCGCGAACGACGTGACCCCTGACAGGAAGAGTGGGTGGTGCGTGATGAGCAGGTCGGCTCCGCGATCGTGTGCCTCCATCGACGCTTCTTCGCTTGCATCAACAGACAGCAGGATCGTGCGCACCGGCGCATCCGGATCACCGAGCACGAGCCCGATGGAGTCCCAGTCAGCGGCGAGTGTCGGGGGGTAGAGGCGCTCCATTACGTCAATGACGTCTGCCACGCTCGGCGCGGGTTCATCGGAGTGTGTAGCGGCCACGAGGCAGAGCCTACGCGGTCACCCGGAGAGAGGAGTGGGCACAGACGGACTCGAACCGCCGACTTCCTGCTTGTAAGGCAGGCGCTCTAACCAACTGAGCTATGCGCCCCATGTGGGCTACCAGCCTACGGGTAAACGGGGCCGTGACCGCCAGGGTCTCGGGCCCGCGGCGATCACGGCCAGCCTAAGCATCCATGACCGAAGATTGTTTCGCATCTTGGGGGTGTCAAATGAGGAAAGAGAGGGCTTCGCGGTACCCGTCGGCGCTCCGCCCTTCCGCGGGACTCGTGATCACACTCCAGCGCAGGATTCCCTCACGATCGACGATGAAGGTGCCGCGATTGGCGAAGCCTCTCTCACGCAGGAATACCCCGTACGCGCGGGCGACTTCACCATGTGGCCAAAAATCGCTGAGCAACGGGACGTCAATGCGCTGCTGTTCGGCGAAGGCCTTGAGGCTGGCGACCGGATCGCACGAAATTCCGTACGTTCGAACTTCCTCGGAGGCGAAGGTGGCCCCATCGGCCGAGATCTCACCCAGTTCACCCGTACACACAGGAGTGAATGCGAAGGGGAAGAACACCAGCACCACAAGCGATCGCCCCCGGAGATCGGACAGGCGATGCTCCTGACCGAATTGATCACGCAGGTTGAAGTCGGGAGCCAACTCCCCAACGAGCGGCGTTCCGGTCACAAGGCACCTCCGACATGCAGTGCAGTTCAGTCGCGTGGTGCGACAAGATGTGATCGTGGCACAACTTCCTGAGCAACTGCTGCCCGACTCCGAGGAGCGAGGGCTCGCGACCACGCGCCCCGACACCATGGCCGCC
This sequence comes from uncultured bacterium, assembly GCA_903927265.1. Taxonomy (GTDB): domain Bacteria; phylum Actinomycetota; class Actinomycetes; order S36-B12; family CAIYMF01; genus CAIYMF01. Next base: position 26,938 of record CAIYMF010000353.1, on the reverse strand, counting down.
GACGCCCTTGCGGCGTGGGACGCGCTCCTGATGGCCGCAGACGAATGCGACCTCACCTTGCCAGCCCGTGCCCATGGCTGGAGCGGAATTCAGGTGCTACTCCCCTTCGGTGACTGGCCGGAAAATCGCACCCTGACCAACATTCTTGACGACGCTCGTTCTGGGGTTACCGGAACCGTCGATCAAGCCGACGATGTTCGGCGCGTGCACGCGGCCCATTCCGATGTGAGTCCGCAGGAAGCGATGGACGCGGTGCGACGCAGTCGAGACGCCCTACGCGCCTGGATTGAGGCCGGTGGTCCACAGGACGAGGGACTACTCCCCACTCGATCCCTGCTCGGAACCCTCCCCGTTCTGACTCTCGCCCACGCCACGGCTTTCCAAATCGCTGTGAGCGCACGCGATCTTCAGGCCTGTGGCGCGAGACCCCACGATGAACTCACCGCTACCGGGTTACTGGCCCTCGTTGACACCACAGGCGCCTTGGCGGCCCGCCAGCGCGCCACAGCGTCAATGACGGTGCGAACCCCCAGCGCCTTCCTCGGTACCGGATCTGATGGCACCGGGTGGCGCACCGCCGATCTCAGCGAACTCACCGAACCCCTCGGACCCGGAATCATTGCGACGGCCGCAGTCGTGATCGACATCGCCTCAGGCAGGGCGAGCGTTCCCTCGCTGTATTCCTCCGGTCAGATCGCGGTGACCGACCTCACGGGGCTGCTCGCGCTCGCACCCATCATCGAGGGCGTTCCCGGAATTCCAGCGGGAGCCTCACTCGCCCGCGCCGCCAAGGTGATGAATGGAATCACCGGAATGCTGGGCGGACTGTTCGGTAAGCGCTGACTTTATTACTTGCGCTTGGTGTGCGGGGTGACCAGCTTGGTTCCTTGCCAGTCGCGCGAGGCACTCACTGAACTGGTGTCCATGAGCCCAGCCGTCGGAGCAGCATCGGCGATGTCCTCAGGCTCAACGTGGCCCTCACGCCCCGGCTTGGGGGTAAACAGCCAGATCATGCCGTGCTCATCAAGGGGTGCGATGCAGTCGACGAGCACGTCGATCAGATCGTCATCTCCATCGCGGAACCACAGCATCACGACGTCAATGACATCGTCGTGATCGATTCCGACAATCTCAGAACCGCACAGCGCTTCGACGGCGTCGCGCAGCGCTTCGTCGCAATCATCGTCCCAGCCGATTTCGGCAACGGTCAATCCTGCGGTGATTCCGAGTCGCGCGGCAATCGCCGACTCAGCGGAAGGCGGAGGCTCAGTGGCCATCGCCGGCTCCCGGGGTGTGACTGATCCCCTGCATGGGCGTAGTCCATCGGAACCTGCCGCTCAATGCAACCGGTTTAGCCCTATTGAGACCTCCCCTCTCAGACCCCATGAGCGCAATTGGCCCCTCACCGGCAGAATGGAGGGCGTGAACTCAAGCCGAGACCATCTCATTGACGGTGGCTTGCCCACCCAGTACGTCGACGTTGCCCCCGAAGAAACCGCCGAATGGCGCGAATCGTTCGATTCGGTCGTAGACAACGCTGGCGCCTACCGGGCCCGCTATCTGATGCTCTCGCTGTTGCGCAGGGCCGCCGAGCGCAACGTCGGTGTTCCTAGTTTGCGCAGCACCGACTACATCAACACCATCTCCCCCGAACGCGAACCCTGGTTCCCCGGTGACGAAGCAATGGAACGCCGCATTCGCGCGTTCATTCGCTGGAATGCCGCCATCATGGTGCACCGCGCTCAGCGGCCCGGTGTGGGCGTCGGAGGGCACATCTCGACCTACGCCTCGAGCGCTTCGCTTTATGAAGTGGGCTTCAACCACTTCTTCCGCGGACCCGAGCACCCCGGCGGCGGTGACCAGGTGTTCTTCCAGGGCCACGCCTCGCCCGGAATCTACGCGCGCGCCTACCTTGAAGGCCGGCTCAACGAAACCCAACTCGACGGCTTCCGACAAGAGCTGTCACACCCAGGCGGCTCACTCCCGTCGTATCCCCACCCGCGGCTCATGCCCGATTTCTGGCAGTTCCCCACGGTGTCGATGGGCCTAGGCCCACTCGACGCCATCTATCAAGCGCGATTCAACCGGTATCTGCAGCACCGCGGCATCAAGGACACCTCTGCGCAGCACGTGTGGGCCTTCCTCGGCGACGGCGAAATGGACGAGGTCGAGTCACTCGGCGCAATCGGTCTGGCCGCTCGCGAGCAACTCGACAACCTCACCTTCGTCGTCAACTGCAACCTGCAACGTCTCGACGGACCCGTCCGCGGTAACGGCAAGATCATCCAGGAACTCGAATCGGTATTCCGCGGAGCTGGCTGGAACGTCCTCAAGGTGATCTGGGGACGCGGTTGGGATCCGCTCCTCGCGGCTGACCGCGACGGCGCTCTCGTCAACCTGATGAACCGCACACCTGATGGCGACTTCCAGACCTACAAGTCCGAAGACGGAGCATTCATCCGCGAACACTTCTTCGGTCGTGACCCGCGAACCCGCTCGCTGGTTGAGTCGATGTCTGACGATGACATCTGGGGACTGTCTCGCGGTGGCCACGACTACCGCAAGCTCTACGCCGCGTACGCTGCCGCCACCACTCACTCCGGACAACCCACGGTCATCTTGGCGAAGACCATCAAGGGTTGGACATTAGGCTCGCACTTCGAGGCGCGCAACTCCACCCACCAAATGAAGAAACTGACCATTGACGACCTGATGGTCTTCCGCGATCGACTGCAAATTCCGATTCCTGACGATCAGATGGACGCCAAGCTGCCGCCGTACTTCCACCCCGGACGCGAAAGCGAGTTCGGCGAGTACCTGCACGAGCGTCGCCGTTCACTCGGCGGATATGTGCCGACGCGTCGTCAGACCAGCACTCCCCTGCCACAGCCCGCCGACTCGGTGTACGACGTGGTCAAGCGCGGATCAGGAAAGCAGGAAATTGCCACCACGATGGCCTTCGTGCGCTTGTTCAAAGACTTGCTGCGCGATGAGGGCATGGGGGCACGCTTCGTTCCGATCATTCCCGATGAGGCACGCACCTTCGGCATGGATTCACTGTTCCCGACCGCACGCATCTACTCGCCGTTCGGCCAGTTGTACATGTCGGTCGACCGCGAACTGATGCTCAGTTACAAGGAAGATCAGAACGGCCAAATTCTGCACGAAGGCATCAACGAGGCCGGTTCCGTGGCATCGTTCATCGCCGCTGGCTCGTCGTACTCAACACACGATGAGCCGATGATTCCGGTGTACGTCTTCTACTCCATGTTTGGATTCCAGCGCACAGGAGACGCCTTCTGGCTGGCGGGTGACCAGAAGGTGCGCGGATTTGTCATCGGTGCAACGGCCGGTCGCACCACGCTCAATGGTGAGGGCCTCCAGCATGAGGACGGCCACTCGCCGTTGCTCGCCTCCACGAACCCCGCAGTGGTGCACTACGACCCAGCGTTCGGCTTCGAAGTGGGTCACATCGTCAAAGATGGTCTGCGACGGATGTACGGCGAGAACCCTGAGGACATCTACTACTACCTCACCGTCTACAACGAGCCGTATGTGCAGCCCGCCGAGCCTGAAGGCGTCGACGTCGAGGGCATCCTGCGCGGCATGTACCTGTGGCGTCACGCCGACGATCCCGGGTCACTTCCCCGCGTTCAACTTCTCGCATCCGGAGTTGCCGTGCCGTGGGCGGAGAAAGCGCAGCGCTTGCTTCGCGACGACTGGGGAGTTGCGGCCGACGTCTGGTCGGTCACGTCATGGAATGAGTTGCGTCGCGACGGATTGGCATGCGACCGAGCAGCCCTGCTCAACCCGATGGCCGACGAGCAGGTTCCATGGGTCACCTCGGCACTTGCCGATCAGCCCGGCCCGGTGATCGCAGTCAGCGACTACATGCGCGCCGTTCAAGATCAGATTCGCGAGTGGGTTCCGACCGACTTCGCCTCGCTCGGAACCGACGGCTGGGGGCTCAGCGATACGCGCGGGGCGCTGCGTCGACACTTCCTCGTTGATGCCGAGTCACTCACGGTTCAGGCGCTGCTCAGTCTGGCCCGTCGTGGTGAGATTGCGCGTGAACGTGTGGCCGAGGCGCTCGCGCGCTACCGCCTTGATGACCCTACGGCCGCTGATGCTGGCAATACCGACGGTTCAGGCTGAAATCGGTTGCTGGTTGACTCCCACAAATCGATGCGGTCGATTAGTCAGCCAAGCGAGAGAGGGCCAGACCTAGCCGGAGGGCAAAGGCGTCTCGGGGGTCGGCAGGTGTGAAGCCGGTGACATCGGCGACACGGCGCATCCGATACCGCACGGTATTGGTGTGAACGACCAGTGCGCGCGCGGTCGCTTCCAGCGATCCTGCACGTTCGAGGTAGGTCGACAGTGTCTGAACGAGCACCGGATCGACCTCGGCAAGCCGCCCCGCGGTGTCACGAACAAGACGATCGCGGGCCGCGCTCTGCCCGGCAAGTGCGCGTTCGGGAAGTAGCTCGTGAGCGGCAACAGGGCGGGGCGCATCGGGCCAGGCGGCAGCAACGGCTAATGCGTCGAGTGCCTCGGTCGCCGAAACTCCGGCATCTTCAAGACAGGCAACAAGTGGTCCGAGCACCACAGCGCCTCCACCAAAATGCGGCGACAGCCACCGTCCTGCTGCATCAATCCCAACTCGCCCGTCACCCGAGCCCACTCCGCCCAGCACGACGATCAGTAGGTCGCCGCGGACGCCACTGAGCACATCGAGCCGATGTGCTTGGGCGGTGCGACGCACTCGTTCGTCGAGGGCGGCCGCGCCTGGATCGCTTGCTGTGGGGGCTGATCCGACGATCACGACGACTCCGTCTGCGTCGTGCCAGCCCAAGGTGGCTGCCCATCCCGACACCACGAGAGGTGACTCGGGGGTCGGGCTCAGTAACGCATCGAGGGTGGCCGACTCGAGCCGCGCATCCCAGGCGCCACGCTCTTCAGCCGCCCGCGCGTACACCTCCGCCGCAGCGAATGCGATCTCACGGCTGTAGCGCAACACCGATTCGCGCAATTCATCAAGCTCGGCACCAGACGCCACCGCCGTAAGGTTCTCCTCGACCACTTCGATGGTGGTGCGCACCAAATCAACGGTCTGCGCCAAGGTGATGGCACGCGCCAATTCGCGCGGCGCGGTTCCAAACACATCGGCCGTGACTGCTGCGGGACCACCCGGCGCACGATGCCAGGCGACGAAGGCCGCGATGCCCGCCTGAGCCACGAGCCCAACCCATGCTCGGTCATCTGCCGACATCGCTCGGAACCACGGCAGTGTTTCTTCCATCCGGCCGGTAGCTGCGGTGGCCAAGGTTCCGGTCGAACGTTCGAGTCTGCGGTTGAGTGTCGCTGACCGTGTCACTGCCATTGACACAGTGTGCCCCCTTTTGTAGGAAACCTCCAATAAGTCCGGCTCGATCTTGGCCGTGGCGTCCACCCACCAACCACCCCATCAACGGCAGGCTGAACTCGTGCTCGTAGTCGTCGCCCCCGGACAGGGCTCCCAGACCCCCGGTTTCCTCACGCCATGGCTTGAGCGGCCCGGAGTGGCCGATCGCCTACGTTGGCTTTCCACCGTGTCGGGGGTTGACCTCATCACTCACGGCACCGAATCCGACGCCGACACCATTCGCGATACCGCCATCGCCCAGCCACTCATCGTGGGCGCCGGACTGGTCACCGTGCTCGAGCTTTTTCCCCATCCCGGTGAGGCGTTCGCGCGCATCGCGGCAGTTGCCGGCCACAGCGTTGGCGAAATCACCGCAGCAACCGGCGCTGGTGTTCTCACGGCCGAACAGGCCATGGTCTTCGTGCGCGAGCGCGGTCGTGCCATGGGCGAAGCTGCGGGGCGCACCCCGACCGGAATGAGCGCTGTGCTCGGTGGCGACGCCGACGTCGTGCTTGCCGCGCTCGCTGCGCACGGGCTCACGCCCGCAAACATCAACGCCACGGGCCAGATTGTGGCGGCCGGAACTCTCGAGCAACTCGCAGCACTCGCTGCTGACCCGCCTGAGGGTTCACGCGTACGACCCCTTGAAGTAGCGGGCGCGTTCCACACCGAGCACATGCAGCCGGCGGTGGCGACTCTCGCGCAGCACGCACGCTCGATCTCAACGCACGATCCGCGCATTCGCCTGCTCTCGAACGCCGACGGAACGGTGGTTCACGACGGTCGCCAAGTATTGTCGCGCCTGGTCTCGCAGGTGAGTTCACCGGTGCGCTGGGACTTGTGCATGGAAACAATGCGCGATCTCGGCGTCACCGCTCTGATCGAGATTCCGCCGGCTGGCACTCTTTCGGCGTTGGCCAAGCGCGCGCTGCCCGGCATTGAGATTCTCGCCGTCAAGACGCCTGACGACGTGCCGGCGGCTCACGACATCATTGCTCGTCATGGCACCCCGAGCCCGCTGTCACAGTCGCCAACGTGGCGCCTAGTTGTCAGCCCGGTTAAGGGCACCGTGCGACTCACCTCGACGGCCGACGCCGGTGACAGTGTCGCTCCGGGAAGCACCGTTGCCGTGGTGACAAGTTTGCGTGACGAGTTAGAAGTCACGGCTCCTCATGGCGGCGTCGTCGTCGAATGGCTTGTTGAAGACGGCGACCCCGTCGCACCTGGCCAGCCACTGCTCAGACTGCATCCCAGTGAGGCTTTCGTATGACCACACTCACCACTCGACGCGGACCTCAGTTCGCGCGCCTGCTCGGCGTCGGTCACTACCGTCCCGAGCGGGTAGTGACCAACGTCGAACTCTGCACCATCATGGATTCCTCCGACGAGTGGATACGCGAGCGTTCTGGCATCATCGAACGTCGGTGGGCTGCTCCCGACGAATCGGTGGTCGACATGGCCACCATCGCCGCACAGAACGCCCTCACGGCATCCGGAATCAGCGCCGAGCAGATAGGCCTCGTGCTCTGCGCCACGGTCACGCACCCTTTCCAGACGCCTTCAGCCGCCGTTGAGATCGCTGAGCGACTCGGTGCGCGAGCCGCCGGCGCCACCGATCTTTCGGCCGCCTGCGCCGGCTTCGCCTTCGGAATAGGACTCGCCGACGCAATCGTGCGCGCGGGCACAAGTGAGTACGTACTCGTGGTCGGAGTCGAGAAGCTCACCGACTTCGTTGATCCGGCCGATCGTTCCACCGGTTTCATCTTCGCCGACGGAGCTGGCGCAGCCGTTGTCGGACCATCCGATGTTGCTGCTATCGGTCCGACGGTGTGGGGTGGCGACGGTTCACAGACTGAAGCGATCATCCTCGATCCCGACTGGGTCACTCACCGTCAACGAGTCGCTGAAGACCCCAACGCCCCGTGGCCCCGCTTGCAGATGCTCGGCCAGGCCGTGTTCCGCTGGGCGGTCGGCGAGATTCCCGGCGTCGCACGACAGGCCATGGAAGCCGCTGGCGTTACGCCCGACGACATTGATGTGTTCATTCCACATCAGGCGAACATGCGCATCACTGATGCCATGGTGCGCGCCCTGAAATTCCCCGAGCGCACGGTCATTGCGCGCGACGTGGCCACCACCGGTAACACCAGCGGTGCTTCGATTCCGCTTGCCATGTCACGCATGATCGAAGCCGGGGAAATCACGAGTGGGCAGACTGCCCTGCTTGTGGGCTTCGGAGCAGGACTTTCGTACGCCGCTCAGGTCGTCACAATCCCGTGACCCCCGCACGAGGAAGTTCCGGACAGTCCGGGCTTCACTGTTCATGAAGGAGATACCAATGGATCAGCAGGAAACCCTCGCCGGCCTCGCCGAGATCGTCAATGAGGTCGCCGGTGTTCCGGTTGACAGCATCCAGCTCGACAAGTCGTTCATCGACGACCTCGACATCGACTCGCTGTCCATGGTTGAGGTTGTCATGGCCGCCGAAGACAAGTTCGGCGTGAAGATCCCCGACGGTGACGTCAAGAACCTGCGCACCGTGGGCGACGCCGTCACCTACATCGTCAACAACCAGGGCTGATTCAAGCTCCCGACCCGCGAGGTACTCCATGTCCACCACCGTCGTGGTCACCGGCTTGGGCGCAACAACGCCCATTGGCGGCGACGTGTCCTCCAGCTGGGAGTCCCTGCTGGCCAGCCGCTCAGGCGTTCGCATGCTCGAGGCCGAGTGGGCCGCTGACCTCACCACGAGGTTCGCGGCACTCGCCGCAGTCGAACCCATCGACGGCGGAATGGAAAAGCATGAAGCGCGGCGCCTTGACCGTGGCCAGCAGTTCGCGCTGCTCGCCGCGCGCGAGGCCTGGGCCGATGCAGGAGCACCTGAAGTTGACCCCACCCGCCTCGCCGTAGTCGTTGGCTCCGGCGTGGGCGGGGTGGTGTCACTGCTCGAGCAGTACGACGTGCTGCGCGAACGTGGCCCATCGCGGGTATCGCCGCTCACCGTTCCGATGCTCATGCCCAATGGTGCGGGCGCCTACATCGGTATGGAAATCGGCGCTCGCGCAGGAGTACACGCTCCTGTGTCGGCGTGCGCGTCCGGCGCCGAGGCCGCAGCGTGGGGATTGCGCATCATCGAGGAAGGTCGCGCCGATGTGGTCGTGGTGGGTGGCTTCGAGGCCGCCGTGCACCCGCTCACTCTCGCTGCCTTCGGAAACATGCGCGCACTCTCCACTCGAAACGACGACCCCGCCACAGCCAGCCGGCCCTACGACCTCGGTCGCGATGGGTTCGTCATGGGCGAAGGCTCGGGAATCATGGTGCTTGAAAGTGCCGAGCATGCCGCGGCACGCGGTGCGCGCGTGTACGCAGTACTCGCAGGTGCCGGAATGACTGCCGACAGCCACCACATCGCTCAGCCCGACCCCGAAGGTCGTGGAGCCACGGCAGCGATGCGACTGGCCCTCGTCGATGCCGATCTGCCCGCCTCAGCAGTACGACATGTCAATGCGCACGCAACATCCACACCGCAGGGCGATATCGCCGAAGCTCAAGCGATTCGTGCGGCTCTTGGTTCGGCAGCTGACAACGCAGCAGTCGCCGGAACGAAGTCGGTCACCGGCCACTTGCTCGGCGGCGCAGGAGCGGTCGAGTCGGTGTTCACCGTGCTTGCACTGCACCACCGCCTCGCTCCCCCTACTGCGAACATCGTTGACTTCGATCCTGCGATCGAACTTGATGTGGTGCGAAATGGCGCGCGCGCACTACCTGACGGTGATATTGCCGCCATCAACAATTCATTTGGTTTCGGCGGACACGACGTCGCCCTTGTCTTCCGGAGCATCTGACATGGCAGCGGCCACCACCGACGCAGCACTCGATCCGCGCTCACCTCTCGTGCGGCTGGCCGCTTTCTACGACGACGGTTTGTTTACCCCGATCACGGCGATTGACGACAGCGGCATGCTCGCTGCCGTCGGCCGCGTTGAAGGGTCCGAAGTCGTCACGTTCTGCACCGACCCCACCGTGCAAGGCGGTGCGATGGGAATCGAAGGCTGCCGCGCTATCACCACCGCCTACGACCGTGCTCTGGCCGACTCCTCCCCCATCGTCGGTTTGTGGCACAGCGGTGGCGCCCGACTGCGCGAGGGCGTCGCCAGCCTCGACGCTGTGGGCCGAGTATTCGCAGCCATGACGCTGGCGTCAGGGCGCGTTCCGCAAATCTCAGTGGTACTCGGTCCGGCAGCAGGTGGCGCCGCCTATGGTCCGGCCCTCACAGACGTCGTGGTGCTGGCACCCGAAGGCCGCGTATTCGTCACCGGCCCCGAGGTCGTGCGATCGGTGACCGGCGAAGAGGTCGACATGGAACGGCTCGGTGGACCTGAGCCGCACGGTCGCCGCAGCGGCGTGGTGCACATCGTGGCCGAGAGCGAAGCCGACGCTCTACAGCGAGGTCGCCAGTTGGCCACGCTGATGGGTCGACAGGGCTCGCTGGATGTCGCGTCAGTTGCCGACGTGAATCTGGAAGACTGCCTGCCCGAAGCTCGTAAGCGCGCGTACGACGTGCACCCGCTGGTCGAGTCGCTCCTCGACGAAGGCAGCAGCCTCGAACTGCATCCCCGCTGGGCTCCCAACATCGTGACCGCATTGGGTCGTCTCGGCGGACGCACGATCGGCGTTGTCGCCAACAATCCGCTGCGTCTTGGTGGCTGTCTTGATTCGTCGAGTGCCGAGAAGGCTGCTCGCTTCGTGCGGATGTGCGATGCCTTCGCCATTCCGATCGTCGTTGTGGTCGACGTGCCCGGCTACCTTCCCGGCGTTGGTCAGGAATGGGACGGAGTGGTGCGGCGCGGTGCCAAACTGCTGCACGCATTCGGTGAGTGCGTCGTTCCCCGCATCACGCTGGTCACCCGCAAGGCCTACGGCGGCGCCTACATCGCGATGAACGGCAAGTCGCTCGGCGCCACGCGCGTGCTTGCCTGGCCCGGCGCTGAAGTTGCCGTCATGGGTTCGGTTGCTGCCATTCGCATTCTGCACCGCCGCAAACTCGCTGATGTTCCCGAGGATGCACGCGAGCAGATCGAACTCGAACTCGCAGCCGAGCACGAAGTGATCGCCGGTGGAATCGACCGCGCCCTTGAAATCGGTGTCGTTGATGAGGTCGTTGAGCCCTCACTGACACGCGGCCGTCTGGCGCAGATCATCAAGGAATCACCGGGCCGCCGTGGAGTTCACGGCAATATTCCGCTGTAGATCGTAAGCGATCTACTCTGCGTCGTTGTTCTGCGCCAGCGCAGCACGACCAAGCTCGGAAGCCAGTGCGGCAACGCCTGCCGCATCAAGTCCTGAAGTGGCAGCCGCATACCCAAGAATGAAGGTACTCACCGGCGCGGCCGGACGTTCAATTCCGTGTGCTGCGTCTCGCGCAAGTTCGAGAATCGCGTCGATGTCGAGCGGAAGACCGTCGACACCTGCAATCACACTCGCCTGCTGAGCCCACTCGCTTATGCCAGTCATCTGACCTCCCAGTGCACGACGTGCCTCAGCAACAGCCTGCCACGTATCGGTGTCGAGAACGTTGTGCGCTTCCACATCAACGCGAACAAGGTCGAGTTGCTCGATCAATTCCTTCATCGGCGCATTGACCATCCCATCGCCCTGCGACGCGCTGACCAGTGAGCCATGCCTAGCGCAGTGGGCGAGGTATTGGTCGTGCCCCTCGGCACGAAGCATGGCGCCATCGTGACCGCGACCGACCGCCTCGTGAGCACCTGACACTAGGGCTAGCAAAGAATCCCCCACCAACGGCAGATCAGCGGCGAGGACGATCACCAGACTGTCAGTGTCGCACCGGAGTGCCGCGACTCCGCGGAGAGTGGCCGCCGCCGGCCCCGCGCCGAGGGGCGACTCCTGAACACACACCACACCATCGGGCAAGGTCAGTGCGCGCTCGGGTCCGACTACCGCAATGGAGGTCACGCCCGCAGCGTGAAGTGAGTCGAACGTGCGCTGCAGAAGGCTCTTACCGGCGACGGTCAGCATGGGTTTATCGGCGCCGCCGAGTCTGCGTGATGACCCACCTGCCAAGACGATGGCACTGACCGCGCGCGCGGCCTGGTTCACGGTGCCGCTGAAGGTGCGCCTGACGCGAGTTGGGCAAGTGCCGCCGCAGCAGGCGGTGACAACGCCACTGCGCCGGTACTGACGGCATGCGCCAACTCGTCCACCATTGCCGGAGTCCAGAAACCACGAAGGTGAAGCGCTACCCGATCAACCTGATCGTCCGGCGTGAGCCCCACGGAGTTCTTGACGATCTGGTCGAGCATCCGGGCGAGTTTAAGATCAGCCCGCTCATGAGCAAACTCTTCCTTGATCGCGAGCGTTTCGCCATCGAGCAGGTCATCGATACTCACACCGTCTTGATCAACGGCAGCCAACTGCCCACCCCTCGCCACATGATTCTGCGATGCGGTGCGAATCTCAACGGCCGTCACCTTGTACTCCGGACAGTTGGTCGCCCAATCGGAGTATTCAGTGGTAATGACGTTGGCACCGGTGACCGGGAAATGGAAGGTCGTGTACACAACACCCGGTGGAACTCTGTCGGTGATGACACACCGAAGCGTGGTTTCACCCACCCGACTGGTGAGGAAGACCCAACTTCCATCAGCGATTCCACGCGGTTCAGCATCCGCTTCATGCATCTCGAGCACGTCTTCGTCAACCCAGCGAATGTTCTCCGTGCGACGAGTCTGTGCGCCCACGTTGTACTGGCTCAGAATGCGCCCCGTGGTCAAGATGAGTGGGAACCGACGTGTGGTGCGCTCATCGGTGGCCACGTACGGCGTTTCAACGAAGTTGCCGAGCCCACGAACAAATTGATCGACGTGCATGATCGGGGTTCCGTCAGGGTGACCCTCATTACACGGCCACTGAACACTGCCGACTTCATCGAGTTTTGCAAACGAGACACCCGCGAAGGTCGGTGTGAGTTCGGCGATTTCATCCATGATCTCGGACGCCGAGTCATAGTGCATCGGGTAACCCAACGCATTCGCGAGAGCCGAGGTCACCTGCCATTCGCTGAGCCCGGTGCGCGACGACATCACCGGACGAACGCGGTTGATTCGTCGTTCCGCGTTCGTAAAGGTTCCGTCCTTCTCCAAGAAACTTGTTCCCGGAAGAAACACATGCGCGAATGAGGAGGTCTCGTTGAGGAAGAGATCCTGCACGATGACTAAGTCCATCGCCGACAAGGCTGCTTTCACGTGGGTGGTGTTCGGGTCGGATTGCGCAATATCTTCGCCCTGCACATAGAGGGCACGGAATTGACCCGAGAGTGCGCCCTCGAGCATGTTCGGGATTCGCAGGCCAGGCTCAGATTGAAGGGTGCGTCCCCAGACTTCCTCGAATTGCTGGCGCACGACGTCATCGGAGACGTGCCGGTAGCCAGGAAGTTCATGCGGGAACGAGCCCATATCGCAGGAACCTTGAACATTGTTCTGTCCGCGCAGCGGGTTGACTCCCACACCGTCACGGCCAATGTTGCCGGTGGCCATCGCGAGATTCGCCATGCCCATCACCATGGTCGAGCCTTGGCTATGTTCGGTCACGCCTAGGCCGTAGTAGATAGCCCCGTTTCCTGCCGCCGCAAAGAGGCGAGCGGCGCCACGAATGTCGTCAGCCGCTACTCCCGCGATCGACGCCACTGCTTCCGGACTGTTCTCTGGCCGAAGGATGAACTTCTCCCAGAGTGCGTATGCCGACGGTTCGCAGCGCTCAGCGACAAACGCGCGATCGACGAGGCCTTCGGCAACAATCGTGTGAGCCAACGCATTGACGACGGCGACATTGCTTCCCGGCTGCAATGGCAGGTGGAAAGCGGCCTCGATGTGAGGTGAGCGAACCAAGTCGATACGACGCGGGTCGAGCACGATGAGTTGGGCGCCTTCGCGCAACCGTCGCTTCATTCTCGACGCGAATACAGGGTGCGCATCGGTGGGGTTCGCTCCGATGAGCAGGACCACATCGGTCTTTTCAACCGACTTGAAGTCCTGAGTACCGGCTGATGTTCCGAACGTCTGCTTGAGTCCGTAACCAGTTGGTGAGTGACACACGCGCGCACAGGTGTCGACGTTGTTGTTGCCGAATGCTGCGCGTACTAATTTCTGCACCACAAACACTTCTTCGTTGGTACAGCGAGAGGAAGTGATGCCTCCTACGGCATCTGTTCCGTATTCGGCTTGAATCGACTTGATGCGACTAGCGGCGAATTCGAATGCTTCTTCCCACCCGACCACCCGCCATTCGTCGTGAATGCTCTCGCGCACCATGGGCTCAGTGATGCGGTCGCGGTGCGTGGCGTAGCCCCACGCGAACCGACCCTTCACACACGAGTGGCCCTCATTGGCGCCACCGTCTTTGAACGGCACCATGCGCACGAGTTCATCACCGCGCAGTTCAGCCTTAAACGAGCAGCCAACCCCGCAGTAGGCACACGTGGTGAGCACAGTGCGGGTCGGCATTCCGAGATCAATCACGCTCTTCTCTTGCAGTGTCGCGGTCGGGCACGCCTGCACGCAGGCACCACACGACACACACTCACTGTCAAAGAATGAGGTGCCACCTGGCGACACCTTGGAATCGAAACCACGGCCCGCGATGGTCAGCGCGAAGGTACCTTGCACCTCTTCACACGCACGAACGCAGCGTGAGCACGCGATGCACTTGCTTTCATCAAAGGTGAAGTACGGGTTCGTTTCGTCCTTCGGTGCGTCGAGGTGATTTTCGCCATCGAAGCCGTAGCGCACTTCGCGCAAGCCAACGACTCCTGCCATGTCCTGCAACTCGCAGTCACCATTGGCCGGGCAGGTGAGGCAATCAAGAGGGTGGTCGGAGATGTACAACTCCATCACGCCGCGACGTAGGTTCGCTAGACGCTGAGTTTGCGTGTGGACGACCATTCCGGTTTCGACCGGGGTCGTACAGGAGGCCGGCGTGCCTTTACGTCCGTCAATTTCCACCAAGCAGAGCCGGCACGATCCGAACGGGTCGAGTGAATCGGTGGCACACAAACGAGGAACTGACAGGCCTGCCTGGGCCGCCGCACGCATCACCGAGGTGCCGGCCGGCACGGAAACTGCGGCACCGTCAACCGTGAGCTCGACTGTGACGTCGGAATCGCGCTCGGGAGTTCCGAAATCAGGTTCGTGAAGCAGGGTCACGAGTTTCCTCCGAAATCTTCGGGCCACTGTCGCAGCGCACTTCGTACGGGAAGTGGTGTTAAGCCACCCATGGCACACAGCGAACCATCGGTCATCAGCGTGCAGAGGTCGTCGAGCAACATCAGGTTCGCTTCACGATCGACACCGGCAATCACTCGATCGATCACCTCAACGCCACGCCGAGAACCGATGCGGCACGGAGTGCACTTTCCGCACGACTCAACGGCGCAGAACTCCATCGCAAACCGCGCCTGCTGCGCCATGTCGACGGTGTCATCGAACACGACGATTCCGCCGTGGCCGAGCATCGCTCCGGCATCGGCGAGAGCCTCGTAGTCCATGGCCACGTCGAGTGCGTCGGCGCGCAGGTAGGCGCCCAGAGGCCCGCCCACTTGAACAGCGCGCACTGGGCGACCGCTGCGCGTCCCCGCGCCGAAATCGTTGACGAGTTCAGACAAACTGACGCCGAACGCCGTTTCGACGATGCCACCACGCGCAATGTTTCCGGCAAGTTGGAAGACCTGCGTTCCACGCGACCTGCCAGTTCCGAGCGATTGGTAGGCGCTAGCACCATCGGCGAGCACCATCGGCACGCTCGCAAGAGTCAGCACATTGTTGATCACGGTGGGTTTGCCGAAAAGTCCCTGAAGGGCGGGCACAGGCGGCTTGGGCCGCACCATCCCTCGACGACCTTCCAGACTTTCAAGCATGGCCGTCTCTTCGCCGCATACGTACGACCCAGCGCCTTCGCGGACCTCAACATCGAATACGCGCCCTGACCCCAGGACGTCGTTGCCCAACCAACCCTCGGTCCGCGCGATGGTGATCGCCTCGTTGAGTCGCGTGATTGCGTCGGGGTATTCGGACCGCAGGTAGACATAACCCTGCGTGGCACCGACCGACAGCCCAGCGATGGTCATCCCTTCTAGCAACGTGAAGGGGTCGCCTTCCATGAGCATTCGGTCGGCGAAGGTGCCGCTATCGCCCTCGTCAGCGTTGCAGCACACGTACTTCTGATCCGATTGCGCCTCGAGCACGGTGCGCCATTTGATTCCTGCGGGGAAGCCGGCACCACCGCGACCACGCAATCCGCTTGCGAGAACCTCAGCTACCACGTCTTCGTCGGCCAGAGTCAGAGCGCGCCGCAGACCCGCGAGCCCGCCGTGAGCTTCATAGTCGGCCACGCTGAGTGGATCAATGACCCCAACACGCGCGAAGGTGACCCGCTGCTGGCGAGCGAGCCACTCGATCTGGTCGACGGTGCCATGAGCCAAGGGGTGGTGCGCGCCCTCGAGTATGCCGGCGTCGAGAAGGGAGTCAACATCGTCGCTTGTCACAGGCCCGTAACCGAATCGCGTTCCGTTGACGTCAACTTCGACGAACGGTTCGAGCCAGAGCATTCCTCGCGAACCGTTGCGTACCAACCTCACGTCGTGACCGCGCGCAGCGGCACCTGCGACGAGGTGGGTCGCGATGGTGTCAGCACCGACCGAGCGGGCGGCCGAGTCACCAGGCACGTAGACGGTAATCATGCGGTCTCCGAACGCAACGCCGCGATCACTTCACTCATCTGTGGTGGCGACAAGCGCCCCAGCAACTGCCCGTCGACCAGTGCGGCCGGGCCAAGCGCACAGTTTCCGAGGCAATAGACGGCCTCAAGATCAATCGTGTCCGACGAACGCTCGCCCACACTCACGCCCAGCTCGCTTTCAGCCCGGTGCATCAGGTCACGGGACCCCACCGATTGGCAGGCCTCGGCAACGCAAATGCGCACCGAGTGCGCCGGAGCCGGACTCGTACGCAGATCGTGGTAGTACGTGAGCACCCCGTGCACTTCGGCGCGTGAGACATTGAGAGATCGTGCTACCAGCGGAACGGCGTCAGGGTGTACATAGCCAAATTCCAGCTGGAGTGCCTGCAGGGTGAGGAGTACAGGGCCAGGGCGAGAGGCACACTGGGTGACAACGGCTTCAGCCCGCTCGGTCGTCCACGGGGCGAACGCAGACATCAGCGGTCACCCTTCACTAGAAAACCCTGCCATTGGTCCCGAGGACCCCATGGTTGCACTCTCACCTGATCCATGTGAACCCGGCCTTGACGATGGTATGACCTACGCTCAGTTCGTGGCTTCGACTCACCGACGTGTCTCCGGACTCCGCCTAGACTCCGACGCGACCGTTATCGACGACCTCGCGGTCGAGGAACCCCTCGAGATCCGCATTGGAGACGGTCGCACGGTCCTGCGCTCGGTGGTCACGATGCGCACCCCGGGGGCCGATCTTGAACTTGCTGCCGGCTGGTTGCGCGGCGAAGGCATCGTGCAGCGAAGCGACGATCTCGTCGCTGTGCGCGCCTGCACCGACCCGAGCCTCCTTCCCGAGGCCCGCGGCAACGTCGTGACAGCAGATCTGGCCGCCCCCGCCCTTCCTCGCCTTGCGACTCTGGGACGCGCTACCGACATCACCGGCGCGTGTGGTGTGTGTGGCGCCGAATCTCTCGAGCAGGTCGTCTCTCGGGTTGCCGAGTCGTTGACCGTGACCGGCTCGGTGATGACCCGCGACACCGTGCTGGCGCTCACCGAAGCCCTGCGCGACGCACAGCGAGTGTTCGCTCGTACCGGTGGTTTGCACGGCGCGGCCGTCGCCGATACCGACGGACGCCTGCTCGCCGTTCGCGAAGACGTTGGCCGCCACAATGCTGTCGACAAAGTCACCGGTTGGGCGCTCATGAACGACGCAACACCCAGCGCACTGGTGGTGTCGAGCCGTGCGTCCTTTGAAATCGTGCAAAAAGCGGCCGCTTCCCACATTCCGATTGTGGTCACAGTGTCGGCACCCTCAACCCTTGCGGTCGATCTCGCTGAGCGCACCGGAATCACCCTCGCAGCATTTGCGCGCGAGGGTCGAGCCACGGTGTACACGCACTCGCAGCGCGTGACCTGATCAGCCAGTGCGGTGCAGCCAGCGCACCGGGGTGCCCTCGCCACACATGCGGAAGGGTTCGAGTTCGTCATCCCACGGCTGACCCAGCAGTCGGGCAATATCTTCAGCAAGGTTGGCATCGGGATCTGCATCTTCGCGGTACCCCACTCGCGCCGCCTCAGCCGCCCGTTCGAGGGCCGCACGCAGTCGCTCTTCACCCACTTGCACATCTCCGTGTGGGCCAATCGTGGCTCGAAAAACACCGAGCGCGGGAGTGCTCGAGTAGCGCTCGCCCTCTCCGCCCGGAGCCGCATCCTCGGTGACTTCAAAGCGCATCTGGGGCCAATTGCGCAGGGCGCTGACCAGACGTGATGCAGAGCCGACGTCACCTTCCCATGGCAATTCGGCACGCACAGTTCCAGGCTCAACCGGCTGGGCCGACCATTCAAGGGGCACCGACGAACCGGTGGCTTCTTGAACCGCCCATGCCACATGAGAAGCCATCGCCCTCGGGCATGAGTGGATGAAGACCACTCCCCGGGCACGCGAACCAGACCTGTCTACGACAGAGTGCAACTGGGCCATCCGCTGACCTCCTTGACTGAGCGGGCGCCTTCCCCAGCGTTCTCAGTCAGTGACTTCACAGCCACCTCGATCAAGCGGTATGCAGTTGTGCGACACGTTTCCTGACACATTCGTCAGAACACGCAGCCGTGTCGTGTACACCCGCAGGCGACAAGTTCGCCGCTGCAGGCAATACTGAGGGTATCCGCAGTCACAGTGCGGGAGCGACACCGACCCGGCGTGTCGCCAATGAACTAGTCAGACCAAAGGGAAGGCGTGAGCACGGTGAGCGACGGGTTTACCACGCAGGGCAACGCCCCCGACGGCTTCCCGCCCCCAGGCGATGAGGTCTTCGACGAGGGTGTGGTCACCGAGGTCATCCGGCCTGCGGCCATCATCCCGGAGGAAGCAGCGCGCGCCATCTTGGTGGAATTGTCGCTACGCGACGTGCGTAACGGCGGCACGTGGCGTTCTGATCCCTCTCGCTGGGCCTTGTACGACGCTCCGTGGCCCTCGCCCGCCGATCAAGGTGGGGCCCAACTCATCGGAACCATCCAGGTGGCCTACAGCACCCCCACGCGATACGAAATCACGATTTACCGAGCCACCGTCACTCGCACCGGAACTGAAATCGGCTGGACCGTCACCACGCTGTGCGATGAAGCCCTCGGCTTCGGTCACCTTGATTTGGCGACGTGCCCCCGTGCCACGATGAACGAGCCACCCAAACCGTTCCGGTTCTAGGACCCTAGAACGCGAACTCTTCGTCGAGTGCGGCTCCAGTATCGGCTTCGATGAGTGCCAGCACATCGCGAGGTAATGAGTCGGCACCTTCGGCGTCGATCATGTCGTCGGCGCTGATAAGACCCTGATCGGTGAGCACCGTGACTGGGCACCACTGCCGTACCGGGCAACGCTGGCATTGACGCCCGGGGCGTGGTGCGTGCTCACTGTCGTGCAACCACGTGTCAACTCGCTGAGCGAGGGCAACCCGCGCCGCCAGTACGACTTCTGGGTCACCGATCTCGAAGTTGATGACCGTGGCCGCGTCACTTCCGAGTAGTTCGAGTTCGACGCGACTTGCATGGGGCTTGAAGCGGGCGAGCGTATTGAGTGGATCAACGCCTTCGGCAAGGAGGCAGACCGCCGCCGCGACTTGCGGAAAGTGATGCAGCAGGTCGAGTTCTTCTCCGGCCTCGAGCCGGCGCAGGTTGATCGTCTTCGTCTCACGGATGACCACGTCTCGGGTGCCATCGTCGCCGAGGTGCGCCACTACGAGGTCGGGACGAGTACTGAAAACAACATCGGCATCGGTGTCGTACACCGTGATGCCGCACTCAGGACGCACCACCTCACCGTCGCCTTCGGTGACGGGGCACTGATCGGGGTGGCGCTCCAAATAGTCGGCAACGAGCGCCGCATCGGCAACGGTCCAGCCCAGTTCTTCGCCTACGAGTCCTGGTTCAGTGGCCGTGGGAAGTTCGTCGACCGCACATCGAATGCCGCGGGCATGCGCTGCTTCGAGCCACGCGTGCACGAGGAGTCCGCGACGAGCAGCTTCGAACTCGGGCATCGGTTCTCGCGGCAGGCCGAGGTCACTGAGCAGATGCACCTGCTGCGGGCACACTTCGTGCTGCCACAGGTCACTGGTCGACAGAGAGCGTACGTAGTCGGCACGCGCGGCAACAGCTAGCACTCCCGGAACCCGCGGAAGTCCTCGGCACTCGGGCCGAATACCGCACCCTGCGCACCCGCGGGACGGACGAAACACTTCGCCGGTGAGTACTGGGAGGGCTGGCGGCACCGTACGGTCGAACATCGCCCGCGCTTCCTGGGCAGTTCCGTCGAAGAGCAACGCCTGACTTGAATCGAGCACTCCGATTTCGCGAATGCGCACACGAGTGACCGGTGGCGGCTGTACTGCATCTGGTTCGAAGCGAGCGCTCCACGACGTGCTCGGAGCTGCTCGAAACCCTTCAGCGGCCGCTCGAGCGATCACTCCGAGGACTGCTTCGGCGCGAGGCCGCGCCCCGGCATTGCGCCACACGAGCAGATGACTTTCGCGCACTCCATCGCGAGCAATCCAGTGCAGCCCCCACGCCGCCCACTCAACGACTCCCCCGCCGACCTGCACGTCACTGACCACCACGTCAGGAACGAGAACGGCGTCGACGGGCAATTGTCCGTCAGCGCGGAGCGCGGCGAGAGCAGCGCGATAGCCCGCGACGCCGGCTTCAACGACGAGTGCCGAACTGGGAGCCAATGCTCGAGGTGCCGCCGACCGGACGGCGGAATCGGCTATCGACTCGGGCGTCGGTTGGGCTTTACGGGTGACATGGTCAACGACAACATCGCGTACCAGCCCGATAGGGACTTCTGCGAATGGCGCGAACTCGGTGATGCGGTCGCGCTTGTCACGTTGTGGATACACACCCGGCCGCGACTTCTTGGCATCGAGCGCCGGGCAACTGAACACGGGCGAACCTGCAAGTCGACCCGCCATCACTCGGGCATGACTTAGATCGCCGGTGAACTGCCACTCGGGTTGCCAGTCGGGAACTGGAGGACCTGGTGCATGTGCCGCGTGGCCGCTGACTTCGCTCATCCGAAGAGCCCCCCGTCGGCAGGAGCCTCGTCGGCAGGGTCGAGATCACCCACGACGGCGGGAACGGCTGTTTCGGAAACCTCGTCGGCCTTGGGCGCGCTCGCCCGGTGCACCATGCCGGGAATCACTGCGAGGCGCTCATTGCTTACGGCAGAACCCGGAATCGGCGCACGAGAGCGGCGCAGGGGACAGACAGTTTCAAACGAGCACCACCCGCACAGCCCTGACTGCCGTGCCGTCCATTGACCCTTGTCAGCCATCAGCGCGGCCTCATCGGCTGTGGCGCGCAAAGTCGCCGTGGCGCGTTCGAGCGCGGCGGGATACACCGGGCGTCGAATGCGACGAGCCTCACCGAGAAAGAGCAATTCGATTTCGGTGACGTCGATATCTTCTTCATGAAGCGCGGCCGCGTAGAGGTATTGCTGTCGGTAGTAGGGACCGAGATACCGAGGCTTGGCAACGCCGGTCTTGTAGTCACTCACGATGGCACCGGTATCGCTGCGCGCCACTCGGTCTGCATATCCGATGAAAGTGACGCCAGCGAGTTCGAGCGAGATCTCACGTTCGAGACCGTCGGGAAGTACATCGACCGCTACCGGATCTTCGAGGTTCCAATAGACAGCAAGAGCAGCCTCTGCGCGCTCACGCACATCATCGATCGGAACAGCGGCCGCAGCGAGTTCATCACGTGCCTCGTCGATCGCAACTGCGAGCGCCGCCTCAGCAACCGGAGGCGTTCGCTCAAGGGGATCGCGCTCGAAGAGATACTCGAGTGCGGAGTGCACAGCGGTTCCGGCGGCGGTGGCGGTACTGGGGCCTTCTTGCCACCCGGCCACCTTGCCCCACCACAACTTCAGGGGGCACTGAACGAATGTGGTGACTGAACTCGCTGACCATCGCAGCGACTTCGCGGGTATCGAGGAGTCAACCTCGATCGCGCGCTCTTGCACCCCGTAGCGCGACTGATTGTGCGACTCCGCTCCCATGAAGGCCAGTATGTCGCTGTCGTCTGACAACGCGCACCCCTACGGCAGCGACCACTCGACCGGGTCTCCCCCAAGTTCGTCGAGGAGGTCATTGGACCTGCTAAATGGTCGTGATCCGAAGAACCCGCGATCTGCGGACAACGGACTCGGATGGGCGCTGGTGATCAAAGGAGTATCTCCCAGCAGTGATGCCACTGACTGCGCGTCACGCCCCCACAGAATGGCAACCAGCGGCTCGGCATCACGAGCAACCAGGCCGGCAATCGCCGCGTCGGTCACCTGCTCCCAACCCTTGCCCCGATGACTTCCTGACTCACCGACCCCCACGGTCAAGACACGGTTGAGCAGAAGCACCCCCTGGTCAAACCAGGGGGTGAGGTCTCCTGTGCTGGGCATGGGAACCCCGAGATCGGAAACCAGTTCACGGTAGATGTTTGACAAGCTTCGTGGCAGCGGACGAACCGATGCGTCGACTGAGAACGACAAGCCGACAGCGTGACCCGGTGTCGGATACGGATCCTGCCCCAGGATCACGATGCGCACGTCCGGAAGCGGCCGAGTAAAGGCGCGCAGGATGCGATCACCCGATGGCAACCACGGGCGACCCGCGGCAGCTTCGGATCGAAGGAATCCGCCCATGTCGCCGATGACCGAGCGCACGGGATCAAGTACCGGAAGCCAACTGTGATCGACGAGTTCCTCCAACGGCTGCGCCATGGCCGTCATCATGCCACGGCCCCTCAGTAGGGTGGGCGTCGTGGAATCAACCAACAACGCCGCATCGGGTGCATTCAGTGGTCAACGAGTCGTAGTCACCGGAGCGACGGGAGGTATCGGCCGCGCCATTAGTACGCGCCTGGTCAACGAAGGCGCGCAGGTACTGATCAACGACCTCAACCCCGAGACCTGCGCGGAACTTGCCGAGCAGATCGGCGCACAATTCCACGCGGGCGATGCCGCCAGCGAAGAGGGCGTGGCCGCACTCATTGCAGCGGCCGACAGTGCACTCGGCGGCATCGACATGTTCGTGGCGAATGCCGGAATTGGTGTCGTGCGCGGACTTGATGCGACGGAAGACGACTGGGCGCGCTCATTTGATGTCAACGTGATGGCACATGTGCGTACCGCGCGGGTACTGGTACCTCGCTGGCTTGAAGCCGGCGGCGGGCGATTTGTGGTGACGGCGTCTGCCGCCGGCCTACTCACCATGCTCGGCGATGCCCCCTATTCGGTCACCAAGCATGGTGCCGTTGCCTTTGCCGAGTGGCTTTCCGCGACGTACGGCGCACAGGGTATTGCCGTTCATGCCATCTGCCCCCAGGGCGTGCGCACGGCCATGTATGAGGAAAGCGGTCCGTTGCGGGTCATTCTCGACAAGCACCCGATCATTGATCCGCCCGTGGTCGCCGACGCATTGGTTCAAGCGATTGCCGACGGCCACTTTTTCGTTCTTCCTCACCCCGAGGTCGCCGACTTCTACTCCTTCCGTGCCACACGCACCGATCGTTGGCTGCAGGGCATGCAATCAATGCAAGTAGAACTACTCGACGGCGTGACTGACTAGGTACCGCTCAGCCGACAATTGAGTTGAGCCCGTCGACAATGGCCTGGGCACGGAACCGATAACCACGCTTTCCGTAGTGAATGCCGTCGAAGAGGCCAAGCTTGTTGGCCTTGACCACACTGACCCACGGGATAATCGACAGGTTGGGATACGAGTCTCGAAGGTCGCGAAGATTGGCATTGAATGCCGTGACGCGGGGTGGATAGTTCACGTGAGAATTGGAAAACGTCTGATGCGACCGCGTCGAGTACTCCTCGAGCCACAGCACTTGATGCCCCGGACCAATAGCATCGAGCAAGCCCACCATGTGGCGACGGATCATCGATGCATCGAGCCTGCCGATGTCGTTGATCCCCAGCGCGATCACGACGATCTTCGGCAATTCATTGCGAGCTTTCGCCCGCCGTACCTGTTCGGTACCCCACGTCACTTCCTTCCACCCCCAGCAGCGAACCGTGGGAGTCCAGCCGCTGCTGACCATGCCCTCACTCATCGACAGGCGAGAATCGCGCGTACGTGAGTCACCAATCACAAGCACTCGACGACCATTGCCGGGTTCACCGGCGCTCAACTTGGTGGGCCAACGAGGTGCCGGGCATCCCGATCCGTCATCGTCAGGCCACGAGTCATCAACGACGGAGTGGGTGGTCGCGGTGACGACCGCCTTCGGCGTGGGCTTGGGTTTCGGTGTGGGTGTGGGTTTCGGTGTCGGCTTCGAGCTCGCGGAAACGACTGCCGGTGCTGGCAACACCGCCGCGGCGTCTTCGTCTGACTGGCCAGAGGAAACCATGACGGCACCATCGGCCGAGGCTCGGAGTTGATCGTCAGAACTCACTCGATGGGAAACGGCGGTACCTAACCCCACCACTGTGCCGGCCGAGCCGCTAAAAACGAGGGCCAACGTCACCAGACCCGCGAGGCCGGAGTGACGAACGTGCTTCACTGGCCCCCCTAGCTACCTGACGGGTTGAATACACCCTCGGAAGCTCCAGTATTCAGAATCTGTCATCGTTTCCCCTTGATTGATCTTCCGTGTCTCGCCGGAATATCAGAGCGTCATCCGACGACCACTGTCAGCAACTTGTGCCCGAGCCAAGACGAGATCCGCGAGCGCTGCGTCCTGAATACCCAGCCCCACACTCACATAGAGCGTCAATCCGCGAGCCGATTGCGCCGACGACGGCTCACTGAGAATGTGTCCCAACGATTCAAGCGAGTGCAGATCAAGGTGCCCACGCTCAACAGCGTCCACGATCGGACCGGACTGTTGAACAACGGTGGCGACGTCATCAACGACGATGCGCGAAGCGAGCTCGATCACATCGGCCCCAAACTCGCGCCGACCGGGAGCGAACGACCCCAGGCTCACCAGAAGCGACGCATCCGCAAGCAACTCTGCGCGCACCACAGGTTCCACCGAATTCGTCGCAGTGATCACCACCTCAGCCCCGGCCACTGCCTCCGCGACTGAGGTGGTCACGTCAACGGTGATCGCGGCGCGTGAAGCGATATCAATGAACGCACGGGAGCGCTGTTCACTTCTCACCTGAACAGCGAAATCACACCGTGGGAACGCCTGGTGCAAGAAGCGAAGGTGTTCGAGTGCGAGTGGTCCGCTTCCGATGATGCTCACTCGCCGCGGAGACCCCGCCACCAGAGCTTGAATGGCGACCGTGGTTGCCGCCGCGGTGCGCAGCAAAGTCACCGCTTCACCATCAACGATCGCGCACAATGCACCCGTGTTTGCGTCCATCACGAGGAGTTGTGCGTGGATTCCCGGCAGATCACGTGACGCATTCACGGGATTCACACTGCCGATCTTGACTACCGGGGGTGCCGTCGAACTCGCTCGCGCGAGGTAGGCGAATGCCACCGAGTCTTCGGGGCCAGTAAGTAGCGCGCGCTGTGCCAACACAGCCTCACCACGATGAAAGGCCCGGAACACCTCACGTTGCGAGTGCACGACGTCGTCGAAGGTGACAAGACCGCGCACGTCATCGCCACTGAGAACCCTGACCGATAGCCCGTCGTTCACCCTTCCGACGCTACAGGTAGCAACTCGGCCGTCACCCGCGTGTTCTACTAAGGGAAACACCACTCAAGGGAGATCATGCCTGTCCTCGCAACCATCGCGGTCACGCTGATGGGATTGCTGATGCCTACGAGCGTGATCGGTCCCGGCGATTTCCATCGCGACGGATTTGTTCCGCATTCGGTGAGCGTAGCGGCCACCCCCTACAACGACACCGTTATTGTTCCTGCGCAGGAGACCGGAATCGTGGACGTCGATGGCGTTCGCATGTTTGCTACAAGTGATGGCCAACTTCACAACCATCCCGTCGCCCAAGCGCAGTACGGGTTGAGCCTGCTCAATTCCTACCGACTCACCAACAACCCGTGGTTTCTTGAACGCGCACTACGTCAAGCACAGCGACTGGCTGATCGTCACGTCGAATCACGCGGCGCATGGTTTCTTCCCTATGATTTCGACTTCAATCTCAACACCAACCCCGACGACACCCTTCACAATCCTTGGTACTCAGGGATGGCCGAAGGTCAGGCGCTCTCATTGTTCAGTCGACTTGCCACCGAGACAGGTGATCCCATCTGGCGGTCGGCGGCCGACGGTGTGTTCGCTGCGTTCATGCTGCCGTCACGTGGAAGTGACCCCTGGGTCAGCATGGTGGATTCCGAGGGATACCTCTGGCTTGAGGAGTACCCGCGCACTCCGGAAACGTCGAGTGAGCACGTCTACAACGGCCTGATGTTCGCCGTATTCGGGGTGTGGGACTACTGGCAACTCACGGCATCCGATGATGCGGCCGCACTCTTCGACGGCGCCGCCACCACGGTCGTGCACTACTTTCCATCCATTCGTAATATGGAGTGGGCGTCGAACTACTCACTGCGCGGGCATACACCGCACACGCGCTATCACGGCATACACATTCGCGAATTACTCTTCCTTAACGCGCTCACCGACTCGCCTGTCTTTGCGCGGCTCGCCGAGACGCTGCAATCGGACTACCCGACAGCTGCACAGCGCGGAACTGTCCTATTCGCACGCGGCACTCACACTGGATTCCAGTTCGATTCATCCGGTCGCGTCACTGCTCGCAAGTCGATCAAACTCCAACGACCGTCCAGCGCCCCCGCGATGCAACGCACTCGCATTTTGCTGCACGGTTCGTATTGGTACCGCATCACGTCCGGATCACTCGCCAACTACTGGGTGACCGAAGTTCCTCGACTACGAACCATGCGCGGAGTTGTTGGCCGCATCAACTACTTCGTCGAACGCAGTGTCACTCTTCCCGGCGGTACCCAGGCCCATGCCAGTGCGTACGCATGGATCAATGGAAGCGCCTGCGTACTGGTCGGTGACGGCGCGTTGGCCGGTCGATGGGCGTCACTGACCGCGGGCACCACACTCAACTGAGCGCGAAGATCCGACCCAGACGAACTAGTCGGCTTTCACGGCCAATACCGGGCAGTTGGCATCGAGCAGAATGCGCTGTGAGTTACTGCCGAGCAACAACTTGCCCACTGCTGAACGGCGGCGAAGGCCGATGACGATGAGCACGGCACTCTCGGACTCGGCAATCTCTATCAGGTCGTCTGCCGGTTCCTTGCCACGCACCAAGTCGCGCACCGCGAACTCGATACCTTCGGCCTT
>CAIYMF010000352.1 GCA_903927265.1 uncultured bacterium | reverse complement strand
GGCCGCGAGCGCTAACGGGTCAACCGTGCCGGCCTTGATTCCGCCGGTGAGGTAGCGCCGCGAGAAGGGTCCTGACCAGCCCCAAATCAGGTTGGCCACTAACACCGAGATGACACCGATCCAGACGGCCGCGCCGATTCCCTTCCAGGGCCCCACGACGACGATCACACCCGCGAATCCCAGGCCCAAGCCCATCATTCGTTGCCATGTGGGCCGCTCTTCAGGAAACGCGATGAGCACGGCAATCAACGTGAACAGCGGGCCGGTGCTTCCCACGATGGCAGTCAACGCCGACGACATTTGCATTTCGCCGAACGCTGTCATTGCCCACGGGATCGTTCCGGCCAAGAGAATATTGACGAGCAGCAGCGGCCAAATGCGGCGGGGCGCGAACGGCGTACGCGTGATGAGGAGGGCGATCACGAGGGTGACTGCGCCAATCATTGTTCGCAGGGCACCGACCCCGAAGGGGGTGAACACCGTCAGTGCCAGCTTGATGAAGGCGAAGGAACTGCCCCACAGCAGCACCATCACGAGGTACGACGGAAGCCAGCGCGAAGGCGGCTGGCGGGTCACATAGTGAACCTGCCAGAACGAGCGTTCGTTCGGAACACCGGGGTGGTGCGGTCACTGTCGTGGCTGTGGATTGCTCGCCGCCACACAGTGCCCAGACGCAGGGCATCTACACTCGCCGAGTGAGCGACTTACGACGGGATGCACACCTCGGCGCGTCGATCGCGCTGTTCTGGGCGATCACGCGGTTCTACTCTCGCCTCGGTGATCCGGTGGGAGTGCTCGAGACCACCACCGACATTCCTGCATTTGCCAACAGTCTGCGCACCGCTCCTGTCGTACGCAGCCGAACGGGGTTCCGCTATACCTCCGATTACGAAGTGTGCTCAGCCGTCCTACGTTCCCCCGACGCTTCGGCCGACATTCCCGAGGCACGCAATGCCTTCGAGTCGATCCTGCTCGGCCCTCAACTGCCACCGGAACAGATCGATCCACTACTCGACGCGATCATCACCAAAGACGGTGGCGAGCACACGCGCATCCGACGCCTCGTGCTGCCGGGGTTTACGCACCGCGTCATGCAAGGGTGGCGTGAAGCAACCCAACGCGTGGCTGACGAGATGGTGGCTGCTCTGCCCACCGATCGTCCATTCGATCTCGTGCGCGACCTTGCCGCACCGCTTCCTATGGCAGTCATTTGCGAAGTTCTCGGGGTGCCGTTCGTCGATCGTGATCAATTCACCACCTGGGGCGAAACGCTCGCCTCGGGACTCGACCGACCGCGCACCCTCGACCACGCACGACGAATGCACGTCGCTGCTCAGGAGCTCGTCGCCTATCTTGCCCAGCTGCTCGCCGAACGCCGAGTGAACCCGTCCGACGACGTACTGAGTTCGATGGCGCTGGCTGAGTTCGACGGTGACCGTCTCGACGACCGCGACATCCTTGGCACCGCCGCCTTCCTCCTACTCGCCGGCTTCGAGACAACCGTCAATCTGCTCGGCGCCGGCACCGAAGTGTTGCTCCGCCATCCCGACCAGTTTGCCGAGGTCACCGCCAACCTCGATCTCGTGCCCGACTTGATCGAAGAAGTACTGCGCTACGTGTGCCCGGTGCAGTACACCTTCCGCACCGCGTTGGCGCCCATCGAATTGCCAGGTGGTGAGACTCTCGACGAGCGCGACACGATCGTGCTCATGCTCGTCGGCGCCAACCGCGATCCCAAGGTCTTCGATGATCCGAATCGTTTTGACATCCATCGCGAGAACGCACGCCGAAACCTCGCCTTCGGCTTTGGCATTCACCACTGCATTGGTGCAGCCCTCGCACGCATGGAAGCTGAGATTGTCTGGCGCACTCTCTTCGCCCGCTTTCCCGATGCGAGCGCGTGGCGCATCACCGGAAAGCCTGTTGCCAACTCTGGTCGGATGATTCGCGGCCTTCGCTCGCTGCCCGTGCAGGTGACGAGCAGCACGAGCGTCTAATCACGATGCCGCCGCCGCTCCTCTCCAGACGAACACGTTCGCTTGCAGAGTGGTCAGCGAGGTATTGCGCTTGATCACATCAGACAGATGCGTTGCCCTGATTATTCCGAGCTCGCGGCCGGCAAAAGCGCGCTCAAACCACCGACTGTCGCCAGCACGCAGACGACTGAACTGGTCAACCATGATGCGCTGGAAGAGCGGTCCCACGCTTGACCGGGGAGCGTGCTCTTCTGCCAGTCCTCCCACCCAAAGGTCAATGTTGTCCACCGAGCCGTAGAGGGTCCTCAACGAATTCTGCACAGTGACATCCGGGGTGATCTGGTCAAAGTCTGTAACCCGTGGAAGTCCATAGGCAGCGCGAGTCGTGTTGTAGTCGGCGAGACCGTGGTCGCGACCGCGCGCAATGTTCAGCGAGGCAAGGTCAAGCCCACCCTGACCGGGAGCGCCGAATAGGAAGTTACGCACATCGTCGACAAGTTTGAGGTCAACTTCCTGTGCGTTGCCTGACGCCACTGCCTTGAGGAACGGGTCGATATCTCCCTGGTGGTCACTTAGCGTCGGGTCGAACACGCTCGCATTGAAGTACGAGTTCATCAAAGTGAGACTGCCAGTAATGATCGACGTGCCATCGTTATTCAATCGACCGATCTCGCCGTCGAGCAGGCTGTGACCGAACCGGAACGCGGCCGTGGCGAACTCATTGGTGATCGACGGATTGACCTTGGGGCGATAGCCGGTGTAACGGCCAAGTGCGTTTCGCCCGAGAAGAGCCGGGAGGAATTCGTTGTAGGTAATTGCCTGGATCTCTGCGATTACCACGGTGCGAGCACGTTGGTAGAGCTGCTCATCGGTCCATGTCCGATGGGCGCGTTGGGTTTGTGCAGCGATCCTGTTGTGCTCGCGCATGAACAGCGTCTGAAGTGCAATGAGATCGGGGTTCTCGTTGGCGCGGATGTCGCCAGCGAGAAAGAGTTTCGTGTCAGGGAGCAGGTGCGAGTCATTCGCATTCGGCAGGCCGTTCGTATTGAAAGGCAACATGTTTCCGGCACTTGTTCGCAACGTGCCGCCGACCAATGAGCGAAGTGCTCTCGCACGTGTGGCATCCGAGCCGTACACCTGAGATCCATCGATGAAGGCGGTCACGGAATCTGTTTGTTGGCGGGGATTCCTAGCCGACGTTCCGGTGCCAGCGGCGGCAACACTTCGGGTGAACGGGATCGTCTGCGTACCAGTGCTATCGGGATCGAATGACGGGTCACCCGTCGGCACCGCGATCGGAAGTTTCTCCGAACCAGTGGACGTCAGGTTGATGTCGTGGTCGAGGAACTGCCCCCACACATACACAAAGTCGGACATGCTCCGACTGTTGGGAATGCTTCCCGTCTGCGCGCTCAACTCATTACTGACTAGGCGAGGGTTGGGAAGGGACGCGCCCGCAGGCTCGGAGACTCCATCGGAATAGGCAGCAGCAGCGCGTCGGAGAAGTGCGATACCTGCCGCTCCCCAATGCACGTGGGCACGATTGTTGCCGCTGCCGTTATAGGAGTAAGGGGAGCGCGAGGGCGCAGCGGGATTCGGTGCAGGCGCCGCAACTGCGGCGGTGGTGAACACGAAACTCGGAGCCACTGCGAGTGCGACAGCGCTGCGCAGAAGGGTGCGATACATCAATGTCTCCTTTGATTGGGGAACTCGGGGTTCGGGAAACGTAGGTACGAAAGACGCAATCAGCGCGTGTAGGTCTCGTGGCGAGTCGCTCCAGACGGTTCGATGTAGGTGAAGGTGATGGTCGAACCGCTCAGCGCGTAGTCGACGTGCCCTGCACCGCCGTCGAGTGAGTAGGTGAGCGCGTACTTCCCGGTAGCCGACGACGTAAACGAGGTAATGGTCGCGCCGCTTAACGGTTGACCATCAGGGCGAAATGGCCGAGTCATGGGTTGCGGATCAATCTGATCTCCGGCGACATTCACTACTCCGCGCAACCCACCATTGATGTAGGGGTACGTCGTGGTGCCGTGATAGTGGTAGCCCGATCCGATGTCGTGTCCGTTGAGTTCGTCCAGGCCGGTCACGTTCGAACCGTCCGGTTCGGTGATTCCGTAGATGGGAAAACCATCGAGCGCGTACGCAATCGGCTTGCCTGCACCCACACGTTCGGAAAGATGCAGCGGCGCAACGTGATAGTGATAATCGTCAGCTCGCCCCGAATGTCCGCCCCACGAGTCAAGTTCGCCCGCCAGGAATGCGTCGTCACCCCGGTTGTTCAATGCGTTGAAGATCGGAACCCCGTTGACTGCCAACGCGATCGCCCCGCGGTAGAGCGAGGTACGCGCCGAGATCGGTTGATCGGCCAGTTGCGGCTGCGACGGAAATCGCCACGCGTTAGCGCCTGTATATGGCTGCGGCACGGGCACCTGCTGCTGCCAACTGGTAATGCCGGTCATCATCTCGTGCTCGGGCATTCCATCGCTTTCGATCATCCAGAGGCCATCGGCGAGCGTGGTGGTGACGGTGGCCGCGAATTCGGCAAAGCCGGGAAGCGAGGTGGCCGACAACGACGACGACGCACCCGCAGTGGATGGTGACGCGGTGCCTGTGGTGGAGGTCATCGTCTTGGGAGCGCACGCAGCGAGGAGCAGCGCGCCGAAACCAATTCCGCCAACGCGCAACAGCGTGCGACGGTCGATGAGTGACGGCGGCCCCAGCGGGTGATCGTGGTCGTGATGGCTCATGACTCGACGGTAAGAGCGGATTCTGGAGGTTAGATGAATGGCGCCTTGAGAAAGAGTTGAGATCGGTACTCGACCAACTGAGATGCCGGAGAACATTGAGAAATCCTCGAGGAAACCTTCAGCCAGACGTGCTCTCCTTGGTGACGTGCCCCAATTGAGAAATGGCGTCCCCCGCTACACGCGACTGGCAGCTGGGGCCATCGTCATGTGCGGGTTGGTCACCGCATGTGCGCCCTCTCAGTCCCCTGCGACTGATTTCACGCTCACCAGTCCTGGCGTGGTTGACGGCGCACTCAACGTTGACTCCACTTGCGACGGGGCCGGCACCAGTCCGGCCATTGCCTGGTCGAACCCACCGCTTGGCACCACGAACTACGCGGTCGTCATGGACCACGTTCCGCCCGAGGGCGGCACTCACTGGTACTGGCTTGAATGGGGAATCCCCGCCGACATTCATTCGGAATCGGCCGGGGACACGAACACCGGCTTCCTCGGC
Organism: uncultured bacterium; assembly: GCA_903927265.1. GTDB lineage: Bacteria > Actinomycetota > Actinomycetes > S36-B12 > CAIYMF01 > CAIYMF01. The sequence goes on along the minus strand of CAIYMF010000352.1, from coordinate 1,658 downwards.
GGCAACAGCGTTACACCTGAGGTGGGTTACACGCCTCCGTGTTCGAAGGGTCCGGGAGTTAAGACGTACACGATCACCGTCTACGCACTCTCACAAACACCCACACTTCCCGCGCAGTCATCAGCGTCCGTCACACGTGAGTCGCTGCTCACTTCCATCTCCGCAATCACCCTGTCGAAAGCGACGCTCGATCTCACGTATTCCAGGTAGTAGTTCCGAACGCCGAAAGCCCTCTGCCGCCCTGGCGCGGTGTTGCGACACGGTCCCGAGGTGTCGAAACTCGGGTCAACGAGGTGTTGACCCGAGTTTGTGTCGACGACATCCCTCCGCACCAACAGCGGGTGAACACTCGTGCGGCGATAGGCAGTCGGCGCAGGGGAGTCTGCCTCCAGACGGCTCAGTTCTGGAACTAGTTATCTGACGCCTGTGCTTCGGCTTCCTTCGCGGCGGCCTTGATGTCCTCGGCCGCAACCTTGTCGACCGCCGACTCGACAATGGCGTTGGCCTTGTCGAGAGCCTCACGAATCTTCACCGCGCCGGGGTCGGACACGAGCGCGAGGATGCCCGAGTGTCCGGGGGCAATCGCATCCTGCAACTCGTCGGCAATCTCAGATCGGTGGTGCAGCTCGCGCGCCTTGCCCACGGCCGCGCCTCCGGCACCAAGAACGACCGCGCTACCGATGATCGACGGCGGGAAGAGCACGCCCAACACCACGCCGCCGACGACGCCCCAAGCCAGCCCGCGTCGCGTGCTGTGATCGGTGGCCTTCTGCACCTCAATCTTGCCATCGGCATCGCGCTTGACCACGATGACGCTTTCAATCTCGACGGTACGACCGTCTTCAATTGACTTGAGCGCTTCATAGGCAGCCCACGCTGTTTCGGTATCGTCGAAATCGGCCACGAAGAGCGTGTAGGCACCGTCAGTAACAGCAGCGGCCTCAACGACAATCTCGTCGGTGGCGGGTTCAGGGGTTTGGTCGTCGGACATGTCACTCCCAAGGATTAGGTGCGCGCACAATGCGCCGTAACGGTGACCCTAGCCCCATTGGCTCAAGTGCATCGAGGGATGCGAGAGTCCCGAATGTCGCGAAAAGTCCGAAAACAGTGCTAGGAGCCGACGTCTCGGGGTTACGTAGAGCCCCAGATTCCCTCGCAAATCAGCGTCTGCAGCAGCGTCCGCCGACCTACCAGGGCACGACCTCGCGGTCTTCCCACAGCAAACCTGTGGGCGAATCGTCGGGCCGAGTGGCAAGCCACACGATGGTGTCGGCCCCTTGTTCGGCCGATCGCGGCGCGTTGGGTCCGCCCATGTCGGTGCGGCAGTGATTGGGGCACATGGCGTCAACCAGCACTCCACCCGCGCCGTTGCGCAATTCAGAATTGAGGTTGCGCGTCATCGCATTCATGGCGGCCTTCGACACCCGGTAGGGCGCCAACCCTCCCCCGGTGCCCGGCCCACTGAGTCGGCCGAGGCATGCCGACACGTTGATCACCCGACCCCAACGCCGCTCCACCATGCTCGGGACGAAGGTGGCGATGGCGTAAAACGAGCCGTCGAGGTTCACCGACATGACCCGCCGCCACTCATCGGGCGAGGTACGCAGGGTCTTCGACATGCGCTCGGCCATCACCCCCGCGCTGTTAACGAGGATGTC
>CAIYMF010000351.1 GCA_903927265.1 uncultured bacterium | reverse complement strand
GCCGACATATCGGGAATTCATCGTTCTATGAGCGTGGAAGGCCCCATTCGGGCGCTTTACGCTCACAGAAGCGGTGCTCGTTGCTACTTAAGGGGTGGGGCGGGATCGCACGCAGCAGGTCGATGGGCCGCACCGGATCGTCCTTCGACCACGCGACCGCAGAGTCATTCTGGAGTGTCTTCAAGCACGAGTTCTACTACTGACACGTCTTCGCCACGCTCGACGAACTACGGGCCGGCATCGACGAGTTCATCCGCTGGTACAACAGCACCAGGCGCTATTCCAAGATCGGGCAGGTCAGTCCGATCAACTGCGAGATAGCGTTGGCCACGCAAGATAAGAAAATCGCATAGTCCCGTGTCTACTCTTCGCGGGGAACCACAGTTTTCCCGCTTGGAGCGCTTGGTGGATGGGAAGGCCAAAGCCTTCGTAGGCCGATGAAGAAACAACGACGTCGGCCACTTCGAAAAGATCGCCCACATACTCTTCGGAGAGATTGCCTGATCTCAGATAGTGAACGTTTTCCTTCTACTTGCCAGAGATCGCAACGTACTGACGCAGCTCAGTAGGGTTCTCCGCCTGGTCCACTAAGAATGCGGCCACGTCGGCCCTGTTTATTCCGCCGATCTTCATGCCGGGAAACAGGGAGTTCTCGGTCCGATAGTTCCCCGTGAGCTTCCCGTTGAGCAACCTGCCCGGCCGCGCGACGATCCAATTCATGCTCGAGCTGGCGACGATTTCTTCCATCCGCGTCTTGTCGGCGTAGGAATTTCGCAATACGTAGTTGAGCAGCAGCTTCGCGACGGGCGTCGCGAAATCGTGGCTCGCCCCGGCGCCGAAGCCACTGACAAACAAGAACGGAACATGTGACGGTCCGGCCTCGTTCAACTTCGCTAAGAGTTTGGCGCAGTCCGAAAACAGGGTGGTCACCTCTCGATTGCTCGCAACGCCCAAGGTAACAATGACAGCATCTGCACCGGCAATAGCACGGGCGAGGTCGGCCTCCTCGGTGGCACTCCCCAGCACCTCAGTAACGGTCTGGTCGTCAGCGACGTTGACGTGCGAACGTGAAAGAGTCGTGACATCGTGGTTCCGGCTCAGTGCACACTTCACGGTCTCGAGCCCAAGCCCCGCGGACGCGCCAATCACAGCAATTCTCATCATTTTCCTGACTTGTTACGCGGGGCGAAGGATCACTTTCCGCAACAATTTGCAAGAAGTATCCGACTGAGAATTTACGCTATCAGACACTCAAATTGACCGGGGTAGCTGAGCACCCGGACGATAGACAGATCCCGCAACGGCAATCCCCGGTAAGGGAAGGGGTCTGCCCAGAGCCTGGTTGACATCAGGGCAGTCCCACACATTGAAACGCCGCGCCACCTCCACGACCGACTCACCATCGTGAACCACGAACGACACCGCTTGATACCTCTGCTCCATGACACTTAGCTCCACCAACATCAGAGGAGTGCCAATCATCAGGCGGAACTACACACGCAAGGAGTGGGGCGGGTCGGGCTCGAACCGACGACGACCAGATTATGAGTCCGGGGCTCTAACCAGCTGAGCTACCGCCCCCGCGGAGTGCGCCCAGCCTAGCCGCCAGATGGCGTCCGATCCGGCTCCCCTACTCGTTGAACCGCAAGGTCTGGCCGTGGATCGTCAGGCCGACGCATACCCGGCTCGGCGTCGGCTCGTTCGTCGCTGCCCAGGCGCATGCGGAATCGCGCGATCAACGTCTGACCGGTGCGGCAGGGCGTACTGTGACGCACCGATGTCGGCACCCAGGGGGAACCATGCAGAGTCAACCGCGCAGGCACACCAGCCTCACCCGAAGCGCGATCGCCTTCCTCACAGCGATGGCCCTGTTCGGCGGGGCAATCGTCGTGACAGCAGGCCCCGCCACGGCAGCGCCGACAGCCGGCGCCAAGTGCAAGAAGGTCGGGAAGGTGACGGCCAACGGTCTGATCTGCAAGCGGAAGAACGGCAAGAAGGTCTTCGTCCGGCTCCCCGCATCCTCCTCGACGCAGCCAGACAGCCCCCAGTCTGAGACATCGGTATCGACGGAGTTCTCGGCAGCGGAGAAGGCGACCCTGAAGCGGGTCTTCCAGGAAACGCTGACGGGAAGTCAGGTCGACCGGACGTTCACCGAGAACAACAGCCTCACCCAACTGATCTGGCACCTGTGCTCCAACGATCGATACGGGCTGCTCAGCAACCTCTCCTTCCCCGGCAGCGGGTCGACCACGTCGACCGAGATCGGGACGTGGACGATCATCGAGACAGGCGGCGTTCGAGGGCAGGCGGAGGCGGTGCTCATCCAGATGAAGCCCGATGACCCATCGATCGCCCGCTATACCTTGGAGATCGACTCCTTCCTGGACGGGCGGGTGGAGGCCAACGGCCGGCGCGCTGTCCTCAGCCCCTCGAGCGAGTGCTAACGGCGGGCGGTGGGACCGTTGAGGTTCGGCTGATGCTTGACGTGGTGGGGCGGGTCGGACTCGAACCGACGACGACCTGACTTTTTGCCCGGGGCTCTAGCCAGCTGAGCTATCGCGCTCGATATGTGCGCTTCTCGTTGTAGGGATTCCACTGCCCCGGCACTCCGGCGGCCTGCGCCCGTACCCGACACGTGCCGGCGCGAGCGCCCACCTCAAGCCGCACCTTGCCGCCCGCTCGAACGATGGTGCACACACCCTTCGCGCCCCTCGCCACCGACCACCCAAGCGGCTTGCCGAGGGTGGTGGTCTGTCCGACG
>CAIYMF010000350.1 GCA_903927265.1 uncultured bacterium | reverse complement strand
GGTGTCATCGGATGCCGCATAGACGCCGCGTCGCGGATGCCCTCAAGCCACACCACGACGTCGTCATCGGAGTGATCGTCATCAACCATCAGAACTCCATCTTGCCCGCGCAACACGACTCATGAGTCAGATTCCGGGAAGATTACACCGAGCGCAGAGCATCCGTCGGGGCCAACCGTGCAGCCCGGATTGCCGGGTAGAGACCAGCGATGGCACCGAGTGCGAGGGCAATCGCTATTCCACCGGCAACCGCTGACAACGGCACTACGAGATCCGTGCCGCGAGTAGCCGAATAGCCGAAGGTGATCAGCATTCCCAGCACCACTCCGGCGATTCCACCTGCACCGGCGAGCAGCAGCGCCTCCGAGAGGAACTGGGATCGAATGTTGCCACGGGTCGCACCCAGGGCCCGGCGAAGTCCGATCTCACTTCGTCGCTCAAGAACGCTAATTACCATCACGTTGGCGATACCCACCCCTCCGACGAGGAGAGCCACGGCCCCCAGCCCCAAGAACAGTGAGTTGAAGGCGTCGTTGGTCGCAATGCGTGCCTCGAGGGCATCTGAGGGCTGACTGACCTGTACTTCGTTGGGGTTAGCCGGATTGACAGTATTGGCCAGAACTGAGCCCACCGCGTCAACCTGTTCAGGGGTGGTTCGAACGTACACGGTTGTCGCAGATCCGTCAGCACCTAACGCATTCTGCGCCTGCGGGTAGCCAATCAGCGCCGAACGATCGATATCGGGCGCAAGTGGCATCGGCTGCATGATGCCCGCGACCGCGTACTGGGTGCCACCGATGTCAACCATCGATCCAGAAATCCAGTGGTCGAATCCGAGCCTCTGTGCTGTTGTTGCACCCAACACCACGACCGGGTAGTTCTCCGTTGCCGCTGTCAGGAACGACCCCTCGGCCATACTTCCAGCTAGGGCGTCGAGGAGGTTGATGCGAGCCGCCTTGACCTGAATTCCGTTGGTTTGGCCGGCCGGAATGTAGGAATTGCGGAAGGCATTGGCAGTCAGCGACGCAACCGATGACACCGTCTGGACAGGACCAATGCGACCAATCATTGGCTCGGCCGTCAGCGGAAGTGACGACGATGTTCCGCCGAATGTCTGCCCCGCTTGAACCTGCAGGAGATTAGTTCCGAGCCGATCCAATTGCGCGATGAGCGCCGCCTGCGACGACGCGGAAATTCCGAGAACACTGACAACAGCAGCGATACCAATCGCAATTCCCAGCGCGGAAAGGACCGACCTCAGCGGCCTCGCCAACAGCCCGCTCGCACCGACGCGCACGGTGTCCGTCAAGGACAAGCGACCGCTCGCCATCACCCACCCCCGACCGTGGTGTCACTCACGATCACGCCGTCACGGATGACGACTTGACGGTCCATGGCCGCTGCCACTTGAGGATCGTGCGTGATGACAATCACCGTGGTTCCGTCAGAATTGAGTTCTCGAAGTAACGCGAGAACATCCGCCCCCGATTGCGTGTCGAGACTTCCCGTCGGCTCATCGGCTAGCACGATCGCCGGGCGAGCAAGGAGCGCGCGCGCAATTGCCACGCGTTGACGTTCACCTCCAGACAGTTTTGCTGGAGGTTGGTGGAGTCGGTGGCCCAGCCCGACTCGTTCTAACCCCGCAGCCGCCAGAGCACGCCTCTTTGCGAGCGAGACACCCGAGTAGAGCAAGCCATTCGCAACGTTGTCGACGGCCGACACTCCATCGAGTAAGTAGAACTGCTGAAAAACGAAGCCGAGGGTGCGCGCGCGAAAACGTGAGAGTTCACGATCAGAAAGGCTGGAGACATCGACCCCGTCGATGAGTACTTGGCCGGTCGTGGGCTGATCGAGAGTGCCCATGAGGTGCAGCATCGTTGACTTGCCCGAGCCAGAGGGACCAACGATTGCCAGCCGCTCACCTACCACGATGCTCAGGTTGATTCCGTGCAGAACCTCAACCGGGCCTGGGTATGTCTTGCGCACGTCCCTGAGTTCCATCACGGAACGGTCGGCCGACGCGGTGGCGGCCGCCGGTTCCGAGGCTACGGTGCTCACGCGCCTGACGGCACCACCACAGTGGCGCCTTCCTCGATACCGTCGCCCTTGACCTCAACCAAGCCGCCCACGGCGAACAGACCGGGCTCGACCGCCACGAGATGTGTCGCACCCGAGTCGTCGACCACCTCCACGGCGAAGCCTCCGCCCGCAAGCGCAATTAACGCCGTCGCGGGAACTGCGAGCACACCCTTCGCGCCGTCAGATCTGAACGCCACAGTCACCGGCGTCTGGTCAGGGTCATCGGTGGCCTTTGGATCTTCAACTGACACGGTCACCGCCACCTTGGTGCTCGTGACCGTTGAACTTCCACCCTGTTGGTTAACCGCACCTCCGCCGCCACCACTACCTCCGCCACCGCTGCTCGACGAACTCGTTGACGCAACGGTGTTCACCTGACTCACCGTGCCAGGAACGGATTCACCCGAAGGCAGGTTGACCTTGACCTTGACGCCCACCTTCGCCACAGTGCTGTCGCTGGCTGCGAGTGAGACAGCGGCGATGCGCTGCGTTCCTGACGCGCTGTAGAGCGATGAACCTACGTTGGCGGAATCACCTACAACGGCGCTCAGGGATTGAACCCGAATGGCTTCGGGCAAGAACTGGACTTCAGCCGGCGTCACAGTTCCGTCTTCTGTGAGCCCGAGTGAGGCTTTCCACGCATTAATTGCACTCACCGTGGCGCTACCGAACGCAGCATTGACAGTCATGCCGTCAGGGTCATACCCCAACGACTTCAACCCTTGCTCAAGTTGCTTCACGTCGGCACCGTCAGTAACTCCCGTCTGCAAGGTGCGGTACATCGGCACCGTGCCGTACATCAACACAGTGGGGGTGGCGTCGATTTCGTAGAGCACTCCGCCTTGTTTCACGGTCGCTGCAGACGCAGGCAAAGCCGTCACAGTTCCGGCACTCTTCGAGGCAATCGTGCGAGCGTCCGCGAATGTGAGCACTCCGTCGTACGACGTCGTCTCTGTCAGGTCAGTGCGGGTGACTAGGGCAGTAACCGTTGTGGGCGCTGACGTTGCTGAGTCAGTCGATGATGCGCGTTGACGCGCAACCCACCAACCCACCGCAGCCAGAATCAGCACCACGATGAGCAGCGGGATAAGCCATCGCCACGGTGACCTTCGACTGTCGACGTCACCGGCTGCCGAAGCAGGCGGCAACAGACCCTGTTCGCTCATCCCGACGCACCTGACGGCGTCGGGGCTGCTGTTCTACCGCCGGCGCCACCGCCCCCGCCACGGGGCATGAATCCCAAGTTGCCCAATGTCTGCGGTCGACAGATGGCATCAGCCTTTTGGAACGCGGGGTCCTGCCTGTTGATGTCGCCCAGCGAACGGAACCCTCCTCCGTTTCCAGAGAAGTCGGGGTCGGCCATCTGGTAACCATTAGTTCGCATGCACTGGGCATATTTCAGCAGCGCGTCTTGTAGTTGTTGCTGCTGTTCGGGAGTGAAGTTGGGCCGCAGGGCTTGCAACTTGCTACGACACGCCTCGAACGCTTTGCGCACGTTGGGGTCGCTGCGGTCGATTCCCGAATTGGGGCCAAACCCCTGCTGCACGTTGCCGTTACTGTCAACGGTCGGGTCTGGGAATGTGGGAACTCCGTTGGTGCGCATGCACGCGGAGAAACCACGCGCGGCTGCTTCGGGATCGACGGAGCCACTCGGCGACGAACTCGCTCCTGCGGCACCACCACCGCTACCACCAATACTCGCCACTGTTGGCCCACTCGAACCACCACAAGCAGTAAGCAGGACAAGGGAAGCAACGGCCCCTGTGAGAGCGAGACCCACACGGTGCAGCGTGAATGAAACCATGACTTCATTCTGCGGCATTTTGATGGTGGTTCCGTTCAACGCAAGTAAGCGTCGCGTCAAAAGAG
>CAIYMF010000349.1 GCA_903927265.1 uncultured bacterium | reverse complement strand
GTGCTGGCGATGCCGTCGAAGACCGACTCGGCAAAGCCCATCGAGTCGAGTTTGTTCACTGCGATCACCGCGTGACGCACCCCCATGAGCGAACAGATCGTGAGGTGGCGCAACGTCTGTGTGCGCACACCGCGCTCAGCATCGACGAGAAGGAGTGCCACGTCGGCAGTTGACGCGGCCACTGCCATGTTGCGCGTGTACTGCTCATGCCCTGGGGCATCAGCAATGATCAGCCGGCGCTGCGACGGCAATTCCATGTGTCGGTACGCAACATCGATGGTGATGCCCTGTTCGCGTTCTGACTCCAGGCCGTCGGTGAGCAGCGAATAGTCGATCTCACCCGTTGGCACGGTGCTGCCCGAGCGACGCGTCGTTCGTGCCATCTGCAACTGGTCGTCTGGCACCGAGCCTGTGCCGGCCAAGAGACGCCCGATGAGTGTCGACTTACCGTCATCAACGCTGCCACAGGCAACGAGCCGCACGAGTGGAGCAAGTGCCATTAGAAGTAGCCCTCCACCTTCTTGGACTCCATCGAGGCGCTGCCTTCGCCATCGATGAGTCGTCCCGCCCGTTCGCTCTCGTTACTCGATTCCATTTCGGCAATGACGTCGTCGAGTGTGTCGGCCGAACTGGCCACAGCCGCGCTCAGCGGGTAGCAGCCCAGCGATCTGAAGCGCACAAGTCGCTGTTGCGAGGTCTCACCCGGATCGAACTGCATGCGCTCATCATCGACAACGATGAGTTGCCCTTGGCGCACCACAACGGGGCGTTCAGCCGCGAAGTACAGAGGCACAACGGGAAGCCCTTCGCGCCGGATGTAGCGCCAGACATCGAGCTCGGTCCAGTTCGACAGAGGGAACACGCGCATGGTCTGACCCTCGACCAATTCACTGTTGACCGACCGCCAGAGTTCGGGGCGCTGCCGGCGCGGTTCCCAGCGATGCCCGGGCATTCGCAAACTAAAGATGCGTTCCTTGGCGCGACTGCGCTCTTCGTCACGGCGCGATCCACCGATGGCGGCATCGAACCCGTACTCATCCAATGCCTCGCGCAGCGCGACCGTCTTCATCAGTCGCGTGTATTCCTGCGAGCCGTGTGAGAACGGAGTTACTCCCTCGGCGAGTGCCGCCTCGTTCTTCGCAACGATGAGTTCAAGTTGGTATTCCGACACCATCTGATCGCGGAAGGTGATCATGTCGCGGAATTTCCAGGTGGTGTCAACGTGCATCACAGGAAATGGGATCGGACCCGGGTGAAACGCCTTGCGGGCGAGGTGCAGCATGACGCCCGAATCCTTGCCAATGCTGTACAGCAGCACTGGACGCCGGAACGCGGCGGCCGCCTCTCGCAGCGCCCACACGCCCTCCGCCTCAAGTGCATCGAGAAGGTCAGCCACGTGATGACCGTAACGGACGCACGGCCGACCACAACGATGCCGGTCCCTTGCGCGATGATGGGTAGGTGACCGACGGACCCCTGATCGTGCAGAGCGACAAGACACTCCTGCTCGAAATCGACCACGAGGACTCCGAGGCCTGTCGTCACGCGATCGCTCCGTTCGCCGAACTTGAGCGCGCTCCCGAACATGTGCACACGTACCGAATCACTCCTCTCGCCCTCTGGAATGCCAGCGCCGCCGGTCACGATGCCGAGCAAGTGGTTGACGTTCTGCTGCGCTATTCGCGTTATCCCGTGCCACATGCGCTGCTCATTGACGTGGCCGAAACGATGTCGCGGTATGGCCGACTGCAGTTGTTGGCCCACCCCACACACGGTCTGGTTCTGCACGCAATCGACCAGGCAGTACTCGAAGAGGTGCTGCGCAGTCGCAAGGTAGCGCCACTGGTCGGGGCGCGTATTGACACGTTAAGTGTGGCCGTCCATCCCAGTGAGCGCGGCAATCTGAAGCAGGTTCTTCTTCGACTCGGCTGGCCCGCCGACGACCTCGCGGGCTACGTCGACGGTGAAGCGCACCCCATCGCGTTGCGCGAAGAAGGCTGGGAATTGCGCACCTACCAACGTGAGGCTGCTGAAGGCTTCTGGCACGGTGGGTCCGGCGTCGTCGTGCTTCCATGTGGCGCGGGCAAGACCATCGTCGGCGCTGCGGCGATGGCAATGGCACAGGCAACAACGCTCATTCTCGTGACCAACACTGTTGCCGCCCGGCAATGGCGTGACGAGTTACTCAAGCGCACCACCCTGACCGAAGACGAAATCGGCGAGTATTCAGGCGCTCGTAAGGAAATTCGTCCCGTCACAATTGCCACCTACCAAGTGATGACGACCAAGCGCAATGGCGTGTACGCACACCTTGACTTGTTCGATTCGCGCGACTGGGGCCTCATCATGTACGACGAGGTTCACTTGCTACCGGCTCCTATCTTCCGATTCACGGCCGATATTCAGTCACGAAGGCGTCTGGGTCTTACCGCGACTCTGGTACGCGAAGACGGTCGCGAGGGCGACGTGTTCTCACTGATCGGCCCGAAGCGCTACGACGCACCTTGGCGAGACATTGAGGCGCAAGGGTGGATTGCCCCCGCCGACTGCGTTGAAGTGCGCGTCACACTTCCCGATGGCGATCGACTGGCGTACGCCACGGCCGAACCTGAAGAGCGTTACCGACTCGCAGCGACAACACCGCACAAGAGTCGCGTTGTTGAAGCACTCGTTCGCCTGCATGCTGACGATCACGTGCTAGTCATTGGGCAGTACCTCGACCAGTTGCACGATCTCGGCGACAGACTCAACGCTCCCGTCATCACCGGCGAGATGCCAGTCAAGGAGCGTCAGCGACTGTACGACTCGTTCCGATCAGGCGAGACGCGCGTGCTGGTCGTGAGCAAGGTTGCCAACTTCTCAATCGACTTACCCGAGGCGGGTGTGGCGATTCAAGTGTCGGGCACCTTCGGGTCACGGCAGGAAGAAGCGCAACGACTAGGTCGCGTGCTGAGACCGAAGGAAGATGGCCGCACCGCACGGTTTTACGCGATCGTGTCGCGCGACACCGTCGACGCCGATTTCGCCGCGCACCGCCAACGATTCTTGGCCGAACAGGGGTATGCCTACCGCATCGTCGACGCCGACGACGTGCTCGCAGGAACGTGGGAATGAGCGATTCGAATATCGCAGAGCCGACTGGCGAAGAGTCGGTTGAGCACGCACGGCGCGTTGAACGCACAGCGCTCACTATCTACGGCGCGATGACGCTGCTCGGCGTACTCGAGGCCGCAACGACGAAGGCTGTCGTCGACTCAACCGCTGCTTTAGTCATCCTCATCGTCGCGACGTCACTGGCCATCGTGATTGCACACGCGTGGTCGACGGTGGTTGCGCACCGACTTGTCGACGGCGAGGAGTTGTCGAGTCACAGAGTGGGTAACGAATTGTGGTTCGCGGGTTCATTCCTCGTTCCAGCGATTCTCGCCTTGGTCACAGTGCTCATCGCTGGAACCTTGACCAGCCACGACACTTCCATTCTCCTCGCGCAGGGCGTGCTGCTCGTTTTCCTGTTCATCGCGGGGATCACTGGAGCACGTCGAGGCGGCGCCTCATGGGGTCGATCGATTGCGTGGGGTGTCGTCGACATTGCCGTCGGACTCGCCATCGTTCTGATTAAGGAAACGCTGTCGCTGTTCGCGCACTAACGGCGATTTCCTAGTTGCGCGTGAACGGAATGGTGGCGCTGACGTCGACTTCGATGGTGTTCACGCGGCTCATTCCAGGCAGTGGAATCTTCACATCGGTGAAGCGAGCCCAGCCCGCGAGGGTGATCGTCACCGCGCCACCCTGCTCGTCTACGGCCGTCGTGACTTCCATAGGCACCTCAACATCGCCGGCTCGCGCTGTTCCGACGAAGCGCATCACGTCGTCGTCTGCCCCGTACGCATCGAAGGTGAGGGTGGAGTTTTCGCCGGACCCGACGAGTGCACGAGCGGCCGCTTGCATGAGGGGGTTGCCGACGCGCACTTCAGCGATGTTCAGCGTGAGCATCAATTCCGAACGCGTGGCGCTGACATCGAGTCGACCTGAGGTCACCGGGGCTTCGAGTTCGAAACTCATCAGTCCAATGCGCTGAGTGCGCAAGCGCGCCACCGTCGCGTCGGTTGGTGAGGCGACAAAAGTTCCGAGGGGAAAATCACTCACGATGAGCAGTATGCCGCCTCCCGCGCTTCATCCATCGCGATCCGTCACACAACGGGCCCGGATTGACGGATACGCATGGATGAAGGGGGGGCTGTGGATGACGAAAGCAACGACACCTGCGAATGGGTCAGAGTGGGACGCATGGCTCACCTCACGCGCCCGGACCCACCTGGTTTGTCTCGGGTGGTGACGCGCCGCGAGGCATTGGCCGCAGGGATGACCGACGACGAGATTCGACACCGGGTCCGCGCGGGGCGCTGGGTTGCTCTCGTTCGGGGGCAGTATCTGCGCGGCGACCTCGACGTAGAAGAGCCGTACGAGCAGGCACGGATGCGGCATGCACTCGAGGCACTTTCGACTGCACGTCGTATCTCGGGCGCCGTCGTCGCCTACGGTTCCGCCGCCACGGTTCACGAGATGTCACTGGCATCGGGAGTCCCAGCACGTCGCGAATTAGTTGTGCCTCCTGGCTTCTGGAACGGCATTCGGTCGGGAACCCGGGTGCGCCTTGCACAACTCACCGATGCTGACATCGTCCACTGTGGCGGAATTCCAGTCACTTCGCCCGCCCGCACCTGGGTCGACATTTCCCGCACGTCAACTCTCGCTGACGCTCTCAGTGCAGGTGACTCCGCGCTCAGGCGGGGGCTTTCGTCAGCGGCGCAACTCTCCGAGGCAATCGAGCGCCAGTCTGGGGCACGCGGACTTCGAGGAGCCCAACGTGCCCTGCCCCTGTTAAGCCCGCTTCGCGAGAACCCGCTCGAATCTCGTTCTTTCGCGTGGTTTGTCGAACGCGGACTTCCCCTTCCTGAGTGTCAGGTGGAATTCCGTGACGCGGGACGCTCGTACCGGGTCGACTTCCTCTGGCGCGCCGCACGACTCATCGGTGAAGCCGACGGTCGATGGAAGTACCACACTCCCGAGGACGTCTACGCCGAGAAACGCCGGGAGGACTGGCTGCGAGACCAGGGACATTCCATGGTGCGCTGGGGCTGGCACGACTTAGGAGATCGTCTGTATCGACAACTCTTCCGACTCCTGAGCGCGGCCTAATCCATCGCGATCCGTCACACAACGGGCCCGGATTGACGGATACGCATGGATGAAGGGGGGCGGGGCCGCGGGAGCGGTGAATGCCGAAAGGTGAGGGGTCGCAAAACGCGAGGTGGGGCCGACCCTGTCGGGCCGACCCCACCGTGAAGCGAGTGGACTTAGAAGTCCATGTCTCCGCCACCGGGCATCGCCGGTGCCGAGGCCTTTTCAGGCTTGTCGGCAATGACAGCTTCGGTGGTGAGGAACAGACCCGCGATTGAAGCGGCATTCTGCAGCGCCGACTTGGTGACCTTGGCCGGGTCAATGATGCCGGCCTTGATCATGTCGACGTACTCGCCGGTGCTCGCGTCGAGTCCCCAACCGGGCTCGAGGTTGCGCACCTTCTCGGCCACGACTCCGCCTTCGAGTCCAGCGTTGATGGCGATCTGCTTGAGCGGAGCCTCGACCGCAACGCGCACGATGTTGGCGCCAGTGGCCTCATCGCCCACGAGCGAGTCACCGAGCTTCTCGAACGCCTTGACCGATGCCTGAAGCAGCGCTACGCCACCTCCGGCAACGATGCCCTCCTCGACGGCGGCCTTCGCGTTGCGAACGGCGTCTTCGATGCGGTGCTTGCGCTCCTTGAGCTCGACCTCAGTGGCTGCGCCCGCCTTGATGACTGCAACACCGCCGGCCAACTTGGCCAGGCGCTCCTGCAGCTTCTCGCGGTCGTAGTCCGAGTCACTCTTCTCGATCTCGTTACGAATCTGGTTGACCCGACCCTGAATCTGCTCAGCGTCGCCGCCACCTTCAACGATGGTCGTCTCGTCCTTGGTGATGACCACCTTGCGTGCCTTGCCGAGCAACTCAACGCCGGTGCTCTCAAGCTTGAGACCGACCTCTTCGCTGATGACCTGGCCACCGGTGAGGATGGCGATGTCCTGCAGCATGGCCTTGCGGCGGTCACCGAAACCGGGAGCCTTGACGGCCACCGAACGGAACGTGCCGCGGATCTTGTTGACGACCAACGTTGAGAGAGCCTCGCCGTCGACATCCTCGGAAATGATGACCAGCGGCTTGCCGGCCTGCATGACCTTTTCGAGGATCGGCAGGAGGTCCTTGACCGCTGAGATCTTCGAGTTGGCGATGAGGATGTAGGGCTCGTCGAGGACGGCCTCCATACGCTCGGGGTCGGTGACGAAGTAACCGGAGATGTAACCCTTGTCGAAGCGCATACCTTCGGTGAGCTCAAGCTCAAGACCGAACGTGTTGCTCTCTTCAACCGTGATGACACCTTCCTTGCCGACCTTGTCCATGGCCTCGGCGATCATTTCGCCGATCTGCGGGTCGGCCGCGGAGATGCTCGCGGTAGCCGCGATCTGCTCCTTGGTCTCGACGTCCTTCGCCATAGCGAGCAGTTCGTCGGTGACGGCGGTGACTGCCTTCTCAATGCCCTTCTTGAGAGACATCGGGTTGGCGCCGGCCGCTACGTTACGAAGGCCTTCGCGTACGAGTGCCTGAGCCAACACGGTGGCCGTGGTGGTTCCGTCACCTGCAACGTCGTCGGTCTTCTTGGCGACCTCCTTGACGAGCTCGGCCCCGATCTTCTCGTAGGGGTCTTCGAGTTCGATCTCCTTGGCGATGGAGACACCGTCGTTCGTGATCGTGGGGGCTCCCCACTTCTTCTCGAGGACGACGTTGCGACCCTTCGGGCCGAGCGTGACCTTGACGGCGTCGGCGAGAACGTTCATTCCTCGCTCGAGGCCGCGGCGGGCTTCCTCGTCAAATGCAATGATCTTGGACATCGGTGAGATGGTCCTCCCGTATCGGGGTGTACCGAGGTGCGGGCGCCCGCGACGGACGGCCGAATTCGATGCCCTCCTTGCCGGACATCAACTCGACCTCGCCCCACCTCGAGATGGGTCACCCGGTTCCGAGCGTCGCAGTCACCGTTACTGACCGGTGGGCTGTCACTCTCGGGGTCCGAGTGCTAACTCCTATTGTTGGCACTCTCCCCCCGAGAGTGCAAGCCGGGGTGCCATTTCGGCTCTCACCCACCGCCGGAATATGCAGGCAGTGGGACCATCGCCCTCTAGACCCAACCCTTCCATCGGACGACGATGGAAGAAGGACGTTGACCGATTCGAATACAGGAGGTGGGTGCTATGACTCGCCACGGGTCACTTCGACAGCCCTGGGATGAAGATCCCGCCCGAACTGTGGTCGATGAGTTGTTCGCTGACTTATCGCGCGAATTAGGCACCGACGGCCCACAGGAGACGTTTGGTCACCCCGAAGAAGGTCGAATTGGACACCTGGTCGAGGACGACCACGGAATGGGTGATCACGTCGAGGCCGACTACCTCGCTTCCGACTCCCACGACCTCACCGATTTGTCGGCTGAGGAGACCGCCATGCACGTCATGACCGACGAGGAACTCGACGACAATCTCGACCCCGAGTACCTCGCCGAGATCACTGAGGAGTAGTCCGACGGCTTTCACTGTGCCATCCGGGTGATGGCCGAAAGTCCCTAAACCCCACGTTGTTGTGCCCCTGCGACCTCGGTCGACAGGGGCACTTTCGCGTGCTTGAGAGCTTCTCCCGACATGGGGAGGTTGCCACTTGCTTAAGAGATCCCTATGCCGGGCCAATTCCCTATAGATCGGCTTTCTTTTGGCCGACATTCACCCCAACATCAAAGAACACACCTACCGAAGACAGGACCCATGAACACTCTCGCTCAGCCCAACACCCCCCGCGGGTCGCACCGACGCAATCGGTCACCGCTGAGGATTCGTGGCGACCTCACTTTTGGGGTGGCGAGCGTCGGTCTGGGTCTGGTTGTCGGAAGTGCCGTCGTCACCACGCGCTCGATGTGGGACGCACCCGGCGGCTTGGCCACCTCGCTGGGCACCGTCTCCGCGATGGCCGGCACCTACCTGTGCCTCGTCCTCCTGCTGCTCATCTCACGAGTTCCGTGGCTCGAGCGCGAGGTCGGTCACGACCGGATGGTGCTGTGGCACCGCACCGTGGCCCCCTTTTCACTACTGCTCATCCTCGGGCACGTCTTCCTGACCGCCCTCGGCTTCGGCCAAACGTCGGGCGTGAATGTGTTCGCCGAACTGTGGAGCATCATCCTCACCTACCCCTGGATGGTGCCCGCCGCCTGCGGTTTCGCCCTCATGATGCTGCTGGGTGTGATGTCGTACCGCCGCATCCGCGTACGCATGCAGTACGAAACCTGGTGGACCGCCCACCTGTACTTCTACCTCGCCGTGGTGCTGGCCTTCGGCCACCAGATCGAGACCGGAACCGTGCTCACGCAGCACCAGTGGTTCCGCTGGGCGTGGATCGCAATGTACGTCCTGGTCTTCGGAACGATCCTCGTCAGCCGCGTGATCACTCCGCTCGTTACCTCACAGCGCCACCAGTTGCGCGTCTCGCACGTCGTGTCCGAAGCACCCGGCATGGTGAGCGTGTACATCACCGGTCGCGATCTCGGCTCACTCGCCGCTCGTGGCGGCCAGTTCTTCCAGTGGCGGTTTATGACGCGCCACTGGTGGTGGCAAGCACACCCCTACTCGCTGTCAGCAGGCCCCACGGGCCAGTGGTTGCGCATCACTGTCAAGAACCTCGGTGACCAGTCAGGTGAGCTCGCAGCCGTTCTACGCCCCGGAACGCGCGTCATCGCTGAAGGTCCGTACGGAGTTTTCACCGCTAACCGCCGACAATCCGACTCCGTGGTTGCGTTCGCCGCCGGAGTTGGCATCACACCTGTCCGCGCGATGCTCGACGACATGCCCGTGTCGGCGGACGTCACGCTGCTCTACCGCGTCACTGACCTCGACTCAGTACCGCTGCGCCAAGAACTTGAGGAACTCGCGATTCGCTCCGGCTGGAAGCTCTGGTACCTGCCGGGAACACGCAATGACCACCCCATGACCGTCAACTACCTGTCCCAGTTCGCCCCCAACCTCTCGACAAGCGACGTCTTCGTTTGCGGGCCTGCCTCCTTCACCGACTCCGTGCTGGCAACAGCGCGCGCCGCCGGTGTTCCGGAGTCGAGCCTGCACCACGAGTCGTTCGCCTTCTGATCGGAATCTGATATGCGACGCGCACTGATCGTTACGGCCGGAACCGCCGCAGGTCTCGCGGCGGCCCTCACCTACACGCCGCATCCTGCGACGGCCGACGCGGCCGCGCTGGCCGACAGCGCGGCCTTGGGCACGCTCTCCGCGCCTGATGGTTCCAACGCTGGGGTTGCCCCCGCCGCTGACCCGGCTGCCGCTGACCCGGCTGCCGCTGACCCGGCTGCCGCTGATGTCACGGCCGCGGCACCTGCCACCGCGGCAACGCCCTCCACCGCTGCCACCAAGAAGAAGGCGGCCGCACCGGCCGCGCCGGTAACTGCTCC
>CAIYMF010000348.1 GCA_903927265.1 uncultured bacterium | reverse complement strand
TTGGTTTTGACTCAATCTACGCGGTCGACGTACTCGAGATGGAGGGCTATTGAGATGGATTACTGGCCTATTGCACTATCGGTGATGATCGGTCTGATCCTGTCGCTGATGGGTATTGGTGTTCCGGTCGCCTTCGCCTTCTTCGCCACCAATATTGTCTGCCTCTATCTGTTCATGGGGGGGCCGGTCGGCGTGACGCAGATGGTCTCGAATTTCGGCGACGCCGTCTCCATGTATGCGCTTACGCCTCTGCCCTTGTTTTTGGTCATGGGCAGTCTTTTCTTCCGCTCTGGCCTAGGCGACGGTGTGCTGCGTGCCATCGATCTTTGCATCGGCAATCTGCGTGCGCGTCTTTCTTACCTGGTTGTGCTCGGCGGCGCCGTGTTCGCAGCGCTCTCAGGTTCGAGCCTGGCGAACACCGGAATGATGGGTGCGTCCATGGTCCCAGAGATGCTCAAGCGCGGCTATAAACCGCACATGGTGTACGGACCGGTGTTAGGCGCTGGGGGGCTGGCGGTCATCATTCCGCCTTCTTCGCTGGCTGTACTGATCGGATCGTTGGCGCAGATCGACGTCGGTGCGCTGTTGCTGGCCGGCCTAGTGCCCGGCTTGGTGTTGGTGGCCTTCTACGTGACGTTGATACGCACCCAGACCACCCTCGATGCCGAGGCTGCTCCGCAATACACAGCACCCAGCGCAACTCTGCGCCAGAAGTTCGCAGCGATCCTAGCCAACGTAGTACCGATGGGCGTCGTCATATTCCTTGTCGTCGGTACCATCATCCTGGGCATCGCCTCGGCGACCGAATCTGCAGCGCTCGGCTGCTTCGGCGTGATCGGACTGTTGTTCGCTTACCGCCGCTTTTCATGGGAGGTGATCTGGACCTCTCTCAACGACGCGATGAAGGTCTCAGGTATGACCTTTCTCATCATCACCGCTTCAACCACCTTCGCCCAGATATTGGCTTTCTCCGGGGCCTCGAATGGCATGATCCAGTGGCTGATCGCCTTCAACTGGACGCCCTATGCGATGCTCACGGTGATGATTGTCATTATCCTGATCCTCGGGATGTTCATGGATCAGCTGTCGATGATGCTGATCACGCTGCCGATCTTCATGCCGATTTCCCACAGCCTCGGTTTCGATCAGGTCTGGTTCGGTCTGATCCTGCTGCTCTCCTACGAGGTGGGCTTCACCACGCCACCGTTCGGTCTGCTGCTGTTCGTCATGCTAGGGGTGGCGCCGAAGGGAACGAAGCTGGGTACGCTTGCCTGGGCGGCGTTGCCCTACATCCTCTGCACGCTGGTTCTGCTGGCACTGATCGTGATGTTTCCGTCCATCGCGCTGTTCCTGCCCAAACTGATGCGTGTCTGACCGGGTCTTGCTCATGCAGACTGACGCCCGCCTGCGCGAGGTCACGCTCGACGACAAGTACACCCTGCGCTCGGGACAGGTCTATCTCTCCGGGGTGCAGGCGTTGGTGCGTCTGCTGATTGAGCAGCGCTGGCGCGACCAGCACAGCGGGCTGAACACTGCCGGCTTCGTCTCCGGCTATCGCGGCTCGCCGCTGGGCGGGGTGGACTTCGATCTTTGGCGCGCTCAGGGCAGCCTGTCACAGCAGCAGATCCACTTCGAACCCGGTCTGAACGAAGAGCTTGCTGCCACCATGGTGCAGGGTAGCCAGCAGATCGGGGTGATTGGCGGTGCCAAGGTAGACGGCGTATTCGGTCTCTGGTACGCAAAGAATCCGGGACTGGATCGCGCCGCTGACGCGCTCAAGCACTGCAACGCGGCCGGGACTGCGGAGTTTGGTGGCGCCCTGGCGGTGTCGGGCGACGACCCCGGCGCCAGCTCGTCATCGATCCCCAACCAGTGCGACCACGCGTTCATGTCGGCTTCGATACCGACCTTGGCACCGGCCAGTGTTGCCGAGATCATCGAGTATGGCTTGCTCGGTTATGCCTTGTCGCGCTATGCGGGTTTGTGGGTCGGTTTGAAGGCTGTGTCCGATGTCGTCGAAGGCAGCGCTTCGGTGGCGCTGAGCCCCGAGCATCCGCAGATCGTCCTGCCGATGGACTTCGCGCGTCCAGTGGCACCAGGCATGCGCTGGCCAGACAGTCGCTGGGATCAGGACGAGCGCCTGCTGCAGGTGCGCATCCCCGCCGCCCGCGCCTTCGCCCGCGCCAATCGCCTCGATCGCCTGTCCTTCGGCAGCAAGCGCCAGCCACGTTTTGGCATCGTCACTTCAGGGAAGGCCAGCGCGGACGTGCGCGAGGCTCTGGCACAAATGGGTATCGACCAGGAAATGGCCGAGACGCTGGGCATTGCGGTCTACAAGGTGGGCATGACCTGGCCTCTCGAAC
>CAIYMF010000347.1 GCA_903927265.1 uncultured bacterium | reverse complement strand
GACCACCACGTCATCGCAGGCAAGGCAGATGACCACGTGGGCCTCGGGGTTCCAGAAGGCTTCCTCGCCTTGCGTGAGATCGCGGTGGCATGACGCGCACGTACCCGCGTGTCCGAGGCGCACCCGTTCGTTGAGGTCACGGTCGACATGGCCGTGGTGCCGCACGTGCACACCACCGTCGCGGTAGGCCCACACCATGAGGGCGAGGCCAGCAATCATGAGAACGGCGGTGATTCCGATAGGCCCCCACAGCCCGCGCCCACTTCCATACAACTGTTCGCGAGGCCACAACGCATTGAGAGCCAGCCCGAGCACCGCGAGAGCCGCGACTACGCAAATGGGTGTCATCCAACGGCCCAGAGCAAATGGACCTGGCTTCCACGAGCTTCGGGTGCGAGAGCGCAGCAACCCCACGAGGGGAATCAGGAACGCGATCAGCAAGGGTGCTGCACTCGCACCTTGCAGCACGTACGCCGTCTTGATTTCAGAAATCAGGAAAGGGAGGATCACACCAATCACGCCGGCGACGAGAATGGCGTTGCGAGGAAGTCGTCGGCTCGACGTCAGTTGTGCAAGCCACGCGCTGCGTGGCAGTTCGCGGTCACGCGCCATCGTCCAGATCGTGCGTGACGCGGCGAGTTGGCACACAGCGATCGCCGCGAACGTAGCAATCACCAAGAGCAAGGCAAGGAACTTCGCCGCACCCGCACCCATGGCCACATCCACCGTGACACCCACGGAAGCCGCGTAGGGGTTGCTCGCCAGTTCCTCGCTGACCACCGGACCTGCCGGCACCACCAGTGCGATCGAAATACCAGCAATGATGGTCAGCACGCCACCGACGATCAGGCCCGTGAGCATCGCGCGCGGCACCACGCGTGGTGCGTCGTCCATTTCCTCGGAGATGTCGCTGGGAATCTCAAAACCACGGAATGCGAACGCCGACGCCCAGGCGAGAGCCACGAGGAACGGACCACTGAGCCACGCGCCTCCAGTATCGGCGCCGCCGGAACTGAGAATGTCGCCAAACCCACGGCTCGAGTGCCCCACAACAAGCACGATCGAGTACACGATGCAGCCAACGACCGAGGCCGCCACGGCAATGACCGCGATCACTTTCACCCACGCCCGAGTCACAGTGTTCGCGAGGGTTGCGAGCAGGAGCACAGCAGCCGCGCAGATATTCGCGACGAGCACGGTGGGGGGCTCGAGACCGAGCAAGTAGAAGATTCGCTGTACGTCGAAGTACGCGAGCGACGTCATAAACAGCACGTACGAGCACAGGTAGAGCCAGCCGGTGAAGAATCCACCACGTGCCCCTGTGAGTTGGCGCGCCCAGCCGTGAACTCCGCCTTCGACCGGCCACCGTGAGGCAAGTGCTCCAAAGACAACTGCCACCAGAAGTAGCACGACAAGAAGTGCCACGAGCGCTTCCCAGGCACTCAGACCTGCGTAACTGATGAGCAGCGCCGTTCCACCGAAGCCCACGATGGGTCGAATGGAGGTGAAGGCGAGCGCTGTCGCCAGTCGCGCACCCGCCCCATGTCGCAGCCCTCTGACATCGGAGACCGCAGAGACATCGTCACCGTACGAGGCCGCACTCATTATTGACTCCCTCTGTGATGCATCGTGGTTGCCGCGACACTACTGCCGATGACCACTGTCCGCTCGCGGCGCCAGTGCGACGCCAGCCCTATTCGGCCAGCAAGAGCCAGGCTTCTTCAGCCGCTTCACGCTCGACCCGAAGCTCGCGCAATTGGTCGTTGAGTTCGCGGGCGGCTTCGAAATCGGCTGCCACGTCAGCGATTTTCACGTGCAACTGCGCCTCGGCCTTGTCGAGCCGCGCGATCTGTCGCTCGAGCCGCTGCATCTCCTTGCGCGCCTCGCGTTCGTTCGCCGCGCTGCGCGGCGCGGCTGGTTCCGAAGCTCCGCCCGGCTGGGCACCTCGCGTGCGCGCCAGCAGGGTGAGGTACTGCTCGACCCCACCGGTGAGCGAGAGCACCGCCAGGTCACCGAGCAAACAAACGAAGTCATCGCACACGCGTTCAAGGAAGTAGCGGTCGTGGGAAATCACGATGATCGATCCAGCGAATCCGTCGAGTAAATCTTCCAGCGCCGACAATGTCTCAACGTCGAAGTCGTTGGTTGGCTCATCGAGCAGCAACACGTTCGGCCCGCCCATCAGCAGCCGCGTGAGTTGCAGTCGACGTCGCTCGCCACCCGATAGATCACCCACGGGTGTCCACTGCGCACCCGAGCCGAAGCCGAGGCGTTCACACAATTGCGAGGCGCTGAGTTCGCGGCCCTTACCGAGATCAACACGCATGGCCACTTGTTCCACTGCTTCAAGAACACGCCACGTCGGATCGAGTTCCTCGAGCGCTTGGGACAAGTAGGCCGGCTTGACCGTCACGCCGGTGACGACCTTGCCCCGCGTCGCTGACACTTCACCCACCAGCAATCGCATCAGTGTCGTCTTGCCCACACCATTCGAGCCGAGGATGCCCAGTCGCTCACCCGGACCGATCGACAACGTGAACCTGTCGACGAGCACCTTCTCGCCGATGCTCAACTCAGCGTCTTTGACTTCGTACACGGTCTTGCCCAGACGCGCACCGGCAAACGACATCAACTCAACGTTGTTGCGGGGAGGCGGCTCGGCCTCGATCAACGCGTTTGCAGCATCGATGCGGAATTTGGGTTTGGTCGTGCGCGCGGGCGGGCCGCGCCGAAGCCACGCGAGTTCCTTACGAATCAACATGCTGCGACGTTGTTCGGTAACGGCGGCCTGACGTTCGCGCTCAGCTTTCGAAAGCACATACGCGCTGTAGCCGCCCTCGTATTCTTCCACTCCGCCGTCGACGACTTCCCACATGTCGCTGCAGACTTCATCCAAGAACCAGCGATCGTGGGTGACGACCAGCACGCTGAGCCGATTGCGCGACTTGAGGTGATCGGCGAGCCAGGCAATGACTTCGACATCAAGGTGGTTCGTGGGCTCATCGAGGAGCAGCACGTCAAGATCGGCGATCAGCAGCCGAGCAAGGTCGACGCGACGTCGTTCGCCACCCGACATCGTGCCGAGGGTGCGCGCGAGTATCCGGTCGTCATGTCCGCCGAGAAGACCTTCCAACACCTCGCGAATACGCGCCTCGGTAGCCCACTCATGCGCCTCCTGGTCACCGATGACGGCCTCGCGAACGGTGACCTCGGGCGGGAAACTATCGGCCTGGCGAAGAAACCCCAGACGCACGTCATTGCCCATGGTGACGCGCCCACTATCGGCGGATTCCTCACGCGCAAGGAGTCGCAACAGTGTGCTTTTACCGGCACCGTTGCGCCCGACAATGCCAACGCGCTCAGCTTCACTGACCCCGAGTGACACCTTGGCCAACAGCGGTTCGTGGCCATAGGACTTGCTGATGTCCTCGGCACTGATGAGATTTCGTGCGGCCACGGAGTCCTTTTCGATTGACCCGCATCACCGCGAGTTCAGCTGGTGAGCCCCTGCGGCTCAGTGCACACCACACTATCCGGCCGTAAGTGACGGCT
>CAIYMF010000346.1 GCA_903927265.1 uncultured bacterium | reverse complement strand
GGGGCGACCGACCACGGTGCCCGACCACATGCCGTCCAGCCACCAGCGTTACGCGGACTGGAACATCGAGCGCTTTCAGAGGGACGCCGCCGCCATCGGCCCGGCCACGGCCGCCATGGTCGGGGTCATCCTGGCTGCCAAGCCCCACCCCGAGCAGGGGTTCCGTGCCGCGATCGGCATCATCAACCTGGTCAAGCGCTTCGACCGGACCCGCGTCGAGGCCGCCTGCCATCGGGGCATCGATATCGGGGCGCGGTCCTACACCGCCATCGTCTCGATCCTGAAGGGCGCCCTCGACCGCGCCTACGTCACGCCCGAGGGCGCCGTCATTCACCATGAGAACGTCCGGGGTTCCGGCTACTTCCATTGAAAGTACTCACCATGCTCAGCGAACCCACCATCGACCAGTTGCGCGAACGTGGCCTCACCGGAATGATCGACGCGCTACTGGAACTCCGCGGCAATTCCGCCGCCGCCGACCTCAGCCACGAAGAGTGGCTGGGTCTTCTTCTTGATCGCGAGACCACCAAACAGGCCAACAAACGAACGCAGAGCCGACTGCGCGCCGCCAAGCTCCGCCAGCAGGCGGTCTTCGAGGATGTCGATTACCGGATCCCGCGTTGCCTTGATCGGGGCCAGTTTCTCCGCCTTGGCTCAAACCAGTGGATCCGCGACAAGAACTCGCTTTTGATTACCGGAGCCTGCGGACTCGGCAAATCATATCTCGCGTGCGCACTCGGACACAAAGCATGCCGAGACAACATCTCAGTCATCTATCGCCGATGCCATCGCATGTTTTTCGACCTTGGCCTGGCACTGCTCGACGGAAGTTATGCTCGGCAGTTCAAGACCCTAGTCTCTACCAGACTCTTGATCCTCGACGACTTCGGACCTGAGCAGCTCACCGCCGACCAGCGTCGGGACCTCCTGGAAATCATCGAGGAGCGGCACGGAACCGCAGCAACCCTGATCACCAGCCAGCTACCGGTCGACCGATGGCACGATGTTATCGGCTGCCCAACACTGGCCGACGCCATTCTCGACCGCCTCGTCCACACCGCCCACCGCATCCACCTGAAAGGAGAATCCATCCGCCGCGGCGCGGCAGCCGGCACCACCGCCGAAACAGACTGACGGAGTTCTTCCCTCGACCACGCTCGCCCCCGCAATCAACAGGTACCCCCCAGACCCGGTCACCGCCAGCTCGTTGGGTGAGCGCGGCGCCCGGGTCCGGGTCCCCCCTATTGATAGCGGGGACGAGCTTGCGCCAGCTTGAACCAGGCCGATCCGGCCGCTACACTACAACCGCCAGTGAGAGGCGGCATGAACCGAATTGCCGACCCCCGTAGCTGCCCGCGATCAGTCGGAACAGCTGCCCGCCATCGATTGGATTGGCTGCCCGCCATCGTCGGAATGCGCAGGCGAGCTGAGCGAGATGAGGAGGAAGGTCGGACGACCACAGCCTATAGCCGAATAGCGTAGCGATCATGGCGCGCTGCACGTAGTGTTCGTGCTTGGTGATGGCGTGTGGTTCAAATGCCTGGCCATTGAAGTAACGGGTCAGGACGAAGGCGCAATCATCCG
>CAIYMF010000345.1 GCA_903927265.1 uncultured bacterium | reverse complement strand
TTGGGCGCCGGTGTTGTTGTTGAAGGTGCCGAACACTCCGCCACGCTCGACACTGAGCTCGTAGGCGAGCGTCTCGTTGGTTTTGTGGTCGGCTGCGACGTCGGTGGGCACGGTGAATTCGAATTCGCCGGTGGTGCAATCGACGTAGAACGGATCAGTACTCGAACCGTTGGGGTTCGCCGTTGAGGCGCTCTGCCCGTTGGTGCCATCGCTGAGACGGTTCTGAGTGTCGAGGTAGGTCTGGGTCACGTCGGTGAACGCGCCGCCGTCGTTGGTGGTCGACCAGAGCCGGATGGGGATCAGACACGTGCCATATGTCTGGCGCAGCGCGGCGACGTTGGTGATGTTGCCTTTCACGTGAATGGCTTGCACCACGTTCAGGTTGCTCGTGCCACCGGGTTGGTTGCCGTTGTCCGTGTCGTCAGGAGTCGTGGTTGAGGACGCACCATTGATGAACGCCAGGTCGCCGGGTTCTTGCACCGCTGACGGCACACCGATCGCGCCGGAGTTCACTTGGAACCACTGCGGCAACTCGCCGTACTTCGTGGTTACCGTGACGTCCTGCAACGAACCAGTGAGTCCCGGTGCTCCACCGATGTAGGCCTTCTGATGCCAGTTGTTGCTATCAGAGGTCGCATTCGTGGCCACCACGAGGTAGTCAGACTGTTCCTGGGTGCCGTTGATCTGAGAAATGTCTTGGCCGAAGGTGAACGCTGCCGCACCCGCAACCGCTAACGCCGTCACCGGCACCGCGCCGAACGACACAAACGTCGAACGCATCGACATCGACACCAGGAACTCCAGCTAGGGGAAGGGAAGACCAAACGAGGCTTGGATCTGATCGTGACCGGACCGGTTCCGCCCCCGCAACGAGCCACCGCCACAACCACCGGCTATTACTGCGCAAACAACCATTCGCGCACGACATTCACCCCACGGAGTGAAACAACCGACGCGCTCACGACATCGAGCGGCCCCCGACACACCGGGCGCCCTCTACTGCCACATCGAAATGCCCAGCCTTACTCCTGCTTGGCCTCCGTGGCGGCTGCCTTCGAGGGCGGTGTCGAGTAGTGGCGAGAAGCCCTGCGGCTCAACGGTTGGGTGTCGGCTGGGGGAGTCAGCTGAGGAGTAGACGTCAGGCGAGTCTTCAGTGCTCGGGCTCCGTGGCCGTGATTCGGTGGGGCAGGCAGACTTGGGTGGTCGTACGGCATCTGGAGCACCACGTGAGGAACCAGCGGTCCTTGGCCTTCCAGTACTCGGTGACGAATCCGGCCGGGCCCGAGAGGTCGCTGCCACAGGTCGGGCACCACCGAACGTCCGTGTTGCCGCCGGACCTCACGTCCATGTCGAGCCGTCCTCAGACCGGCTCGACGGCACGCCGCCCCACGAGATCGTGGTCGCCGAACAGCGCGAGCACGTCATGCAGGATCGGGCTGTACCGAGTCTGGCCGTGCAGGAGGAACTCGCGCCTGAAGGCGTCGCCGCCCCCGAACTTCTCCTTCTCCTGCGGCAGCGTGATCACCTGGTTGGTGGTCTCATCGCGGTAGGTGCAGAGGGGGTCCTCGCCCGCGGCCACTCGATCAATCTGTTCGGCGAAGAGTCGGCGCAGCGCGATGACGCCCACGTCGGACGAGCCGAGGTGCTCGCGCTCGCGCGGGGTGATGCGGCCCTGCGTCACCCACGCGGTGATGTCCTGCCCATCGACGTAGTCGCGCAGCAGTTTGCCCCGCGAGTCGTAGAGGGGGACCTCGTAGGCGGGCACGGTCTCCTGCGGCGGCACCGAACCCCCTGGCTGATAGGTCTGGTACCAGACGTGCCACGTGTTCTCGTCGTCGATGGGCACGCGGATCTGGAAGAAGTTCAGGCCTCCGCCGCCGATCCGCAGCATGCTGGGGAAGACCAGCGGGTGGCCGACCTTCCAGTCCTCGTCGTCTTCCGTCTGGCCCTCGAGGACCCGGCGCTTGAGGATGCCGTGCTCGAACACGTCAAAGGCAACCTTGAGGTGCTTCTTGGTGAGGACCTCGCTCGCGGGGGCACCACTGAGCTCGCGCAGGAAGGCGTCGTATCGGCCGTGGAGCCACTCGACGTGGTGTGGATCGACCGAGTTCTCCATGATCTGCAGGAAGTTGCAGGGCAGCTCGGCGTGGCCGATATCGCGCCACACGTCGTCCCACACGAAGAGGTCGTAGCGGGGGAGAAGCGGTGCGGGCTCGGGCCCGAGGTAGGCGAACACGAGCCCGCCGAGTTCCTGCACGCGGTACGACTGCGCGCGTATTCGGTCCTTGAACGTGCTGTCCGCCGACTCGCCCGGCTGCTCCAGGCACCGTCCGTCGGTGCCGAACAACCAGCCGTGGTAGCCGCAGCGCAAGCCGCTGGGCGAGCCAGCCGCCTCGGGCGTGCGGGGTTGGTCGACATAGCCCAGGCCCAGTGAGGTCGATCGGTGCGGACACTGCCGCTCCAGCAGGCCCACGTCACCCTCGCGGGTGCGGAAGAGCACCAGGTCCTCTCCGAGAAGGCGGCGCTCAAGGGGCTCGGGGCCGACGTCGACCGACGGGGCGATCGGCCACCAGTAGCGGCGGAGCAGGTCCCCGCCGGGTGTCCCGGGACCCACCTGGGTGAGCCGTCGATTGAGTTCGGGCTTGAGCATGCCGCCTCCTTGGGTCTGGGCCACGGGTACTCACCCGACGCTAGAAAGGCGGAGGTCCAGGCCCAAGGGCCGCGTTCTCGCCGTGGGAACGTCACCGCATGCAGTGCGAACTCGTTCGTTTCGGCCGAACGTGGTGCGTCGGTGGGCGCGCCCACCGACGCACCGCCCCGCTTGGGGGCTAGGCGCCTCGATTGATGATGTCCCGGGCGCGCCGGTACGACTCCTCAGGCTTGGTGACGTCGAACCACACGGCGACGAGTCCCGCATCGCGGCCTGCCTCGACGTTGAACGGCTGATCGTCGATGTAGAGGATCTCAGCTGGCCTGCGGTCGAGCGCCGCGACGAGCAACTCGTACGAGAGTGGATCGGGCTTGAGCACACCGGTGATCGAGCCATCAACAATGACGTCGACTCGCTGGATGAACGGGATCCCCCGTGCCCACTCCTCGCCCTGGAAGTCACGCAGGTCATTGGTGAAGATCGCTGTGGCCAGGCCTTGATCGTGGGCCGCGTCCAGGAAGGCCATCGCCTCAGGGCGGACGTAGTGCCCTGCGGGACCGCTGTAGATCGCGCCGAAGAGCTCGCGCGGGGTGCTCCCGCCCGTGTGGGCGGCCACCTCCTGCGCCCTGCGGTGCCAGTAGTCGCGCTCGCTGATGTGACGCGCCTGCAACTCTTGCCAGAGCGGGTCGCCGGGGGGGTCGAAGGGGCCGCGCCAATCAAGGCGCATCTTCGGAAGCTGGAGATGGCCCTCCAGCCAGCGCACGCGCTCGAAGGGAGTGACCAGAACGGGACCCCCGAAGTCGAAGGCCACGGCGCGGATGTCTGGGCTCATAGGTGAACCAGAATGTCACTCCGGGGAGGCTCCAGCAGCAGCACTGTTCTGTGAGAACGAACGGTGGGTGGCCAAATCAGCCCTTCCACCCTGTGGCGTGCCGAAGTGACACGACTTCAAGCCAAATTGGCCGAGTCCTTGCGAATTCGTTCGCCTCTGCGGAACATTGGCGTGGTGGTGTATGTCGCGCCCCCACCACAGTGTGCCCACCGAGCCCACCCGGGTTGCCGGGCGCCCAACCCAGCGAGGAGCCGTCCATGGCCAACATCATCTCCCTTGACGAATTCGTCACCGACGAGTGGTACCCGGGCTTCAAGCCCGAGTTCGGCGTCCAGTCGTCGTACGTCGAGCCCTTCCAAACCTTCAAGAAGGAGGACGAAGAACGCTTCTGGTTCCTCGACTTTCACTGGCCCAGGGGCCTTACGCCTCTTGGTCTGATCTGGAACGAGGACGGCTACACCTGGGGCACCCAGTACGCCGCCGAGCAGCTTCCGCTGCCTCCTGGCCGTGGCATCGCCTGTCGGGTCGCTGGCGTGCACACGTACGGATCTCCCATCGACGTGCCCAGCGGTTACGAGATCGGTGAGCGTGCGGCGCGGATGGGCCCGAATCTGGGCAACTTCTTGGTGAACTTCGAGGACATCTGGGCGACCCGGCGCGAGGAGGTTGAGCGCGGTTGGCAGCACTTCGTGCAGATGGACCCGTCGAGCATGTCGTTGCCCGAGTTGGCCACGATGCTCTGGGAGGCCCGCACCTATCACAAGCGAGCATTCGAAATTCACTTCGAGGTGATGTACCCGCTGCTGGTGAACTTCCTCGGCTTCTCGGGTCAGTGTGCCGAGTGGGGCATCGATTCCTCGCAGATCGGCAAGATGCTGCAGGGCTGGGACACCAAGATCATGGAGACCGACCGGGAGCTGGGCAAGTTGAGCACCGCGGCCCGCAACGCGGGCCTGCGCGACACCTTCCTCGCCACTGACGCCAGCGCGCTGTCGACCACCCTCGACGCCCAAGGAGGGAGCGGGGGCGCGTGGATGACGCAGTTCCGTGACTTCCTGTCGGTCTATGGCTATCGTACCGAGGGCTCGTGTGACGTGGCGCTCAAGCCGTGGATCGAAGATCCCACCCCGGCCCTGGGAATGATCAAGTCGTACATGCAGAACGACTCCGACCACGACTTTGAGCACGCCCTCGCCAACGCGGTCGCCGAGCGCGAGGAGGCCATCGACATCGCGCGCTCGCAGCTGTCGAAGGAGGAGCAGGAGGGCTTTGACGCCGGTTTGGCAATGTGCCAGAAGGCGAACTTCCCCTGGTGGCAGGACGACCACAACTTCTACATCGACCTCAAGGTCTCGCTGCCCCTTCGCTGGGCGGCGCTCGCGATCGCGGAGAAGTCCGGCGCCGACAACCCCGAGGACGGCCTCTACCTGTTCTGGCCTGAGCTCGCCAAGGTGGCCGAGGGCAACCAAGACTTCGGGAAGCTGAAGGGACTCATCAAGGACCGTCGTGACTACTTCGACCACTGGGCGAGCCGCCGCTCGTCGATGCCCAAGGTGCTGGGGACGATTCCCGAGGGTGGCATCACCGATCCGGTGCTCATCGAGATCTTCGGCCTCAACGAGCACTTCCTCAACGCGGTGAAGGCGGCGGCGTCCGGCGAGGAGATGCGCGTGCTAACCGGCGTTCCGGCGTCGAAGGGCAAGGTGCGGGGCATCGCGCGCGTGCTGAGCAACGCGGACCTGCTGCACACGCTCAACCCCGGCGACATCTTGGTGTGCGAGTCGACGTCGCCCAACTGGACGCCCGCGTTCGCCAAGATTGCGGCCTGTGTCTGCGACGGCGGCGGCATGCTCTCGCACGCCGCCATCGTCGGTCGCGAGTACGGCGTGCCCACGGTCACCGCGGTGGGCATGGCCACGGTGGTCATCTCCGATGGCGACGAGGTTGAGGTCGACGGCGACACCGGCACGGTCACCGTGTTCAAGAAGGGCTAGGAGCCTGCATAGTGCGCATCCTCTGGATTGAGAGCACGATGCCCGGCGAGGCGGTCCGCCTCAGCGGAAGCAAGATGGGCCGCCTCGCCGAGCTCGTGCAGACGGGATCGAACGTTCCGCGAGCCTTTGCCGTGACAGTCGAGGCCTTCCGGGATCAGATGACCAAGACCGGCCTCGACGCGTTGATCGACGCCGAGATGGCCTCACTCGACCCGGAGGACAGCCCTGCGGTCGAGGCCGCCGGCGACCGAATCCGTGGCGCCATCGTCACGACGCCGCTGTTGGAGGCGATCGAGGCCGACATCGTCGAGTCGTACGAGGAGCTCAGCGACCGATGCTCCGACCTCAACGTCCCGACCGCGGTTCGCAGTTCCGCCACCGGGGAGGACGGTAACGACTCCAGCTTCGCCGGTATCTTCGACACCTTCCTCGGAGTGGCGGGCGCCGACAATGTCGTGGACGCAGTCCGCGGTTGCTGGGCCAGTCTCTTCTCGCCGCGCGCAGTCGCCTACCGGGCGCAGCGCGGAATTTCGCACCATGACATGCCGATGGCGGTCGGGGTGGTTGAACTCGTTCAAGCACGCGCGTCAGGCGTTGCGTTCTCCATCCACCCGGTCACCGGCAAGAGCGACCGGATCGTGATTGAGGCGAATTGGGGGTTCGGCGAGGCGGTGGTGCAGGGGCTCGTCACCCCGGACAACTTCGAGGTGGGGAAGGCCGACATGCGCATCCTGCGCGGCACGATCAACGACAAGACAGTGGTGTCGGCCTTCGACTTCGCCGCTGGCCGTGTGTCGGAGACGGCCATGCCCGAGCGCCTTCGTCAGCGCGCCTGCCTCGACGAGGAGCAGGTGGCCGCAGTCGCCGACGCCGTCCTCAGCATTGAGCGGCACTACGGCTACCCCGTCGACGTCGAGTGGGTCCTGGACCGTCATCGTCAACCCGGCGGGCCGATCTCGATCGTGCAGTCCCGCCCGATCACCGTGGTCGAGGCGCAGAAGCAGTCGGCGAGCTATGACCCCATGGCCCTGGCCAACAAGTACCTCTTCGCCAAGGGCACCTGACATGGCCTCGGCGCAGACAACGCATTCGGCGGATCACAGCACCAGGGCCACTCCCGCGCGGGTGCCACGGCGTCCCGCACTTCCGAGCGGCGGCGACCTCAGGTCAGTTTCTATCGCGGTGAGCGTGCTCGAGTGCTTCCTGACGACTCCGGAACTTGGCGCTTCCGAGGTGGCTCGCCGCGTGGGGGTGGCGAAGAGCACCGCACACCGCGCCCTCGCGTCACTGGCGACCGGCGGCCTGCTCGATCGGAGCGGCCGCGGCCGGTATCGGCTGGGCCTGCGCCTCTATGACTACGGCCAGCTGGCCATCGATCGGCTGTACCTGCGCGAGGTCGCGCTGCCCATCCTCGCCGGACTCCGCGACCAGATCGGGGAGACGGTGCAGCTGGGTATCCCCGCCGGCGCCGAGGTCCTCTACATCGATCGTCTCGAAGGCACGAACGGGCTGCGCTTCCACAGCGACTCCTACCGCCGCGTGCGGGCCCACTCGTCGAGCACCGGGAAGGCGATCGCGGCCTGGAACCCGGTCGTCGAGCGCGCGGTGATCGCCGCCGGCTTCCCCCGGCACACGGCTCGCACGGCCGTCACGGCGGCCGACTACCGCTCCAAGCTCGCGGAGGTGCGAGCAGCAGGGTTCGCGGTCTCCACGGAGGAGTTCGAGGTGGGGCTGTCATCGGTGGCCGCGCCCGTGCTGCTCCCCGGGTCTGCCGCGCCCATCGCCATCGCCGCAATCTCCGTGGCCGGCCCGACGGCACGCGTCGTCGGGCGAGGGTCGGTGGTCACCGGACGTGTGGTCGAGGCCGCGGCACGCCTGTCGAAGCAACTCGAACTAGCACAGAGAGC
This sequence comes from uncultured bacterium, assembly GCA_903927265.1. Lineage (GTDB taxonomy): Bacteria > Actinomycetota > Actinomycetes > S36-B12 > CAIYMF01 > CAIYMF01. The sequence goes on along the minus strand of CAIYMF010000345.1, from coordinate 4,684 downwards.
ACCGAGCTAATGCCCACGGCCCCTATCACCTGGAGACACGAGTGAAGACCAGCACCGACCGCATTCTCACCACGCACGTGGGCAGCCTCGCTCGCCCGGAGGCACTCCTCGACACCATGAAGGAGAAGGCGCACGGGCGTCCCTACGACTCCGACCTGTTCGCCCGACAGGTCCACGACGCCGTGGCGGACATCGTGCGGCTGCAGGCCGACTGTGGAATCGACGTGGTGACCGATGGTGAGATGGGCAAGGTCTCCTTCTTCACCTACGTGCTCGAGCGCCTCACGGGGTACTCGACGAGCGAGGGTGAACCGGTTCTCCCGCCCTCCTGGAAGGTGGAGATCGAGCAGTACCCGGACTACTACGCGCTGTACCTCGGCAAGTACAAGAACGCGGTGAGCCCGCTGATGATGATGGAGTGTGTCGATGACGTGACGTACATCGGCCAGGACGATGTGCGCTCTGACATCGCCAACCTCCAGGACGCGCTGGCGAAGGTCGACGTGGTCGAGGCCTTCATGCCGTCAGCCAGCCCCTCGGGCTTCGGGGCCAACAAGCACTACAAGGACGAGCTCGACTACGAGATGGTCGTGGGCGAGGCCCTCCGCGAGGAGTACTTGGCCATCGTCGACGCGGGCTTCGTGCTGCAGGTCGACGACCCGTGGCTCATCGAGATCCTCAGCGACGACGGTCACTCGTCGGAGGCAGATCGTGACCGGGCAGCGCGTCATCACATCGAGGCAATCAACCACTCCCTGCGCGAGATTCCGACTGACCTGATCCGCCTGCACACCTGCTACGGCCTCAACCATGGCCCGCGCACCAACGACATTGCCTTCCGCGACGTTGCTCCTTACATGCTCCTCGTGAACGCGGGGGCCTACTCCTTCGAGGTGGCCAATCCACGCCACATGCATGAGTGGAAGATTTGGAAGGACATCTCCCTGCCCGACGACAAGGTGCTCATCCCCGGCCTGCTCGGCCACGCGCAGAACTACGTGGAACACCCCGAACTCATCGCCGACATGATCTGTCAGTACGCGTCAGTTGTCGGCAAGGAGCGCGTGATCGCAGGCGCGGACTGCGGATACTCGTCACGCGCCTCCTACCAGCCCGAGGTGCACCCCTCGGTGGTCGTCGAGAAGTTCAAGGCGCTCGCCCAGGGTGCGGCCATCGCTAGCGAGCGACTCTGGTAGCGCAGGGGGGCCCTGAACACCCGCGAGGGTGGGTGGCCGTGCTCGATATCAGGCGGTGGCGGTCACCGCGGGCTGGAGGCAGTTGAGGTCAGGGCCGCCGAGGACCCCCAGAGGCGCCCAGCCGTACTCCATCGTGCGACGGTTGACCTGTCATACCGGACGGTTCAAGCTCCACGTCTCATTCCAGGAGCCCCAGCTGAAGCCGGCGAGGCTCGGCAGTGATGTCAGGGGCGGACCTGCCTCGTTCACGGTGAGGCTGCCGTCGACGGGAGAAGGCGTGAAGTTGGTGGAGGTGCCACCCGTGCAGTGGGTGACCTAGGTGCCGGCGGTTGATACACCACTCAAGGGCAGGCTGTCGTTGGCGCCGCAGCACCCCTAATCGAAGGCGCTGCTCTCGGTGGTGCCGGAAATCGAGGGCTAGGAAGAGATCGTGCTGGCCGGCGAGCCGCCCGACCCCACGCGCATCCCCGCGGGCTGCCGCGCGACGAACCGCGTCCCACACCTCGGGAGCCCGCTGCCACTCGTCGAGCAGGCGTGGGGTCGCACCCTCAAGGACGAGGAAGGGGTCGATCGAGACGGTCTCGCGGGATGTTGGGTCGACATCGAAACGCACTGAACTCGACGCGCTTCTCAATGCCGTATCGGTCTTGCCGCATGCATTGGGTCCCTCAAGCACGACGGCGCCGGCTGTGGCGATCATCCGGTCAAGCAGAAAGAGGGAAGAATGCAGAGGTTTTAGGGAGAAAATTGCAGTAAATATAGGGGGAAGAACGCAGACGCCGGAGGGCTGCTGCAGGATCCGGACCCCACGACGTTGAAGGCCCCCGTCCGCATCTCTCCGGACAGGGGCCTTCAGTACGACAACTACGCCTTCTTGGTCTCCCAGAAGATTTCGGCGATTTCGTCGATCTTCGCCAGCAGTGCGTCAGCGACGGCGACGTCGTTGGTGCTCTTGGTGCCGCCAGCACCAGCAAGCTTGGTGGCCTCGTTGAACAAGGTGTTCAAGTTGGGGTACTTCTCGAAGTGAGGTGCCTTGAAGTAGTCGGTCCAGAGCACCCACAGGTGCTCCTTGACCATGGTCGAGCGTGCCTCCTTGATGGAGATGGCGCGAGCCTTGAAGTCGTGGTCGTCTGAGGCGTTGTGCTTTTCCATGCACGCCTTGACCGACTGAGCTTCGATCTTGGCCTGGGCGGGGTCGTACACGCCGCAGGGCAGGTCGCAGTGAGCATGAACGGTGGTGATGGGGGCGAACAGCGAGCGCATAAGTCCTCCAGTAAGCGGGATCGACATCGTGACGAAGCCTAGCGCCGATGCGGGGGCTCCGCAGTGTGGGGCCGTGGCGAATGAGTCCTTCAAATTCCTTGCAATGCCTAGATTCCGTAGAAATTGCGGGCGGCGGTCATCATGGTGTCGAACTCGTCGAGGTTCGGGGTCTCGGGAGTTCCACCTTCGATGAACGTGCCCCCCACCACCCCGACATCGTTGGGGCCGGAGTCGAGCAGGTGCTTGGGGAAGATGTAGAACGAGCGCTTGATCTTCTGGCCTGACTTCGTGGTGCCCTCGTCGAAGTAGACGAGAATCATCGACTGTAGGTCGGCGGGAACCTGATCCTTGAGCATGACCAGGTGACCTTGAACCGACACCATCTCGGCATCGTCGTTGAGGGCGCCGGCGCCCAGACCGGTGCAGTCGAACACCATGGGTGATCCGAGGGCTGTGAAGTCGGTGGCCTTCTTTTGCACAAACTGCACCCTCGGCTTGAGGTAGTCAGTCAATTCCTTCATCATCACGGCGGTGTCCATGAAGATTCCGTCGTCGTACGAGACCATCGGGCGGGTGGTTCCATTGCCGAAGTCGAGCACGACGTCCTTCGCTGGCTGCATGACCTGACCCACATACGGCTCAAGCCCAGAGTGCTCGCGGTCTTCAAAATAGGCCGGCACGACTACGGCGCCCTTTTTGAAGTCCGGCTGAGTTCCGTTGGCGATCGACGCATAGAACTTGTACGCGTCGATGCCGATTTGGTCGATGGTCTTCTGCATTTCCGGGTTGTTGTCCATCGACACCGGAGCGAGCAGGCCACCGGCGTTGTGTGACGTGAGGTCATCAAAGGATTCAGCCATCACGGTGATGTTCGTGTAACCGCGTTGCACTAATTCGTAGGCCGTGAACAGTCCGATCACTCCGGCGCCCACGACTGTGATGGGCGCATCCTTGGCGACGGCGGCACCCTGCGGTGAGGCCTGTGCTAGATCGACGACGTACTTGGCTGAGCCAGGCCCAAGCGTCCAGCCGCTTCCGCCATGTCCGTAGTCATGGGCCACCACCGTCGTGCCGACCGTCTCGACGCTGAGGTTAGGTGAGCCCTTGCGCAGGGGGCGGTAACACAGAACGTGCTTGCCCAACCGAGCGTTGTCGAGTTTCGGCGGCGTGATGCGTCGTACGTCGACGGCGCCAGTGGTCGTGACGGAGGCGGCTCCTGAGGCCGAGGCCCCCGACTGAAGGTTGGGGGAGGGGCTGCACGCAGCGAGCGCTGCCACTCCGGCGGTGGCGGCGGCTGCCGTGAGGAATCCGCGACGCGACAACCCCTCGTGGAATTGATCGTCTTCGGGCTGTTCCATCGGGGCTCCTCAATGCTCGGGTTGCCAGTGCGGCCGACAATTCTAAGCACGTTCACGCTCGTTTTTCGTGGTGGCGCGGCCCTCACGGTTACGGCGCCACGAGTACATCGCCGATTCCGATAATCTCTGGGGGTGTCGGTTGCCTCGCGCCTTGTTCCTCGGGAGCCAACGGTCGCCCGCCAGCATGACGGCGAGCGATCGTGACCGCCCAGAGCGGGTGGGGACGCGTCATTGTCGAAGGCGATTCGATGCTTCCGACCCTCAAGCCAGGTGACCGCTGCCTCGTAAAATGGGGTGCCCAGGTGCAGGTCGGCGATGTGGTGGTGGCGCGTCGGCCAGACCGTCCAGAAACCCTGGTGGTCAAGCGACTCACCGCGCACGAGAGCGATGGTTTCTGGCTTGAAGGCGACAATTCCACTGGCAGTCATGACTCGTGGGTGTTCGGCGCCGTTCAGGGAGAAGACCTACTGGGTGTGGTTCGCTGGCGATACTGGCGGGCGCTGAAGCGCGTCAAAAGCGCAGTGGCAGACTGAGACGACAGTCTTTCTCGGTAGACCTCTGAACGGAGTTTCTCGTGGCCATCGACCCGGCGACGTTCGCCATTGACCCTGCATTTCCACTGCACCGCGGGGGCAAGATCGAGGTACGTCCGGCGGTGCGAATCCGTGACATGGAGGGCTTGGCCCTCGCCTACACCCCCGGCGTGGCACGCGTGTCGCAAGCGATCGCCGAGAACCCTGCGCTCGCCTATGACTACACGTGGAAGGGCAACACGGTACTCATCGTTACTGATGGCACCGCGGTGCTCGGACTCGGTGACATCGGGCCGATGGCCGCCCTTCCTGTGATGGAGGGCAAGGCACTGCT
>CAIYMF010000344.1 GCA_903927265.1 uncultured bacterium | reverse complement strand
TGAACACTGGGGAGTGCACGCAGACATCGTCGCGTTTGGAAAGGGATTGGGTTCGGGTTACGCAGCCATCGCCGCTGTGGCGCTTGACGAGCGCGTGCTCAACGCGCTGATTCAGGGTTCAGGGCGCATCAAGGGCGGCCACACGTACTCCGGAAATCCACTCGTGGCCGCTGCTGCGCTCGCTGTGCTCAACGTGATCGTGGATGAGGATGTCATCGCGCGCGGACGTGACGCGGCCGAGCCACTGGCAGAAGGATTGCGCGCCCTGCAGGCGGTGCATCCCCTCGTGGCCGATGCGCGCGGGCTAGGCATGCTGCAAGCGATCGAACTCGACGCGTCACTTCCCTCGCCGCCACTTGCTCAGGGAATGCTTGCGGCGCGGTTGGCAACGGCGACGACGGCGCGCGGCCTGCTGGTGTATCCCGCGACCGGCGGATTCAACGACGCTGTGTTGATTGCGCCACCACTGACGATTACTCACGAGGAAGTGGCAACATTGCTGGAAATTCTCGATGCGGCACTCAGCGATGTTGAGGCCGAACTGCTTTAGCGAATCAGCGTGATGACGACCACCACGTACACCGCAATGATTCCAAAGCCCGCGATACGACTGATTCCCTTGCGCAGGTAGGCAAAGCCAAGCACTCCCGCCGTCATGACGACGTACCAAATCGCCAGCAGGCCAGCGCCGCCTGCGGCTGAAATCACGAGTCCCATCAACGTGGCAGGCAGTAAGAAGCCGACAAGTGTGTTGATGCGGTTGCTGTTCATCGCTTCACTCAGCGTCGCCGCCCCGCGCCCCTTGCGAGCGAGGTAGATCGCCGCGACGACGTTGGGAACGCTGGTGACTCCTGCGATCACGATGGCGCCGAGCACGATGTCAGGAATTCCCCATTCCTTACCCAGCGACGACGCCGACCATTCCAGTACCGCACTTGCTGCAATCACGGCGAGGAGCGCGATCGCGGCGACAAGCCCGTCGCGACGACTGCCGACCTTCACCCGCAGGTCGCCGGTGGCTTCCTCGATCGCCTCCTCGACCGCATCCATCGATTCGACTTCTTCTTGGATCGCCTCTTCAACGCCACCCCTCCATCGCGCAGGAATCGGCAATCGCGCACGCCTTTCGGCACTCATCGACGAGACGACGACGTAGGGAACGAAAATGAGCAACGCTGCGATGAGTCCGAGTGATGGCGCCACTCCCCCACCGACCACGGCCAGTGCGACGAGTGCGATCCACAGTGCGGCTGCTCCTTCGAATGCCACGACGCGTCGATCGAGAACGATGCCTCCGGCGACGACGGCGCCCAGACCCAAGAGCGCGGCAAGTTGGAAGACGTTGGCGCCCAGGATGACGCCCACCCCGACATCGCGCTGACCGCGCACCAGCGCCGTGACGGCAGACGTGATTTCCGGGGCGTCGGCAGCGACTGCGGCCGCGAGTCCCAGCACCGCTTCGGTCACCCCGAAACGGTGACCGAGTCGTTCGATGCGCACGATGAGCACGGCACTGGCCGCCAGCGAAATCGCCGCGCACACGGCGAACACCGCCAGCATGGCCACCGGGCTCGACATCACATCGCTACAGTACGGCCGTGGTTGCGCTGCGCGCGAGGCACCAGCAGACTGAGCCCACCCGATGAAGGAGTCTGTATGCCCTCCCCCGTACCTGAGCTTGAGATCGGCCGCGACCAGTTTGTGTGGGAGTTTTCCCCGAACATGGCACCGGTCGCCACGGTGCAACCCGGGGCGGTCATTCGAGTCGAGACAAACGACTGCTTTCACGGTCAGGTCACGAGCGAGGCCATCACGGCCGACATCATCGATTTGTCGATGGTGAACGCTGCGACCGGTCCGATTGCTGTTGAGGGAGCCGAGCCTGGCGACTCGCTACTCGTGGAGTTGATTGAGATCAATCCCGGTACTCAGGGAGCCGCCATGATCATTGAGGGCTGGGGTCAACTCATCGATCAGGTGAAGGCACCGGTCACGC
>CAIYMF010000343.1 GCA_903927265.1 uncultured bacterium | reverse complement strand
TGGTTCCGCCAGGTGCTCCGGCTCGTTGGCTGCCACGGGCAGTCAACCTACGGTTGCGGGTCAGCGCCGGACTTAGACCGGCTTCCCCTGGATCTCGGAACCTTTGTTCAATTGTGTGTCTTCATGGTGCGACGCCAGTCAATCACTTTCGGTGCTGCGGGTCCAGTGCCGGCTTGGTCACAGCGTTGCCGTGGGGTGCCGCAGGTCGAGAGGTCGGCGTCCGCGTGCGGGGTTGCAGCGCGCGGACGAACAAGTGCACGTCAGCAGGTTCGACCACCGTAGGCCGCGTACGTGGTGGCTCCCGGCGCTTTGTAGGTGATATCGAAATGCCATGCGGTGTGTGCGAGCCCATCTAGACTTTTGACATGTGCCGCGGGGTAGCCGCTGTCCGAGGTGAACATGGTGGCTGCCGACCATCCGGCTACGTGATGGCCATCCCACTTCAGAGGCGCAACGGTGCTGTTTGTATATCTGACGAAGAAATCTCCGCCGGTAGTATCGGTGGTGTCATTCCAGCGGAGTTCGTTTTCAGCATGCGCGCCTGTACTGGCCGGATAAAGGCAACTGATACTGGAAATATTGATTGCCCCGGATCTGGCGCCGGTGGATTTGATTCCGACTAGCACGGCGCCCGCGATGAGTATCAGTGCGAGGGCACCGATGATGCTCAGGCGGCGGGTTCGCCGCTTGGAGCGGGTTGAGGGGCTTGCGTCAGAAGGCGCCTCGGTTGCGATGCCCTCGTCAGCGGGTGTGGGATTCATCGGATGCTCCTCGGGGTGAATGCTCAACTCAGTACGGAGATGTTACTGCAGACATGCGACTGCCGAGACAGGTGCGTGAACCGGGGCGCTTACACCTGTGTGGGAAGTTCTGGTGACATCAGACAGTGATCGGACCAGCCATGGGACTCCCAACAGCAAGCGCGTAACATCAGCGTTGTGTCTTGGACCTGGCAATACAACAGTGCAGCGGAATGCACCGCTGACCCTTCCCCGACCTTCCCGACTCAGGCTGACGCCGAATCGTGGATCGGTGAGACGTGGCGTGAACTGCTTGACCACGGTGTCGATTCCGTGACACTTCTGGAAGGCGATCGGGTCGTGTACGCGGGGATGAACCTGCACCCCGCCGATCCGAACTAGGGACGCGTGGGCGGCGACTTCGTCTCAACGGGATCGGTAATCACAACATTGCCTAGTGCCTGATCGATGAGTGTCAACGTCTCGGCGTCAAGCGTCACACCGGCGGCCCGCACATTGTCGATAACCTGCTCGGGTTTAGTTGCGCCAATAATCGCCGCGGAAATGCCCGGCTTCGACAGCACCCATGCCAAGGCAAGTTGCGCCATCGACATACCGAGGTCACTGGCAATGGGCTGCAACTTTTGTACGGCCTGCAGCACCTCGTCGGCCAACAGGCGCGTCATGAATCGGTCGCCATCTTCGGTGGTGGCGCGGCTACCTTCGGGGTGCACAGCTCCCGGAAGGTACTTGCCGGTGAGCACTCCCTGAGCGAGGGGCGACCAGACGATCTGCCCTAGTCCGAGTTCAATACTGGTCGGCACGACCTCGGCCTCAATTACTCGCCAGAGCATGGAGTACTGCGGCTGACTCGACACCAAGCGATCGAATCCCATCTGCTCGGCCAACTCAATGGCGGCCCGGATCTCCTCTGCACGCCATTCCGACACCCCGACGTAGAGAACCTTGCCCTGACGAACGAGGTCGTCAAAGGCGCGCAACGTCTCTTCGAGGGGAGTGGCGTAGTCGTACCGGTGCGCTTGGTAGAGATCGACGTAGTCGGTCTGAAGGCGGCGCAGCGACCCGTTAATGCTCTCCATAATGTGCTTGCGTGACAGTCCACGGTCGTTGACGCCAGGACCGGTTGGCCAGTACACCTTGGTGAGGATTTCAAGCCCTTCGCGGCGCTGGCCCTTCAGCGCACGGCCGAGCACCTCTTCGGCGCGAGTTCCGGCGTAGACGTCAGCGGTGTCAAAGGTCGTGATACCCGCATCGAGTGAGGCATTGACGCACGCGCGCGCGGCGTCTTCCTCGACCTGCGAACCGTGAGTGATCCAGTTGCCGTAGATGAGTTCGCTGACAAGGAGGCCGCTGCGGCCGAGGTGGCGATGTTCCATGCGGTCAGCGTAGTGCTCGCATGCTCGTGTGTGCATCTGAGGAGGGTGCCGCTCGTCGGCGGTCAGGCGCGGTGAATTCGAACTACGTAAAAACCGAACTACGAATCCTTCGGTGCCTTCGGAGCCTTGGGTTCGACAGGGCGCCCACCCGATCGGAATTTGGGCGGCGGAATGCGCAGGCGACGCAAGGTCAACGAACGCATGACCCCATAGAGATAGTCGCCAGCCTTGAGCGCAGTGTCAGGCAATTCTGCCTTGGCCTTCTTGCGGAGTTGCAGGATGATCCAGATGACGTCGAGCACGACGAGGGCGAGCATCACCACCCATACGTAGTAGGTGATTTTGATGATCAGGTCATTGCGCAGAAATCCGGAGAGCAGCACAAGAATGGCAACGGGGATGAAGATTTCGCCGACTGACCGGCGACCATCGACGGCATTGCGAACCATCGACCGTGCAGGCCCCGCGTCGCGCGCGGGCAGGCGACGCTCATCGCCGGCCATCAACGCGGCCCGGTCGGCGGCACGCGCTTCGCGATCGCGTTCGCGCAGGGCCTTCTTGGCTTCCTTGGGATCGGAAGGGACCTTAATTGAGGCCTTGCGGGCGGCTTCGGCCTCTTTCCGAGTGGGAGTGGGCCGACCTTTGCCATCGGGTTTGACCGCAGTGGCCGGCTCGATGACCTGGTCAGCTGCGTCTTTACCCTTACGTCCGAACATGAGCGTCAGCCTAGGGGATCGGTGCTAGGTCTCCCTCGGCGCGCCATGACCGCGTAAGGTAACTCTCGGACCACCCCGCTCAGTGGCGGCGTGGTCACGGTTGGCCGCATCCGGCGGCCCCCGTTGTGAAAGGGGACAGTTCATGGGTTTGTGGGACCGCATCAAGATCATCTTCGGAGCCAAGACCAACGCCATGCTCGACAAGGCTGAAGACCCACGTCAGACCCTCGACTATTCGTACGAGAAGCAACTGGAGTTGCTGCAGAAGGTTCGCCGTGGAGTGGCCGACGTCGCCACCTCACGCAAGCGCCTCGAACTGCAGATTCAGTCACTCGACGGTCAGGCCAACAAGCTCGAAACACAGGCGAAGGCGGCACTCGCCGGCGGTCGTGAAGACCTCGCCCGCGAAGCACTGACTCGCCGCAGCGGCATTCAGGTTCAGATTGCTGACCTGCAGACCCAGTTGGCCGATCTTCAGGGGCAAGAAGAAAAGCTCACCGCGGCCAGCCAAGCGCTACAGGCCAAGGTTGAGGCCTTCCGTACCCAGAAGGAAACGATCAAGGCCACCTACAGTGCCGCCGAGGCGCAGACGCGCATCAACGAAGCGTTCACCGGAATCTCCTCGGAGCTGGGCAATGTCGGTGAAGCCATTCAGCGGGCTCAGGACAAGACCCAGTCGATGCAGGCACGAGCTACTGCCCTCGACGAGTTGATGGCATCAGGTGCACTCGATGACCCCACGGGTACGTCGAAGGACAGCATCACCATTGAACTTGAGCGCATGGCCAGTTCCAATCAGGTCGAAGATGACCTTGCCAAACTCAAGGGCGAAATCGCCGCAAGTGCTGCGCCAGCAGCGATCGAGGAGAAGCCCGCCGGCGAGTAACTCGTTCGAGCTCTGATGGCAGCGCCGGCTCCCGTCGAATCCGCGCGACTGGATGCGTGGGCGTGGGCAGTACGCCTGTTCCCGACACGGTCTGCCGCAACGGCGGCCTGCCGTGCCGGTCACCTCAAGGTCAACGGCGCGAGCGTCAAGCCGGCACACCTCGTGCGAACTGGCGATACTGTGCGGGCGCTCACTCGCGGTGGCGAGCGAATCGTGGTGGTCAGGGGCCTGATCACCAAGCGCACGAGCGCTGCGCTTGCTGTGCTGCAGTACGACGATCGCACGCCACCACCTCCGCCTCGCGAGGAGCGCGCGCAGGTGGTGATTCGCGAGCGAGGATCGGGCCGGCCCACCAAGCGCGAACGGCGCGAGACCGATCGATTGCGCGGTCGCGACGGCGCGTGAATGGGGTGCCGTGTGAGTGCGCGCTAGTCGTGTGACGCAGGTGCGGCGGGGGTTCCTGGCAGCGCCAGCATGCGTTCAAGTGCCACACGTGCCCAGTGCGCTGTATCGGAATCGACGGTGATGCGGTTGACGACCTGGCCCTCGACCAAGTGCTCAAGCGCCCACACCAAATGGGGGAGGTCGATGCGGTTCATCGTCGAGCAGTAACACACCGCTCGGTCAAGGAATGCCACCTGCTTGTCAGGGTGCGCGAGAGCGAGTCGGCGAACGAGGTTGAGTTCGGTGCCCAGCGCCCAACTCGTGCCAGACTCGGCGGCCTCGACAGCGGCAATGATCTGCTCGGTCGAACCCACGCGGTCAGCGGCTGTCACGACTTCGTGCTGACATTCGGGGTGCACCATCACCGTGACGCCAGGAATACGTTCGCGCACTTCGGCAACTGAATCGACAGTGAAGCGGCCGTGCACGGAGCAGTGACCCCTCCACAGAATGACTCGCGCATCGCGTAACTGGTCGTCGGTGAGGCCCCCACCGGGCTTGTGCGGGTCGTAGAGCACGCAGTCATCCAGACGCAGGTCAAGATCGAGTACTGCCGTGTTGCGGCCTAGATGCTGATCGGGAAGGAACAGAATTTTTTCGCCCTGTTCGAAACCCCACTGCATGGCGCGCTTGGCATTACTCGACGTGCACACGGTGCCACCGTGGCGACCAGTAAAGGCCTTGATCGCCGCCGTGGAGTTCATGTAGGTCAGGGGCACCGTGACATCAGCAACGCCCGCCGATTCAAGCCGGCGCCAGCAGTCGTCGACCTGGCTCGCCGCTGCCATGTCGGCCATGGAGCAGCCAGCAGCCATATCGGGCAGCACCACATGCTGCGTATCGGCGGTGAGAATATCGGCACTTTCGGCCATGAAGTGCACGCCGCAAAAGACGATGTACTCGGCCTCGGGATGGGCCGCTGCCTGCTGCGCCAACTTGAAGGAGTCGCCTGTCACATCGGCAAAGGCGATGACTTCATCACGCTGGTAGTGGTGCCCGAGAATAAACACTCGATCGCCGAGTGCGGCCTTCGCTGTGGCAGCGCGAGCGACAAGGTCGGCGTCGCTGGGTGGCGGCAGGTCACCGGGACATGACACGCCACGTTCGCTGGCGGTGTCGGAATCGCGGCCTAGGAGCAGCAGCGTGAGCGGAGTAGGTGCGGGCTCAGTAAACGCCTCAGACATAGTGCTCAGTCTGTCACGCTACGGTTGCGTCGTGCGCGTCATGATCGCTCCTGATTCCTTTACGGGAACTCTCTCGGCAGTTCAAGCCGCGGAAGCGATGGCCAACGGATGGCTTCGACGGTGCCCCGATGACGAAATTGTCCAGGTGCCACTTTCCGACGGCGGACCTGGATTCGTTGACGTGATTGAAGCCTCACGCGGGGGACGGTTGATCGATGTCGCCGTGACCGGGCCACTAGGTGAGCCGGTGCCCGCTCAGTTCCTCCTCGTTGAGAACACTGCCTACGTCGAGTCTGCGCAAGCCGTGGGACTGCATCTCGTGCCGCGCGAGCAGCGCGATCCGAGCCGCACGACGAGTGCGGGTATGGGCGATCTCGTCCGGGCGGCCGTTGCCGCTGGGGCTGAGCGCATCATCGTGGGGCTGGGCGGATCGTCGGTCTGTGACGCTGGCGCCGGAATGCTGGTGCGGCTTGGAGCGATCGCAAGGAATGCGGCCGGTGAGGATGTTTCTGACGCCATGCTCGCAGGTGGGGGTGCGGTAGGAGTTGTTGCGACCTTCGACCTTGCGCCGGCGCGGCTGCTGGTCGACGGGGTCGACCTGATCGTCGCCTCCGACGTCGACAGCCCGCTCCTCGGTGCACGGGGTGCCGCCCTCGGCTTCGGGGCCCAGAAGTTCGCCGACCCCGCCCGGGTGCTGCCCGTCGAACTTGATGCGTTGGAGCACGCGGTGGCCGCGGTCTCTGTTGCTGTGGGTCGACGACCCGACGGTCGCGACCCGGCGGTTGCGCTCGGTGCAGGGGCTGCCGGTGGCGTGGGGTTCGCCCTGCTCGCTTTGGGTGGCTCCCGGGTCCCTGGAATTGCCACGGTGCTCGAGCAGGTCGGTTTACACGATCGAATTGCGACTGCTGACGTTGTGGTGACGGGTGAGGGCTCCTTCGACTGGCAATCCCTGCGGGGCAAGGTGGTCAGCGGAGTTGCGGCGGCAGCGCTGGAGCAGGGCCGACCCGTCGTCGTTCTCGCTGGCAGGGTCGACGTTGGCCGGCGTGAGTATGCCGCCATCGGGGTGAGCGCTGCCTTCGGCGTGGTTGATCGCCCCCTCGAGGTGGCGGAGATCAGCGGAGATTCGGCGAGCCCGATCACTCATGCCGAGCGCCTGGCCGACCTCGCGGAGCGTGCTGCGGGTACCTGGGGCGGGGGCTGAGTATTCGCGTGGCAACGAGGGAGCAGGCGGGGTGTGACCAGGAAGTTGCGTCAGTGAACGCAGTGACGAGGAAATTGCGCCTGCGAGCGTCCAAGGCGCTGATCGGCAATCACGCCGGTACACTGGAATAGCCGTCGCTCGGACGACGTTGCCTCACATGTTCGAAGATCCACCCGAACGATGTCGAATCACCCGATCCGAACGACACCCGAGCAGGAGAACACCTGATGACCGCTGACACCACCAGCACCGACCTGACCAGCGCCCCCACCGCCGATGGCATCGTGCTCACTGACGTCGCCTCGTCCAAGGTGCGCGCGTTGCTCGATCAGGAAGGTCGCGACGACCTGACCTTGCGCGTTGCCGTGCAGCCTGGTGGATGCTCAGGCCTGCGCTACCAACTTTTCTTCGACGACCGGTCACTCGACGGTGATGTGGTGACCACCTTCGACGACGTCGAGGTTGTCACCGACCGGATGAGTGCCCCGTACCTCACCGGTGCCGTGATCGACTTCGTTGACACGATCGAGAAGCAGGGCTTCACCATCGACAACCCCAACGCCACGGGTTCGTGTGCGTGCGGTGACTCCTTCAACTAAAGCGCCGCATCAGTTCGGAAACGGAACTGGTGGAGTGTGAGCAAAGGGACGACCTAGTTCTGACTTGTCGCGGCGAGCCAGGCCAAGCCCGATAACCTTGCACGGTCCTTGAACTACGGCCGTAGGAGTTTGTCGTGCAGATCGCTATCACCGGGTCAATTGCCACAGACCACTTGATGCGTTTTCCCGGCCGATTCGCCGACTCGCTGGTGGCCGACCAACTCGACAAGGTCTCGTTGTCCTTCCTCGTCGACGATCTTGAAATCCGTCGCGGTGGAGTCGCGCCCAACATCGCGTTCGGAATGGGCTGCTTGGGTCTGCGGCCGATCCTCGTTGGAGCAGTCGGTCCTGACTTTGCCGATTATCGCTCGTGGCTCGAGCGTCACGGAGTAGACACCGAATCGGTGCACGTCAGCGAAGTGCGGCATACCGCGCGCTTTATCTGCACGACCGACTCTGAGCAGAACCAAATTGCCTCCTTCTACCCAGGGGCCATGAGTGAGGCGCGCGAAATCGAACTTGCTCCGCTGGCCGAGCGTGTAGGTGGACTTGATCTCGTACTCATCGGAGCCAACGATCCTGCCGCGATGATGCGGCATACCGACGAGTGTCGATTCCGCGGGTTCGCCTTTGCTGCTGATCCTTCCCAGCAGTTGGCGCGGATGGAAGGTCCCGAGATCCGCCAGTTGATTGAAGGTGCCGCCTTCCTGTTCACCAACGAATACGAGTCGGCTCTGATCGAACAAAAGACGGGCTGGTCGTCCGCCGAGGTGCTCGACCGCGTGGGAGTGCAAGTCACCACCCTCGGCAAGAACGGAGCTCGCATCGAGCAGCGCGGTGCTGAATCGCTGCACGTGACCTGCCCTGAAGAGGAGCGCAAGGCCGACCCCACCGGAGTGGGCGATGCATTCCGGGGAGGCTTCCTCGCAGGAATCGCGTGGGGGCTCACGTACGAACGGTCCGCGCAGGTGGGCTCGATGCTGGCAACGTACGTGATCGAGACAATCGGTACTCAGGAATATCAACTGGCTCAGCAGCACTTCCTCACGCGACTCGGTGCCGCCTACGGTTCCGAGGCCGCCGCTGACGTCGCGCCGCATCTGGCCGGCCCACAGCAGTAAGTCCAGTCATGCAGCCCCTAGATCCGTCGCGGTGGACCCTGCCCGATCCGGGGGACGCGCCCGATGGTGAGGAAGTGATCGGGATAGGCGCCGATCTTGAGCCCGAGACTCTTGTCGACGCGTACGGTCGTGGCTTGTTCCCCATGCCGACTGAACCTGGTGGGCCCATTGGCTGGTGGTCACCGGATCCGCGTGGAATCCTGCCGCTCGATCAATTGCGGGTGACACGTTCGTTGGCCAAATCCTGTCGTCGGTATCGCACGACTGTCGACCACGCATTCGATGATGTCGTGCGAGAGTGCGGAGATCCGACAAGGCCTCTTGGCTGGATCGATGAGCAGATCCGTGACGCCTATGGCCGATTGCATCGGATGGGCTGGGCGCATTCGGTGGAAGTGTGGGATGGCGATGAGCTCGTCGGCGGTCTCTACGGAATTGAAGTGGGTGGCCTCTTCGCCGGGGAGTCGATGTTTCATCACGCGCGCGATGCGTCCAAGGTCGCACTCGTGCGCCTCGTCACCGAATTGCGCACCGGCGTTCCGCAGGAGGGCCGTTTGCTTGATGTGCAGTGGCGCTCAGACCATTTAGCGAGCCTCGGGGTGATTGAGATTCCGCGACGCGAGTACCTGCTGCGCGTTGCGCGCGCTGTCGAGTTGCCCCCCGCACTCGGTGAGTAGCCGTCGGTGAGTAGGGGCAGAGCGTGCGGTGTCAGCGGCAGCCCCTACGACTGAAGTGGAGTGCGCACGAGGTAGGCCAAACCGTCGCCGCCGTCGCGAGGTGGGCGCGTGCCGAGGTACTCGGCGCCGCGGAGCCGACACCAGGCGGGAATGTCGGTCTCGGCCGCCGGGTCAGACGCCATGACCGCGACGACTGTTCCGGGTGGGCGAACGAACACCGCGCGGGCCAAAGCGATGACAGGTGCAGGGCACCGACTGCCGCGTTCGTCGTACCAAGCCTGAGGTTCTGCGGTGGCGTCCATGGCGTCATTTTGCACCGTGGGACCTGGCGAGGCGACCCCGCCGTCGACGCTCGGAATCGGGGCGGCCTCGCGCAATCCGGCGAGCGCGGCAGGAAACGCCGAGATGAAACGGTCGATGGCGGCGTCGGAGCAACCGAGCGGCAGGCAGAGGCGAACGTTCCCGCCAGTGAGCACGCCCATCGCGGCGAGCACGTGGCTCGGCTCTCCTGAATCGCTCGCGCAGGCCGAACCACTGCCGACGCTGATGCCCCGTTCATCCAGGGCCCGCACAAGTGACTCACCATCGACGTAGAGCGCCGAGAGGGTGAGCACATGAGGAAGTCGACGCTGCGGATCGCCGGCGATGACCACGTCGGGAATGTGGCGCTGTACGTCGTCGCGAATGCGCGCGATCTGCGCCCACGCCCGTGCGGACTCGACTGCGCGCTCGGCTTCAGCGGCCTCGAGAGCACTCGCCGCGGCCACGATGAGTGATACGGGCTGTTCACTGGCGATCGCTGGTTCGGGCGCTCGCCAGGGGGATCCAGCAGCGACGACAAGCACCCCCGTACCTCGGGGTCCGCCCCACGACACCGCGTCGGCAGCGAGCACCGACCAGCCCCCCGGAATGGAAATGCGTCCGGCGCTTGCGGTGACATCGAGCATTGTTGGCACTCCGGCCGCCGAGAGCTGTTCAACAATCGCGGCGACATCCTGCAGGGTTCCTACCTCGCCGTTGGCCAACTGCAGACAGACCACAGTTGGTCCCGTAACGAGCGCCGCCTCGAGCAGTGCCTGGGCGTCGATGTGCCCCAAGGCATCGACTCCGATGGTGATGGTTGGATGGCCCTGACTGCGCCACCATCGAGCCACCCGCAGAGTGGCCGAGTGATCGATGGCTGTCACGACCAAAGTTGCGGTGGCGTCGGGCGTGCTGACTCCAGCCAATAGTCCCGTGAGCGCGTCGGCGAGTGCATGGCCTCCACCTGGTCGGATCAGCACAGTCGACGCGGTGAGCGGAGCCAGACTGCTGGCCAACGAATTGTGCGCCGCGGAAAGCAGATCACTGGCCCGCCGCGACTGCGATGAGACCCCGCTCGGATCGCTCCATCCGGCACTACCGCAGAGCGTCAAAGTGTGCATCGCGGCGGGGCTCAGCGGCCCCCCACGCGAGGTGTCGAGCAGGCACTGATCGACCTCCGACATAGACACGACGCTACCCCTACCCGAGGCTCCCAGAACGGGAGGTTCTGCGCTAG
The DNA here is from genome assembly GCA_903927265.1 of uncultured bacterium. Classification (GTDB taxonomy): domain Bacteria; phylum Actinomycetota; class Actinomycetes; order S36-B12; family CAIYMF01; genus CAIYMF01. The sequence continues at coordinate 36,059 of CAIYMF010000343.1, read as the reverse complement.
TGTCTGACCCGAGCCGGACCGCACTCGCGGACCACTGACCGCCCCTGAGGACACGCGCGTGAGCACCCCCTCCGTCGATCGGCAGACGCGTCCAGCATCGGGCCGTCTGCGTGCCCGCCGAGTAGCCGGCCTGGCCGGTGCTTTGGCACTGGTGGCACTGGTGGCAACCGGCTGTTCACAGTCGGAAATTGAAGCCTGGCAGCGAGGCGGATTCCCCGCTCCCGCAACAGAGCAGGCGCCGATCATCCTGCAGCAGTGGCAGATGTCGTGGATCGCTGCGCTGTCTGTCGGGGTGCTTGTCTGGGCCCTCATCATCATCGCCATCATCGCGTTCCGCCGTCGTGGCAACGAGATGCCTGAGCAGACGAAGTACAACATCCCGATCGAGATGCTCTACACGGTCGCTCCGCTGATCATGATCATGACGATGTTCTACTTCACGGCCCGAGATCAGGCCGAGATTACGAAGGTCACTAACGACCAGGCGCTCACCGTCAATGTCGTGGGTTTCAAGTGGAACTGGGCTTTCAATTACATCGACCAGGGCGCGTACTCGGTCGGAAGCCCCGAGCAGCGTGCCGAACTGGTTCTTCCTGTCGACGAAAAGGTGAAGTTCGAACTCACCTCACCGGATGTGATCCACTCCTTCTGGATTCCCTCGTTCCTCTACAAGATGGACGTTTTCCCTGGCCGCAAGAACGTTTTCGAGGTCACGCCTAACAAGGTTGGCGTCTACGCGGGTCGTTGCGCCGAACTCTGTGGAGTTAATCACTCACAGATGCTCTTCACAGTCAGGGTCGTACCTAAGGCTGAATTCGAAGCATGGATCGCCGCACTCAAGGCGAAGGGGCAGAGCGGGATGATTGAAACCGGCCGAACCAACGATGCGGGAGCGACGGAATGACAACCCTCGGCGATCGTCCCACTATTTCCACAGTGGCAGAGCCCGCACCGCGAGCCCCACGTCAGCAGCGTTTCGGACGTACCTTCGTCAAATGGGTTACGAGCACTGACCACAAGACGATCGCGTACATGTACCTCATTACATCCTTCATCTTCTTCATCATCGGCGGTTCGATGGCCATGCTGATTCGTGGCGAGCTTGCTCAGCCCGGTCAGCAGATTCTCACCAATGAGCAGTACAACCAGCTGTTCACGATGCACGGCTCAATCCTGCTGCTGCTCTTCGCCACCCCGTTGTTCGTCGCCTTTGCCAACGCGGTCATGCCCCTTCAGATCGGCGCCCCGGATGTGGCCTTCCCTCGTTTGAACATGGTGGGTTACTGGCTCTACGTGCTCGGTGGCATCACGGTCATGATCAGTTTCGTCACTCCCGGCGGAGCGGCTTCGTTCGGTTGGTTCCTCTACGCGCCTTTGTCGAACGCGGTCAACAGCCCGCAGGTCGGCGCTGACCTGTGGATCATGGGATTCGCGATGGGTGGTGTGGGCACGATTCTCGGTGGTGTCAACTTCATCACCACCATCTACTGCATGCGCGCTCCTGGCATGACGATGTTCCGCATGCCGATCTTCACGTGGACCGTGCTGCTCACCAGTGTCCTCGTGCTCATGGCTTTCCCCGTGCTCGCTGCCGCACTCGTTGTGCTCGAGGTCGACCGCAAGTTCGGATCGCTGGTCTTCGAGGCTTCTAACGGCGGTGCACTGTTGTGGCAGCACCTGTTCTGGTTCTTCGGCCATCCAGAGGTCTACATTTTGGCGTTGCCGTTCTTCGGTGTCGCGAGCGAGATTCTCCCGGTATTCAGCCGCAAGCCCATCTTCGGGTACAAGGGCTTGGTCTTCGCCACCATCGCGATTGCTGGCCTCTCGGTTGCCGTGTGGGCGCACCACATGTACGTCACCGGAGCTGTGAACCTGCCGTTCTTCGCCTTCATGACCATGCTGATCGCGGTGCCTACCGGGGTGAAGTTCTTCAACTGGATTGGCACGATGTGGCGAGGGAGCATCACGTTCGAAACGCCAATGCTCTGGACCATCGGCTTCATGGTCACCTTCCTCTTCGGTGGCCTCACCGGCATCCTGCTCGCCAACCCGCCGATCGACTTCCAGGTGAGTGACTCGTACTTCGTCGTGGCTCACTTCCACTACGTCATCTTCGGCACCATCGTGTTCATGATGTTCGCCGGCTTCTACTTCTGGTGGCCCAAGTGGACCGGCCGGATGCTGGACGAGCGACTGGGCAAGTTGCAGTTCTGGCTCGTGTTCATCAGTTTTCAGGGCACCTTCCTCGTGCAGCACTGGCTGGGCGCTGAGGGCATGCCTCGTCGCTACGCCGACTATGCCGAGTCCGACGGATTCACCACGCTCAACCAGATTTCGACGGTCTTCTCCTTCGTGCTCGGTGCGTCGACGCTTGTGTTCCTCTGGAACGTCTACAAGACCTGGCGGCATGCGCCGTTGGTCACCGTTGACGATCCGTGGGGCTGGGGCGGTTCACTCGAGTGGGCCACGAGTTGCCCGCCTCCGCGTCACAACTTCGTGAAATTGCCTCCAATCCGCAGCGAGCGTCCTGCATTCGACCTTCATCACCCCGAACTCGCTGCTCTTGATCACCCTGAGTTGGCGGCGGCGAGCGAGCAGGGAAGTGGCGCATGAAGGTTGAAGGCTGGCTCTTCGCGTGCGGGGCGTTCTTCTATTCGCTCGTTGCCATCGTGTACTGGTTCATCACCGGCGAAATCGTCGGAACGACCGCGCTGACCCTCACGGCAGGGTTGGCCGGTCTGGTGGGCTTCTACACGCTGTTCACCGGCAAGCGAGTGGGAGTTCGTCCCGAAGATCGCTTCGACGCCGAAATCAGTGAAGCCGACCCTGACTATGGATTCTTCAGCCCCCACTCGTGGTGGCCGCTGGTCGTGGGTCTCGGGGCGATGGCAACGGCTCTGGGCGTCGCGTTCCTTACCTGGTGGTTGATTCTGTTTGGTTTCTGCACCCTGTTGTTTGCCGCTATTGGCATGGTGTTTGAGTACCTGCGTCCGCCGTACGTCGACGTCGACTAGTACGTACTACCCCCGCCCCCCTGCCCGCCCCTCCTGCCCGCCCCCCCGACCCCCTGACCTTCCCTCCATCGGGGGCACCCAAGCGCGCTCCTAGCGCGTTTAGACGCCCCAGAGTGTGAGGGTTCCGGCTAACTCCATGCGGCGCCGAGCGCGGCCACAATGCGCTCGAGACGTTCAGCGGACGTTCCAATGTTCAGCCGGGCGAACCCCTCGAAGCCTGCGCCGAAATCTGCTCCGGCACTGATCTCAATGCCGGCCGCGCGCGCTGCCAGTACCGGGTCGGGCGCCGCACTGGGTCGCACATCAATCCACACCAGGTAGGTCGCTTCGATGCGGGTGTAGGGCAGATGTGGCAGGTGGGTGGCCATCAGCTCGTCCAGCAGTGTGCGTTGGCGATCCAGATGCGCCAGCACGTTGTCGAGCCACGGTCCACCGTCGCGGTAGGCAGCCAGAGTTGCCGCCACTCCCAGAGGTGAGGTGCCGTGGTTGGCGATGTACGGCAGGGAACGCAACACGGCGGCATCAGCGGCGTTTCCGGCAATCACCTGTGCGCACTTCAGTCCCGGGATATTCCACGCCTTCGACGCAGCGGTGACCGTCGTCGTATGGTGCGCCGTGTCGGGAAGCGAGGCGTAGGGCGTGTGCGTGGCACCCGGGAGAACGAGGGGGGCATGGATTTCGTCACTGATCACGCGCGCGCCATGGGTGTTCACCACATCGCGCAGCGCGAGCAATTCCTGCGGGGTAAACACGCGGCCCAACGGGTTGTGGGGTGCCGTGAGCAGCACCGTACGGGCACCCTGGGCAAGGGCGTGATTGATAGCTTCCAGATCCAAGCATGCCGGCGAATCGCCACGATGCGTGAAGGGAACGGGCACGGCACTGCGCCCGCTGAGGGGAAGGATCCCCAACATGGGTGGATAGGCGGGCACCGGCACGATGACTGGGCCTGGTTCGCACAGGTAATCCAGTGCCAAGCCGACCCCCGACATGACATCGCCACACCCCACCACAAGGTCGGCGTCGACATCCCAGCCGAATCGTGTTGCCTGGAATGAGGCGGTGGCGTGTGGCAGCCCGGTGAGCGAGTCAAAGGGGGAGTAGCCGAAAGTGCCGCGTGACACGGCGTCCTGAACCGCCTCCAGAACGACGGGGCACGGCCGCACATCGAGTTCGGCGACCCACGCGGCGATCTGCGGCTCGGGTGCTACGGCCCACTTGACGGTGCGGGCTGCGCGGAGTTCGTCATCGGTGAGGTCGAAATCGCAGTCGTCGGAGTTCACGAGGGGAGTCTGACACAGGTCTGACATCGGTATGACTGAGGGCGAAAAGTCGCGCTGACATGTGTCAGAACCCTGTAAGCGACACGCCCATCTGGGTGTCTGGGTTCGTCACTATGGGTCACCGGCACGTACCATAGGGGCACCTAAAGCGTGTGGGTTTTCAGCCAAGTCGTGTGATCTGTGAACGCCGCCAATGATGACGAGTGAGGTACTGATGGACCGCTTCCCCAGCGCGTCGAGGTTCACGCGGGGACGTCTCTTGGTCGTCGTCGGTGTGGCCGCTGCTGCGATGCCCCTCACTGCGTGCGGTACCACCAACAACTTCACGACCGGACTCACGGACGTCTCGCTTTCGTCGAGCGCCGCTAGCACGCCGAAGTCGACCGCCACACTCACGTTCACGCCCGCCCTCGGCGATACGGCAGTGGTCCCGGGCTCGGGGCTCAAGGTCGTTGCTGACAAAGGACGTATCACCTCCGTCAAGGTCGTCAACGCCACAGGCAACCCCGTGAAGGGTGCGCTGAGCACCGACAATCGCAGTTGGGTCGCCAACGATCAACTCACCGGATATGGCAGCAAGTATGTGGTTGCCGTCACGGCCGTTGACCGAGAAGGAATTACCACGACCACACGGGAGCAGGTACGTACTCTGGTCCCCGAGCACACATCGGGCATTGCGGGCGTCGATCCCTCACCGAACACCACGTTTGGTGCGGGAATCCCCATCACTGTGACGTTCGATGACCCGGTCGAAAACAAGGCAGCCGTTGAGAAGCACCTCGTGGTGCTGACCAGCAAGCCAGTGGTCGGAGCATGGCGCTGGCTGTCTGACACGCAGGCACAGTTCCGTCCGAAGACCTACTGGCCCGGCAAGATACATATCGTGGTCAAGGCCCAGCTCGTGGGCGTGCAGATGTCACCGGGAGTGTGGGGAGACCGCAACCACACCTACGCCTTCACGACCTACGATTCCATCGTCGGCTTGGTGAACATGCGCAAGCACACGTTGGTGGTTCGCCAGAACGGCAAGGTCATCCGCACGATTCCGATCACCACCGGTAAGCCCGGATTCGAGACTCGCTCGGGTGTCAAGGTCGTCATGACCAAGGAACGCAACCGCATCATGGACGCGGCGACCGGTGGCACTGACCCGACGAGTCCCGAGTACTACCGGCTCAATGTCGAGTATGCGATGCGCCTGACGTGGTCCGGTGAATTCCTCCATGCTGCTCCGTGGTCTGAGGGATCGCAGGGCTATGACAACGTCAGCCACGGCTGCACCGGAATGAGCACCGACAATGCGGCGTGGTTGTACGGCATCAGCCATCTGGGCGACGTGTACGAATACGTCGGCAACGATAAGCAAATGGGCACCGGCGACAACGGCATCACCGTCTGGAACGTGAAGTGGGCTGACTGGCTCAAGGATTCCAAGGCTGGCGAAGTCACCACATCGTGGGTTTCGGGCTCCAGCCAGTAACGCCGAGGTTCCTCGCGCACACTGAAGCCCATCACGCGGGCATCGACACGCGTTGGCGCTGCCAAAGGCGCGTCCGTTCACTTGTGCGGCAGCATGGCCCGAATCGCGTCATGGTGCTCGCTCCAGGAGTCCCACACCGCCCGTGCCCAGAGTGAAGAACGCTGGTCGTACTCGGTTAAGTCCGCACATCCCACCAGAGAAGCCACTGTGAGGCTCGCAGCAGGCTCCGGCGGAGTCAGCCGAGGGAAATCACGGGTAGTGCCCACCGTGGCGCGTAGCGCCTTGAGGGTCGTCTCGTGTGACCAACCGCGCTCGAAGGTGCCACCCAACCCGACGAGGTGAACCGCCACCGACTGACGGTCTCGCCGATCTGAACCATCACCGGGGTGCGACGCCATGTAGGCGTCAACCACGAGGCGGTGTGCCGGGGGATAGCCGAATCGAGTCATCTCATCGGCCTGCACCTCGCCGAATAGTCGCCAGCATGCAGCCACCGCCGGAACGTAGGCGTGCGTGGGTCCGTACTCGTGTGGGAAATGTGCCCCGCAGGGGCAGAGCAGCTCGCTCAGTGCTCGTGTGCGTTGGGCTCGTGGCCGCCGATGGCGGGGGAGTGAAGAACCGGCTCCGAGGTGACTTCCAGACCCCGGAAGTCGTCAATGACCGAGTGCTGCTCGTGGTATTCGTGAGCAGCGTGCGCCTCCGCGGCCTCAATCTCAGCAGCGGTGGGGAGGTAGACGTTGTCACCGTAGAACCAGTGCGAGAACTTTGCCCGGAGTCGAGCGGTGCGACCCTTGGGGTTGGCCACGCCGTTCTCATCGACATCTGACTCGAGGGCGATGGGAGTGTGGTCGACCTTGCCGAGGATCTTGGCCTTTTCCTTGTCGCCGAGGGGTAGGTGAATTTCGATGAACTCACCCTCGGGCGTGCGCAGGATGTTGCCGCTCTCGATACCGTGCAGCAACTTGTCATGATCACGGCGCTGCAGCGACAGACAGATGCGCTTGGTGATGATGAAAATGATCGGTGGCACCACGAAGATGGCGATTCGCAACACGTAGGTGATGGTGTTGATCGACAGGTCGAAGGTGGTGGCGATGATGTCGTTTCCGCCCGAGATCCACAGCATTCCGTAGAAGGCGATCGCCATCGCGCCCAGCGCAGTGCGCGTGGGGGCGTTGCGAGGCCGGTCAAGGATGTGGTGCTCGCGGTTGTCGCCTGTCGCCCAACGCTCGATGAATGGGTACGCGCCCATCACGGTGAAGACAGCCCCCGCAAGCACTACCGCGGGAAGGAAGATATTCCACGAGATGCTGTAAGCGCCGATATTCCATTCCCAGTTGGGCGTAATCCGCACGGCACCATCGAGCCAGCCCATGTACCAGTCCGGTTGTGAACCGGCTGACACCTGGTCGGGGGTGTAGGGGCCGAATGCCCAGATCGGGTTGATGGTGATGATGGCCGACATCAGGGCCGTCACGCCGAACACGATGAAGAAGAAGCCGCCGGCCTTGGCCATGTACACGGGCAGCAAGGGGAAGCCCACGACGTTCTTCTCGGTGCGGCCGGGGCCGGGGTACTGAGTGTGCTTCTGGTGCCACACGAGCATCAAGTGCACTGTGACCAGCGCCAAAATGATGCCCGGAATCAGTAGCACGTGAACGGTGTAGAGACGTGGAATGAAGTCGAGGCCGGGGAACTCGCCGTTGAACAACAGGAACGATGCCCAGGTTCCAATAATCGGGATCGCCAGCACAATGCCCTCAGCGATGCGTAGTCCGGTGCCTGAGAGCAAATCGTCGGGCAGGGAGTAGCCAGCAAAGCCTTCAAGGATGCCCAGCGTCAGTAGTCCGGCGCCCATGACCCAGTTGAGTTCACGCGGCTTGCGGAAGGCGCCCGTGAAGAACACACGCAGCATATGAACCGTCATCGCGACGAGGAAGAACAGCGCCGCCCAGTGGTGAATCTGCCGCATGAGCAGGCCGCCACGCACGTCAAACGAGATGTTCAGCGTTGAAGCGTAGGCCTCGGACATCTTGACGCCGTCAAGCGGCACGTACGAGCCGTTGTAGACGATCTCGGTCATCGAGGGCTTGAACCACAGGGTGAGGTAGGTGCCCGACAGCAACAAGATGATGAAGCTGTACAGAGCGATTTCGCCGAGCATGAACGACCAGTGGTCGGGGAATACCTTGTTGAGGCTGCGCTTCATGAATGGCGCAATACCCAGTCGCTCGTCGGTGTACTCGGCGACAGCGCCTCCGGCCTTCACAACGGCACTCATGATGATCCCTGCTCCCAGAAACTCGGTCCGACATGCTCTTGGAAGTCACTGCGCGCCACGAGGTAGCCCTCAGCGTCGACAGTGATCGGTAGTTGCGGCATGCGCCGAGCAGCCGGACCGAAAACGACCTTCGCCGAATCAGCCAAGTCAAACGTACTTTGGTGGCAGGGACACAGCAACTGGTGAGTGCGCTGCTGGTACAGCGAGATCGGGCAGCCAACGTGCGTGCAAATCTTGGAGAAGGCCAGGATGCCATGAACATCCCACGGCTCTTCGGCCGAACCGCCTTGTTGTGAACGAATTTCGGCAGGGGTCATGCGCACCAAGATGGAGGCAGCCTTGGCTCGTGCGTTGAGGGTACCCTCGACCTCTTCGACCTTCTCTAGGCTTGCCGGAACCACGTTGACCAGGCCACCCACAGGGATGTCCTCGGGACGAATCGGCCGGTAGGAGCCGTCGGTGACGATGCGCTCGCCCTTGGTCCAGATGGTTTCTGACAGCAATTCGTTCGGACTCGGGGAGTCTGTGGGCGTGACCCACAAGTCGCGCAGAATGATCACCAGCGGCAATGGGAACAGAGCAAGGGCGGTGATCAGGGTGCGCCTGATGATCTTGCGTGAACCAAAGCCTGACTCCTGCGCACCTGCATCGAAGACGCTGATCGCTTCTTCGCGGTCGGCAGGGCTGCTCTCGAGCACGTGACGCTCTTGAACGACCTCCACGTCGGGCATCAACTTCTTGGCCCAGTGGATGGCGCCGGCACCGATGAGGAAGACAGCGAGGCCGAAGGTGAGGCCAAGAGCGAGGTTGCTCGCGCTCATGGTGCCGATCACCGGAAGCGCAATGACAACGTTCTTGTCGATCGCGATGTACGCCACGATAAATGCGATGACCAGCAGGCTGGCCAGCAAGAACATCGTGGATACCTGGCGCTCGGCCCGGCGGGCAGCCTTGGGGTCGACGTCGGCACGGCGAGGTTCGTGGGGGAGTGGCGCAGGAGCAGGCCGACCGTTGGGAAGCTCGAGGTCGCCCGAGTCGTGGCCGTGCTCGTCCGCTGTGGTTCCGGGGGTGGCGATGTCGCTCACTTGGCCTTCACTCCGATCCAGATCGCGACGATGATGAGCGCTCCGAGGCCGACGATCCAGACGAACAGACCTTCAGTTACGGGGCCTAGTCGGCTCAGGGAAAGACCGCCGGGGTTGTCGTTGGCCTGCAGGCTGCCGATCCACTTGATGATCGACTGCTTGTCTTCGATCGTGAGAGTGGCATTGCTGAACACCGGCATGCTGGCAGGACCGGTGACCATGGCGGTGTAAATCTGACGTGGCGTTGCGTTCATCAGTGTGGGGGCGGCGGTTCCGTCACTCAGGGCGCCACCCTTGCCGGCAAAGCTGTGGCACTGGGCGCAGTTGGTGCGGAAGAGTTCGCCACCCATGGCCAAATCAGCCTTGGAGGTGTCGAGCATGGCGTCGCTTGGAACTGCCGGGCCGGGGGCGAGTGAGGCAACCCACGCAGCCATGGCGTCAATCTCAGCCTGACTGTAGATGACCCCCTTGACAGGAGCCTGTGATCCCGGAGCCGCCAGCGGCATGCGGCCAGTACTGACCTGGAAGTCAACGGCCGCCGCGCCCGATCCGATCAGGGTCGGCGCGATAGACGAACCTCCGCCGCCGAGACCGTGGCAGCTGGAACAACCTTCAGCGAAGAGTTTCTTACCGGCCTCAACCTGGGTTTCGGACCACTTCTGGTCGGCCGCCTGTGCTGAGGTGCCCGAGTCGACCGCGGCGTAGATGACGCCGGTGACGAGCAGGCCGAGCAGCAGCATCACGACCAGTGTCGCCGGGTGCCTCCTGCGGGCTGCCATGGAGTTCACTGTGACCTCTCTCGACTCAAGTGGTTCGTTGCCGTCAGCGTGCGGTGTGCGACTGTTGGCGATTAGCGGATCAGGTAGATCATCGTGAACAGACCCACCCACACAACATCAACGAAGTGCCAGTAATACGACACGACGATCGCTGCTGTGGCCTGCTGGTGGTTGAAGCGCTTGACGTAGTACGTGCGGACGAGAATGAACAGGAAGGCCACGAGACCGAAGGTCACGTGAAGTCCGTGGAAACCGGTGGTGAGGTAGAAGACCGAACCAAACGGAGATCCGGGCAGTGTGACGCCCTCGCGGATCAGGCCGATGTATTCGTAGACCTGGCCGCAGACGAAGACCGTACCCATGAGCAGCGTGATCGTGAACCACTTGCGGAGCCGATGGACATCGCCGCGTTCTGCAGCGAAGACACCGAGCTGGCAGGTGACACTGGAGAGCACCAGAATCGTCGTGTTGACCGCAGCGAACTTGAGGTTCAGCAGCGGAGCCTGCTCGGCCCAGACCTCGGGATTCACCGACTTGCTGGTGAGGTACATCGCGAACAGGGCCGCGAAGAACATCAGTTCGCTGGAGAGCCAGACGATGGTGCCGACCGCTACGAGGTTGGGTCGGTTGGCCGGGGCATGAGCCCGGCCTTGGTCAATTGCTGTCGCTGTCGCCACCCCCGCATTCTGGCAGATGAATGACCGTCTCGACAGTCGGGGTGACGTACTGATTGGGTGTGTCTTGCTGCGGGTGTCGAGCCCGTGGAATGAGGGCGAGAATGCCGCTTTCTAGTGGGGACTTTTGGCCCTCAACTACCGTGGCTCAGATCCGCTAGGAGACTGAGCCGAAGTTCGCCTGAGATGGCGCTCGATGCCGCGTACGCCGGGTGATCGACGACAAGTTCAGCGGGCACGGCCGGATCGCGGAATGCGTCGCGGGCAGCGTCGTTGAAGGTGAACCTCACGAAATGAACTGCGTGGGTGACCTCGCTCGGGCCGGACTCATCGAGCCCCGGTACCTCGACTGCATCGCAGGTGAGGACTCCGTGGTCGAGCGTGGTGATCTCAAGGCGGATGAGGTGCTGGATTCCGGTGAGAATCCGAAGTTCTTCTTTCACCGTGGCGACATCGTCAGCCTCGATGAACAGGGTGGCGCAGAGTGAATGTGGCGTGGGCAGCAGACGCGAATAGATGTCGAGTTCGAGATCGACGCCCGCGGAATCGGAGACCCCCTCGACCAGCAGCATTTCTTGCACTTGGTAGAGCAGGGTTTCGGCGTTTTCGAACTCAAGGGCGAGCGAGTCACCGAGTTGGATGCGACGAGCGGCGCGCAGGGGAATCATTCGGGCGCGAAGCGTGGGCCGAATCTCCGCGAGATAGATCGCGGGGTCAAGGACCAGTGACTCTCGAGACAGTGTGCGCGGGGTTGGCATGACGAACTCCCTAGCGTGGTGATTCGGCGGTGTGGTGCTGCGAATTCATACGGTGTGTTCAGTGCGTGTGCAGTAACGAGTCATGCTGCGGGGACCGGTGTGGTCCCCGCAGCATGCGCCTACCGTGGGGTGCACTCAGGCGTTGACGCCGCGCACACCGTCGAGTGCCTTCTGGAACCGGCCAGCGTGGGTCTTCTCGGCGCGAGCGAGAGTTGCCATCCAGTCGGCGATCTCCTCGAAGCCCTCTTCCTTGGCGGTCTTGGCAAAGCCCGGGTACATGGCGGTGAACTCGTAGGTCTCGCCGGCGACGGCTGAGGCGAGGTTGGCCTCGGTGTCACCAATGGGTTCGCCGGTTGCCGGATCGCCCGCTTCGCCGGCCACGAGGTACTCGAGGTGGCCGAATGCGTGTCCGGTTTCGCCGTTCGCGGTCTCTTCGAAGAGTTCAGCGACATCGTCGAGTCCGGCCTGGCGGGCCACCCGGGCGAAGTAGAGGTAGCGGCGGTTCGCCTGCGATTCGCCCGCGAAGGCGTCGTTGAGGTTCTTGTGAGTCTGGGTGCCCTTAAGGGTCATGAGTCTGGTGCCTTTCGTCGGGAACTGCTCGTCGGGAACAACAAGGTGAGCCTAATGCGATTCTGGCTCGGGCGCTCCCGTAGGTTCGCATCTGGGAAGGGCCACTCCTTTCGTGCCCCGCCGCACCGGCGGCTCGATGCCGGGTACGATCGTCTCGTGGCTTCATCGACTCGACCGCTCACGGTCCTCCTGTACAGCAGCGACGCCAACTGCCGCGCGCAGGTGATCGCGGCGCTCGGACGTCGTCCCGCCCCCGAACTTCCGCGTGTTGAGTACATCGAAGTCGCGACTGAGCCAGTGGTAGTGCGTCGCATGTCTGAGGGTGGCATTGATCTGGCAATTCTCGACGGGGAAGCCACCCCTGCTGGTGGCATGGGCGTGTGCCGGGCGCTGAAAGACGAAGTGTTCAAGTGCCCGCCTGTGTTGGTGCTGACCGGTCGCGCCCAGGACGCATGGTTGGCCACCTGGTCTCGCGCTGACGGTGTGGTGCCGCATCCGCTTGACCCGGCGGTTCTTACCGAGGCCGCGGCCTCGCTACTGCGCAGTCGCGTTGCCGTCGCGACTGCCTGATTTCGCGCCTACCTCAGCTCATGTCTGACGCCACTGTCGTTCCGCATGGTGATTCATGGCCAGGGATTCTGACCGAACTGCTCGCCGGACGACACCTCGCGCGTTCAAGTGCCGCGTGGGCCATGGCGCAAGTGATGGAAGGCAATGCGTCTCCGTCGCAGATGGCGGCATTCATCGTGGCCCTTCGTGCCAAAGGCGAAGATGCGGCCGAGGTGGGTGGCCTGGTCGAAACGATGTTGGACCACGCCGTGCGCATCACGGTGACACAACCCGCACTCGACATCGTGGGCACCGGCGGCGATCAGGCGAACATGGTCAACATTTCCACCATGGCGGCCGTAGTGGCGGCTGCGGCCGGTGCTCGTGTGGTGAAGCACGGAAATCGTGCAGCGAGTTCGCAGTGCGGATCAGCGGACGTGCTGGAGGCGCTCGGCATTGCCATCGATCTTGGCCCCGCGGGAGTTGTTGAGTGTGTGGAGACCCTCGGTATTGGGTTCTGCTTCGCGCCGCGCTTTCACCCGGCGATGAGGCATGCGGCTCCCACTCGACGTGAAATCGGTATTCCGACCGTCTTCAATGTGCTCGGCCCGCTTGCCAACCCCGCGACACCCGCGGCCGCGCTGATTGGCTGCGCTGATGAGCGCCTTGGGCCGGTGATGGCGACCGTGCTAGCGCATGCTGGTCAGCGCACCTTGGTGGTGCGCGGCGTTGACGGAATCGACGAAGTGACTACCAGCGGTGCGACCGCGGTGTGGGATGCGACCCGCGGTGATGAGTCGGTGGTGGAGGAACGCATCGACGCGCAGGCATTGGGAATCGCCGTGCCGGACGCGGGTGCCTTGCGCGGCGGCGACGCTGCGTTCAACGCGCGCATTGCGCGAGATGTGTTGTCCGGGAAGACCGAAGGTGCGCTGGCAGCGGTGCGTGATGCTGTGGCTCTGAATGCGGCGACGGCGCTGGTTGCAGATGCGGCGGCCCGAGGAGAAACGATCACGGGAGATCTGAACTCCCGAGTAGCCGAGCACCTAGTGCGCGCTTTCGAGGCCATGGCATCGGGGGCGACGGCCGATCTGCTTGATCGGTGGAGCGCGCTGTCAAGTCAGTTGGCGTTGGATTCCTGAACTGTTTGCTGAGTACCGGGGTGAGCGTGATTCACCGCGGTGCGAAACGGTTCGCCGTCACCCGTTGGAACGGTAGGTGGCGATAGGGCGAGAAACGGTGCTCCATCCGGCGGCGGGACTGCCGTGCATCTGCTCAGGATCTCGCGCAGGAGTAATGACTACCTGCTGTACGAGGCCACCAGCGCCGAGGGCAGGTGAGCACCAGTCGCCGGAAATGTGCACGAGTCGAGTTCCGGGTGCTTCGAGCCACCGCAGCAACATTTCAGCCTCTTCGACGGCCGCGCCGTCATCGGGTGGCATCGCGGGCTGATCGGCGGTGACGAGGAGCGCCTCGATGAGGGAATGGGGATCGGCTCCGCGTGCGGCGGTGCCAGCGGCGACCAATCGCGCGTTGCGGATGATGTGGATCTGCCACCCTCGGTCGTCGGTGGGGGCGGCTGCCACGATCTGATCGAGTGAGCGCAGGGACGCAAGTCGTTGGAATCGGGCGGCTCCGCGGATGAATGAGGAGAGTCGGTCACGCCAGAGCGCGGCATCTTCGAAGCGTTCATCGGCGACAAGGTGGGTGAGTCGTTGCTGCACCGCGTCGACAACTGGTCGGGGATCGACGGTGATGGCATGACGCGCGAGGTCGGCAAGGACTGCGTAGTCGTCAGTGGACTGCTGCCCGGTACACGGAGCGCCGCAACGACCCATGTCGGCAAGTGCGCACGCTGACCCGTGGTTGCTGCTGCGCGGTGAAATGCGCGTGGTGCAGGTGCGGAGCGGAATGGCCTGGAGAAGGGCCTCGGTGGCGAGTTCGGCCGAAGAGCGTGAACTAAAAGGTCCGAGGTAGGCAGCGCCGCGATCGGAGTCGTCGCGACAACCACGCACAAGGGAGAGTCGCGGAAATGCGTCGGTGGTGAGTTTGAGCCAGACGACGCGTTCTGGGTTCTTGGACCGCCGGTTATAGGCAGGTCGATGTTCAACGATCAGGCGCAGTTCGCGCACGCATGCTTCGAGATCGCTGGAGCAGGCGATGGCATCAACCCGCTCGGTGATCGCGATCATTTCGGCCATCCGTCGCCGCTGTTCGCTGGCCGTGAAGTACGAGCGCACGCGTGTTCGGACTCGCCGTGACTTTCCGACATAGAGCACGCGACCACTGTGGTCGCGGAAAAGGTAGACGCCGGGGGAGTCGGGCAAATTGTCGGCCAGGTGACGCTTGTTGCGCTGTGCGCTGGAGACCCGACGAGTGACTCCGCTGAGTTCTTCGAGTGACTGCACGCCGAGGCGACCGAGTCGTTCGAGGAGAGCGTGCAACACATCAACCGTTGCGCGCGCGTCGTCGAGTGCCCGGTGAGTAGGGCTGGTGGTGGCATGAAAATGCGCGGCGAGCGTAGCCAGTTTGCAATTGGCTACTTCGTCGCGCGGCAGTGTGGCGCGTGCGATGCGCGCGGTGTCGAGAACGCTGAAGGTGGGCCACGCAATGTCGAGGGAGTCGCAGCCCGCACGCAGAAAACCGATATCGAATGGTGCGTTGTGGGCGACGAGTACGCAACCCTGTGCGAATTCGAGGAAGGCGGGCAGGGCGGAGCGTAGTGGCGGGGCGTCGACGAGCATCGCGTCAGTGATGCCCGTGAGTAGTGCAATAAATGGCGCAATACTCACCCCGGGATTGACCAGGGTCTGAAATTCGCCGAGTACTTCGCCACCGCGAATTTTGACCGCACCGATTTCGGTGATGCCACAGTCAGCAGGCGAACCACCGGTGGTCTCAAGGTCAACCACGACGAAGGTGACGTCGCGCAGGGGTGTGCCCAACTCGTCGAGAGTTGATTGCACGGCGACGGACATGACGACCACGTTAGGAGTGGGGTGTGACATGGGGGCGCACCGACGCGCGTGAAGGTGTCGGCAAATAGGCGCCGCCGCTCCATTGAGGAGGGAGTCGGCGATGTCAGACCCTTCTTCTAGCGTTCGATTCACGACGCGGGTCCCCTCCCGCAGGTCCCTGGAGGTCCACGTGAACGATCAGTCTCAAGCCCGCACCCTTCCCGTGCTGTCCATCGGGGGTGCCCTCAGTTCCGGTTCACAGCTTCGCGGCGAACCGTCCCTCGTGATCGACTGTGCGCTGTGCACCGCCCGGCCGGTGGGGTGCACTGACTGTGTGGTCAGTTTCTTCTTGGCCGACCCTGCGGAGGCCAGCACCGATCTTGATGCTGCTGAGGTGGCGGCGTTGGCCGTGCTTGCTGACTCTGGTCTGGTCCCACCGCTGCGGTTGATGTCTGACAGTGCACCAGTCGAGCGCCCTGCACACTGAACGAACTGTGTGGGGTTAGCGTGGTGGAGTGACTCCCCGCGCCGACTCTGCTGCTGCCGCGCCGACCCGTGCAGCACTGGCGACCCGTGCAGCACTGGCGACCCGTGCAGCTTTTGCGTCCCGTGCAGCTCTGCCGAGTTACCTGCTGGCGAGTTGCCTGCTGGCGGCCTGCGCGGTGGTGCCGCAGGCGTCGACAGGTACGAAGGCGTCACCTCCCCCTCCGGCGGTGTCTGGTGAACCCGGCCGCACCTTGGCGGGAGACATTCCAACAGTTGATGAGGGGGCCGCGTCAGATTCGGCCTTGCTGGCTATCGCTGAAGTCCTGAGTACGCGCGCCGCTGCCGTGCTTTCCGGAAATGAATCCGAGTTTCTCGCGACGGTCGATCATTCACGACCGGCTTCGCTCAATGACGCTCATCGGATGTGGAGGCGCATTGCGGTGGTTCCATGGGCACAGTGGCGTTACGAACTCGTCGACAGCGGGTCGTCGGCTGATTCGGCTGGGTTACGTCCGATCACTGTGGTGCTGCACATTCGAATTGACGGAGTGGATTCAGCCGATTCGCTGACGCAGGAGTCGCTGCAGATGGTGGCAACGAATGCGGGCTGGAAGGTGCGTGAAGAGTCGTCGACGCACGCCGAACTTCCGTGGGAGGCCGGTGATGTGTCCATCGCTCGCGCCGGTGAGGTCGTGGCAATGGGGGTGGGCGATGTCCCGCAGGAGGAACTCGATGAGGTGGCGGCACGTGAGCGTGCTGCCATGTCGGATGTCACCGCACTGCTAGGTAGGCGCCAGATCACGGGCGGACCACTGGTCGTTGTACCGCAAGACACCGCCATGATGGCTCGACTCCTTGATCGCCCGGAATCCGCGCTGCGCCAAGTGGCAGCTGTCACGACGACCTCGGCCGCTGGAAATCAGGCGGGCGCTGATCGAGTGTGGCTCAGTCGCTCGGTATTTGATGGGCAGCCACCGCTGGGTCGAATGATCGTGCTGCGCCACGAAGCAACCCATGTGGTGCTTCGCTCTGCGAGCACGTCGTCGACGCCGCTCTGGCTTGAGGAGGGCATCGCCGAATTCGTCGGGTACCACGACAGTGGGGTGCGACTGTCGACTGCAGCGGCCGACTTGTTCGCCGATGTGAACAACGGCAACGTGCCGTCCGCGTTGCCCACATCCGATGCGTTTGATGGAGTAAACCCGCACCTCGCGCGTGACTATCACGCTGCGTGGACGGTATGTCTGTGGCTTGCTGATCGGCTGGGTGTTGACGGATTGGTCGCCTTCTATGATCAGGTCGCCTCAGGCACCGCCACTGACTCGGAGAAGAACGTCGATGAGGCCCTTCGTTCGTTGTCGTTGAGCCGAAGCGCCCTGGTGCAGCGATGGCAGGCCGCCTTGACTCTCTGGGCTACTCAAGGTCAACGGCGCGTCTGATTCGTTCGGGCCCAACCTCACACGCCGTGAGCGTGGTGACAGTCAGGGTCATCGGCGGCTGGGTGACGGTGACGCGTTCTCTGACGGATGCAGGTCACCCGCTTTCCTCATGGGCAGGCTGGCGCCGGTACGAACTGTGGACAACGGCATTCAGCGGAGCCGCGCCGCGGCACTCTGGTTCGGCAGCCTCACCGTGAGGCGGCGACCACCCACGGGAGAAACCATGATGAATCGAATTCGAACCACGCTTCGCCGCGATGCGGGCGCATCGGCTGTCGAATACGGACTGCTGATTGCCGCTGTTGCTGCTGTCATCGCGGGAGTTGTCTTCCTGCTCGGCGGCAAGGTCAAGACCGCCTTTAGTCAAGCCTGCACGTCAATCAGCACGCCGTCGTCAACCTGTTAACTCGCGACCGATGAGCGTGCTGGGCAACGTGACTAACTCGTCACGTCCCCCTGCTTGAGCAGCCCGAGACGCAAAGCTGTCATCAGGGCCTGCGCTCTGTTACCGGCCCCGAGCTTGTCGTAGAGCTTGGAGATGTGCGTCTTGGTTGTTGATTCGGAGATGTACAACTGCTTGGAAATCTGGGCGACTCCGAGTCCTTCGGCCAAGAGGTCAAGTACCTCACGCTCACGCGGACTGAGTTGGGGGCCGCTGGGTGACATGCGGCGCTTCATGGCCTCGGAAAGATCGCTGGCGGTGAAGGCACGTGGTGAAGCGGCCGCGTGCCTCGCTGCTGCGACCACGTCGTCGGCCGGAGCGTTCTTCGGAACGAAAGCGCTGGCACCTGCGTCGAGTGCATCGAAAAGTTGCTCATCCCCGGCGTACATGGTGAGCATGACGATGCCGAGTTCAGGGTCTTCAAGCCGTGCCGAGCGAGCGAGGTCAGCGCCGCTTCCGTCGGGGAGGCGCACGTCGAGAATCACCACCTGGGGAGTGACCAGCGTGATGAGGCGTTGCGCGTCGGCCACCGTGGCCGCCTCGCCGACTACCTCGAATTCACCGTCTCGCTCGAATGCGCGGCGTAGTCCCTGACGGATGAGGTCATGGTCGTCGACGATGAGAACTGTGATGCTCACGTGCTGCCCCTCTCGAGAGCGTGCATTTGCGAGTTGGAAAGTTCACCGAGCACGGCCTCAACGACCGTACCGCCGCCACTGCGTGGGCGGAATTCGAGGGAGGCACCGATCCGCGAGGCACGCTCGCGCATGATCTCAAGTCCGAAACTGTCGTCGCGCGTACTACCGAGTCCGATGCCGTCATCGGATACCTGAAGAAAGGCATAGGGCGGTTCGACCCGTAGTTCAACCCAGAGGTTGCGTGCTTGTGCGTGGCGACGTGCGTTCGTGATTGCTTCCTGTGCGATCCGCAGCAGTTCGGTTTCAGTTTCGATGCCAAGGCGTCGAACATCTTCGTCTAACACAAGGTGCACGGTGAGACCAGCCAAGGCGCCGACCTGCCGAACGTAGTCGCTCAGAGCCGTGCCAAGGCCGGCGCTCGGCTCCACTTGGCTGCGCAAGTCGAAGATCGACAATCGCAATTCCGAAACCATGCGGGTGATCTCGGTCCGCACGTCACCGAGATCTGTGCGGGTGGCATCGTCGGTAGTACTACGGGTGAGTTCGTCGACCAGGAACCCCAAGCCCGCGAGTTCCTGAGCGATGCCGTCGTGAATCTCGCGTGAGAGACGACGACGTTCTTCCACAGTGGCCCAGGCGCGCATGTCGCTGAACAATCGACCGGTGTCCAGGCGAAGCGCGGTGTCGTCGACACGCTGGGAAATGAGTTGCTGTTCGTCGTCGCTGAAGGGTGCTGCGCTGCGGCTGAGTCCCACAACTCCGATGCAGCGCGATCCCAACTGCAAAGGCGTGAGCATGGTGTGTCCTGGAGACTCATCGAGTCGGCGAGTAAACGTCACAACTCCAGCGGAGTCGAGGGCCTCCTGCCAGGGCCCGGTTGGTGCGCCGGCACCCCACATCGCGCGATCGGCCCCCACGCTGGCTAGTGGTGCCAACCGTCCACTTTCAGTCAGTCCCGACACGATGGCCTGTTCGGCCCCGACTCCATCGCGAAGTTCGGTCAGCAGCGATGCAGCGATTCCGATTTCGTCGAAGCCGGTCGGAAGTGTGCGCGCGAGATCGCGCAATTGGGTGAGCAGGCGGTTTGCCTCGAGGTACTCGTTGCTTCCAGCAATTGCCCGCAGTGTCGACCAACGTCCCCACGCGCCGACCAGACCCACAGCGAGCCCGAGACCCACCCATTGGATGAGAGCGGTGCGGTCGCTCACTGAGCCCAGGGTGCCGGCGACTCCTCGAACGATGACCAGCGATGCGGCCGTGATGGCGGAGGTCAGCAACGTGGCAACGGCACCCCGAAGAAGGCCTGCGGCAAGGGGAGGGACGAGAAGGTACAGCAGGAGCGGGTCGGGAAGGCTCGGTACGGAGGCGACCACCGCAGCGGCCAACGCCCCTTCGATCATGGGGCTGACAGTGCTCCACGTCGGACGCAGCGGCAGGCTCATAATTCCAGCGAGACCGGTGAGTGCCAGCAGGGGAATCACGAGTTCGGTCAGTGCCCCAGAGGCGACGGCGATCAGCCAGCACAGGGTGAGAACGGCGGCGCGCGAGAGCAACACCATGCGCCGACTCCACGCGGGTAGCTCGCTGTGCTGCCCTCCTAGCCGAGTACTCACGTCCATCAGGATGACATCGTCTGATCCGTATGGACAGGTGTGGTGGGTCGGTCGGTGAGTCGCGGTGCCCAGCCTGGCACGTCGCAGGGGTCAGGGGAGCATGCCGCCATTGATGATCGACAGGGCAGCAGGACCAATGACGACGGTGAACAGGGCAGGCAGGATGCACAGAACGAGTGGGAAAACCAAGGCGACTGGTAGTCGCTGTGCCTTTTCCTCCACTCGTAACTCATGGTGGCTTCGCTGAGTGTGTGCCTGAGTTCGCAGCACCTCAGCGAGGGGTGCCCCGACTCGGTCGGCGTTGGCAACGGCGGCGGAGAAGGCGGCAATGGACGCGAGGTCGACTCGATCGCCGAGGTCTCGGAGTGCGCGATTGCGCTCGGTGCCAAGCGTGATTTCATGCCGCACACGCCGCAATTCCTCTGCCAGTGGTCCGTGCAGACCCGCGCCTACGCGGGCGAGTGCCGCATCGAATCCAAGCCCCGCGCTCACCGTGAGTGCCAGCAGGTCGAGAGCATCGGGCAATGCGCGTTCGATGCGGGCACGGCGGCGCACCCCGAGCTGGTGGAGTCGCACGAGAGGAACGCACATCCCGATCACCCATCCGACGAGTGCCGTGGCCGCTGGCCCGGTTTGCGCGGCCACACCCAGCGCCGCGCCGATCACGGCCGCCATGGCGCCAGAGGTCAAGAAACCCCCAATCAGGCGAGCGTGGTTCCACTCGGGCGGTGACCCGGCGTGAACGAGAAGAGGTCGGGTCAGTGACTCGGGAATGGCATGTGCGATCGAGGTTCGCAAGGAACGCGTGCGTCGGAGAGTGGGGTGCCGTGGCTGACTGTGTCGGGCTGTGGCCACAGAGGGTTGGTCGCGGCATTCGGTAAGGCGCTGGTGCAGGGTGACGACATCGGGCTTAGTCGCGTGACGTGAGTGTGGTCGCACGAGCCCCAAGACCAGAGTGAGGGTGGCGGCGATGACAAGGAAGACGAACAGCGTGGTGGGAGGTGTCATCCTGACTCCTGATCTCGAACCAGCAAGCGCATCCAGAGGACTCCTGCCACCAACAACGTCAGGGCCGTGATGGTCATGGCGATTCCTGCGGGCGTCGACACCAGAGGGCCCAGATAGTCAGGGCGCACCGCGGCGAGGTACCCCGTAAAGACGAGGGGTAGCGCACACAGAATGATCGCTGAGAGTCGGCCCTCGGCCGTGAGTGCCCGCGTGCGTCGTCGTTGACGTTCGCGCGACCGAAGCGTGCCGATGATGGCACGCAGTACCTCGCTGAGGCTGCCGCCGATTTCGCGACTCGTGGTCATCACGATGACCGCCCACTCAAGTTCGACGCAGGACATGCGCGTTGCGGCATGAGCGAGCGACTCGAGTAGATCGGTACCCATGTGTGCCTCCGCAACGGCTCGGCTCCACTCGCGTGCAGTGGGACCTCGAGTTTCGCGCGCCACGATCTCGACGGCAGGCGTGAGCGCATGACCTGAGGAGAGCGCTCCGATGAGCAATTCCAGGGTGTCTGGAAGTGCTTCGCGAAAGGCGCGCCGGTCACGCGATCTCCTGCGCTGGATGAACCCGGCGAGAAAACTCGCGCAGACCACTACTGCCAGACTCGCAGCGACCAGTCCTGCGATCACAGCGGTGAGCGCGGTGACGGCAACCACGATGACGGTGGCGGCGCACGCGGCCGCGCTCGGTGACAGCGGCAACTGGGATTGATCCAGGAGAGGACCTAGGCGGCTGATGAGTGGCAGAGTGTCGGCGCGCAGAGTCGCTCGGCGCAGGCGTGGGTGGTGTCGTTGAGCGCTGGTAGTTGGTCGCGGGTCCGTGCCCGTTGCGGGCACTCCACCCCTGATTCGGCTGGAGAGGTCGTTGGCTGATCGGGTCGTGCGCCCAGACAGTGCGTCAGCGCCGATGTAGGCCAGACAGGCAAGAGCTGCGACAAGCACGGCAAGTTCGCCGGTCTGTAGGAAATTCATGCCACACCACTCCGGCCGGCCTGCGTGGGAACGAGGTGTACGCGACTGAGATCGTCTCCTCGCTCGAGGAATGTGTCGAGGAAGCGAGGCCGCACCCCGGTCGGATGAAGTACTCCATCGCTACCGATAACGAAGACGTCTTGAAGCGTGATGACGTCACCCTCGCGACCGGTCACTTCGGTAATGGCAGTGATACGACGTCGGCCATCTGCTGCTCGGTACTGGTGAACGATGAGGTCGATTGCGCTGACGACCATCTCGCGTACCGCTGTGAGAGGCAGGTCGGCACCACCGGTGAGAATCATCGTTTCGATGCGACTGAGCGCCTCGCGCGGTGAACTGGCGTGAACAGTGCAAATGCTCCCGTCGTGGCCAGTCGCCATGGCGGCGAGCATGTCGAGCGCCGCAGAGTCACGCACTTCGCCCACGATGATTCGGTCTGGGCGCATGCGCAAGGCATTGCGCACGAGATCTCGCACACTGACTTCACCCTTGCCTTCAAGGTTGGGTGGGCGGCTCTCTAGGCGTACGACATGCTGTTGTTGTAAGCGAAGTTCGGCGGCATCCTCGATAGTGATGATGCGCTGAGTGCTGGGGATGAACGACGACAACACGTTCAGCGTTGTCGTCTTGCCTGTGCCGGTCGCCCCGGTCACCAGTACGTTGACTCGCCCACGCACTGCGGCCGCAAGGAACTCTGCGGCGTCTGTGGTGAGTGTGCCGACGCTGACTAGGTCGTCAATACCGAGTACGTCGGCAGCGAACTTGCGAATGGTGAGAGTCGGCCCATCAAGTGCCAGCGGAGGAAGAATGACGTTGATTCGGCTTCCATCGGGCAACCGTGCGTCAACCATGGGAGACGACTCGTCAACGCGGCGCCCCACACGCGACACCATGCGTTCGATCAGTCGACGCAGGTGTGCCTCATCGTTGAACTGCACGTCGGTGGGGTGTACGACACCGTGCCGTTCGATGAAGACGCGGTGCGCGCCGTTGACCATGATTTCGCTCACAGTGGGATCGCGAAGGAGCGGCTCGAGAGGGCCGTGTCCTAACAGATCGTCGGCTATTCCTTGCGCAAGTCGTGCCCGTTCCGCGGCGGGTAGCGACGTTTCATCTGACGTGAGTGCGCCGCTGACGGCACTGCGCACATCGCGCGCGAAGTCGTCAGCGTCAATGACATCGCGGCCGCGCAAACCTTCGAGCAGCGTGTCATGTACCGACTCGCGCATGCGCGCGTGCGCCGGTGTATCGAACGTGTGCCGATGATCGGTGTGCTGGGCCTGGACGGAGGCGATGCGATCGGCCAGATTCATGGCGCACCGACCGAACTGGTTGCTGCCGTTCGCCGCCAAGGCCGCGCACGTAAGCGGTCACGCAGAAAGGCTCCGGCGATGG
This sequence comes from uncultured bacterium, assembly GCA_903927265.1. GTDB lineage: Bacteria > Actinomycetota > Actinomycetes > S36-B12 > CAIYMF01 > CAIYMF01. Next base: position 12,631 of record CAIYMF010000343.1, on the reverse strand, counting down.
GGGGCGTGGAAGTTGTGGGAAGTGCGTTGTCGTCGGCCTGTGAGAGGTCCGTTGCGATTCGTGCGATGGCCACGCTGAAAGGGTGACGCGGATTGGCTGTGACGAGAACTTCGCCACGGTTCACCGCGCCCGGTACATCGCGTGAGGAAGGAAGGATGGCGCTGACTGGTCGGCCGAGTGCAGCGGGTACGTCCGCGAGTGAGACGCCCACCTCAGCATCGGCACGGTTGAGCAGCACCCGCTGGCGGTCAGCCGAGACTCCGATGAGAGTGAGGGTGTCGAGGGCGGCACGAAGATTCTTCAACGCCGGAACGTCGAGTGTGGCGACTAAGAGTATGAGATCACTGAGATCAATTGCCGCAAGTACCCGCTCATCAAGTGCCGGCGGAGTGTCAATGAGGACATGGTCGTGGCTGGCTGCGAGTAGTTCGATTACTCGAGTGACCGATTCGGGTGTGATCAGTTCAGAGCGACCTGGTTCGTGTGGTGCTGCGAGCACCGTGAGTCCGCTGGCGTGCTCAGTGAGCATCGACTGCAGTGTCGGGTGATCGAGAGAGTCACCCACGATCGCGGCATCGCTGATGTCGCGAGCCGGAAACAGATTGAGAGTCACGGCAACATCGCCAAAGGCCACATCAAGGTCGAGGAGGGCAGTCTTCTCGCCGCGAGAAGCGAGCGAGGATGCCAAAGATGTGGAGACGGTGGTCTTTCCAACACCGCCTTTGGCGGCGAACACCGTCGTGACTCGGGCTCGTCGGTGCACTGGGACGTCGTCGGCCCGCTTGACTCGAGCGCGCGTTGAATGGGCGTGGGAAATGCTGTGCGCCAACTCCGCGAGTGAATGTTGGGAGAGGACTTCGTGCACTCCGGAACGCAGCGCGGCGACGAGTGTGGAGGTGTCGAGCCGCCGGCTAATCAGGATGACAGCCGCGCGCGGATCGTCGCGTCGAAGTCGTTCGGCGGTGGTCAAGGCAGCATCGAGATCGACGGAGGGACCAATCACGAGCACCTGCGTGCCATCGTCGCTCGACCCCGCAGGTGGCGTGAGTTGTGAGTCAAGGCGTGAGACCACGGACGTGCCTTCGGGGCAGGCTGTCACGATGGCAGCCGCCATCGTGGAGTCAGGTTCGACAATCACGGTGCGGTGAGCGGCGGTCATGACGCGCCACCAAAGACAGTGGCGGCCGAAACGCCACCGCTGGTGGGAGTGGACACTTTCTCGCCGAGCAGTCCCAAATAGATTTGCCCCTGCGTGACCGCGAACACCACGCGTTCGGCCTGCTGGGCGTTGAGTGCCAATGTGAGTACGGCTGAGGGAGCTTGTTCGGTACTCGTCTGCCCGTCGGTTTGCGTGGTGCGGGTGGTGACCGTTGATCCGCCGACTCCCAGAACCGTGACGGGCGACAACAGTAGGCGCGTACGCGGCCCCGCCGCGCCCGGCGCGGTGACCGTGGCAAAGATGGCGACCTTCGATCCGGGAGTGACGAACCCGGCAACCCGTTGAGGGTCGCCGAGTTGCACTGCGATGCCGAGCATTCCGGGCGGGGGTCGCAGTGGGCTGGGCACGGTCGGTGCCCACATTTCCGGCACGATCTGCTGGCCCGGCAGGATCAGCAGGGATGTGCGAAGTGACGCGACCGAGTCAAGGTCGGTGAGTGCGCCAGGTGCCAGTGCCGATTGTGGGACTTGTCGTCGCTCAACCGATGTGCGAGCCACGTCGGGCGTGGTACCCGATTCGATGCGTTCAGTGGCAACTAGCACGCTGACCGCGTGAACTGAAGCGAGCGCATTGTCGCGTTCGACACCCATGCTGCGCATCAACAACGTGGTGCTGAGTGCAGCACAGGCACAGGCGACAAGCACGATGAACAAACGTCGACGCATGATTCCCCCGTTGGTCCGTCACATCCGGATTGGATGCGACGGGGGCCAACGTTAGAACGAATTGATGACCTGCTGCTGAAGCCCTGTGGATAGTGCGACTGAAGCAATGCCCCGTCAGTCTCGTCTGGGTCTCACGTGAGTCGCATTAGCTGTACAAGGCCTCCACTGCCTCGCCGAAACGGCCCATCACTTCGTTGCGCTTGAGTTTGAGTGAGGGAGTGAGGATGCCATTGTCCTCGGTCCAATCTTCAGTCATGATCGCGAACTTGCGAATGGCTTCGGCCTGCGACACTGCTTTGTTCGCCTCGTCGACGGCCGACTGAATCTCCGCAATTACCTCGGGGTCCTTGGTCAGATCAGCGATCGACGTGTTCTCGGGGCGGCCTTTGAGTTTGAGCCAGCCGGGTACCGACTCAGGGTCAAGGGTCACGAGGCAAGCAATGAATGGCTTGTTGTCTCCCACCACCATGCATTGGCTCACCAGCCAGTTCGCGCGCAACCGGTCCTCGAGCACGGCGGGCGCGACGTTCTTGCCCCCCGAGGTGACGATGAGTTCCTTCTTGCGCCCTGTGATGCGCAGGAATCCCTCGGAGTCGAGTTCGCCGATGTCGCCGCTGTGGAACCACCCGTCGGCGTCGATCGTATCGTTGGTCGCTGCGTGGTTCTTCCAGTAACCGGCGAAGACGAATCCGCCCTTGATGAGGACCTCGCCGTCGTCGGCGATGCGAATCGTTGAGCCGGGAATGGGTTGGCCAACCGTTCCGATCTTCAGGGCGCTCGGGCGGTTGAGGTTCGACGCGGCCGACGTTTCAGTGAGCCCGTAGCCCTCCAGAATGGTGATGCCGATTCCGCGGAAGAAGTGCCCGAGTCGTTCGCCCAGCGGCGCTCCGCCGCTGACGGCCCAACGAACGTTGCCTCCCATCGCCGCGCGCAGTTTGCTGTAGACGAGTCGGTCAAACACGGCGTGCTTGATTTTCAGACCGATACCAGCGCCGCCGGTGTCGAGAGCGCGGCTGTAGTCGACGGCGGTACGTGCAGCCGTGTCGAAGATGTGGCCCTTGCCGTCGGCCGTGGCCTTTTGTTGAGCGCTGTTGAAGACCTTTTCGAAAACACGAGGAACGGAAAGCAGGAACGAGGGCTTGAACTCTTGGAGATCGGCTAGGAGGTTCTTGACGTCGGGAGCAAAGCCCAGCTTCGTACGTGAGCGGATGCAACCGAGTTGAATCGCCCGACCGAATACGTGAGCAAGAGGGAGGAAGAGCAACGTCGACGCGTCGTCGCGATCGAAGAGATCGGGAAGTCCGGCAACGATGTTGTCGCATTCGAAGGTGAAGTTCGCGTGGGTGAGTACACAGCCCTTGGGCCGGCCCGTGGTACCCGAGGTGTAGATGATTGTGCAGATGCTGTCGGGTGTCACGCTCGAGCGACGGGCCTCGAGTTCCTCATCGCTGACGCCAACGCCAGCCTCCTTGAGGGAGTTGATCGCACCGGCGTCGAATTCCCAGACGCGGGTGACGTCTGCAAGTTCGGCAGCCACTTCATCGAGTACGGCTCGGTGGCGCGAACTTTCGAGGAATACACCGACGGCATCAGAGTCAGACAGGATCCACTGCACCTGCTCGGCCGACGACGTCTCGTAGATCGGCACGGTCACGGCACCCGCGTACCAAATGGAGTAGTCGGCGAGGGTCCACTCGTAGCGCGTGCTCGACATGATGCCGATTCGCTGGCCTGGCTCAACCCCCGATGCAATCAGCCCACGGGCGACGGCTTGCACCTCGGCAAGGAACTGCGCGGCGGTGACATCAACCCAGGTCGCTCCCTGACGTTTAACGAGCACCACTCGATTGGGATGCGTTGAGGCGTTCGCAACGACTGGATCGGTGAGTCCACCGCTCGTGATAACCGAGACAATTTCGGCAGTTGTGTATTCGTGCATGTGTCCTCCTTGGCACAGTTCCTGTGGCTTGAGGGTAGGGCTTCCGGCACATTCGTGCCTGTAGATGGCAGGATCGCCCTGTGGCTCTGGTTGACCTCATCGATGAGACGTTCATCGTGTGCACCCCCGAGCGCGTTGCTGCGGTGGTGCACGAACCGCGGCGCTGGGCGGGGTGGTGGCCTGATTTAACCCTGACGGTCTTCATGGACCGCGGGGTTTCCGGAATCCGTTGGTCGGCGACAGGTGACCCTGCCGGATCGGTCGAAATCTGGCTGGAACCCGTAGGAGATGGTGTTCTCGTGCATCACTATCTACGTCTGGATCCAGTGGGAGTTGACCCCTCTGAGCGCCGAGCCCAACGACAGGGAGTGCGCGAGCGCGCCGCACGTGCCCGTCGTTGGAAGAAGCAGGTGTGGGCGTTGAAAGACGAACTCGAGGGTGATCGCGCACCGGGATGCACACGATGACGGCCGGCGAGAGCGAAGTGAATCCTCCGTTCGACCCGCGGGCACTTCCGGTGCCCACCGGGCCGCCGAGGTGCCCGGTGTGCGGAGCGTTGACTCCCGCTGGTGAATCGGGACGGCCAGCCCAATGGTGTTCGCAGTGTCACACGCCCTTGCACGTCACACCGGCTGAGGAGGTGCGGCCTGTCTCTGAGGTGCAACCCGCCGCCGAGATTCTGACGCCGATTGCCACCGCGCCAACGGCCGGCCCACTCGATGAGGGGTGGGTTGATCAGATGCTCATTGAGCTCAAGGCCACCGATGACGACCCGTGGGTTGGCCGATCGAGTCGGTTTTCCGGACGCACTCAGAAGGCGCTGCTCGGCGTCGCTGTGGGAGCCGGAATCATCCTCGTACTGCTGATCGGCGCGGCGATCGTTGGCCGACTTGTGGGCTGACCGGTCGCGGCCCTGACCAACGGCCCTTACGCTGCTTGACATGCGGGTTCATGTGGTGAGCGACGTTCACGACGCCTCCGATGACCTCGCTCGTGCGGGTGAGGGTGCTGATCTGCTGATCTGTTTAGGCGACCTCATCTTGTTTCTCGACTACGCCGATTCCAGTCAGGGCATGTATGCGGAACTCTTTGGTGCTCAAGCAACGGAGAAGTACATTCGGCTGCGTACCCAGGGCCGCTTTGATCAGGCGCGCGCGCACTCGGCCATTCTGTGGGAGACGTTAGGTGAAGACCGCTGGACGGTCATGCAGCGCCAGATTCGCGCGCAGTACGAGCGGCTCTTCGCGGTGATGCCGACTCCTGCACTGCTGACCTACGGCAATGTGGATGTTCCAGCGCTCTGGCCCGAGTTCCTTCGCGAAGGGCAGACGGTGCTCGACGGTCAAACCATCGATATTGACGGGCTGAGATTTGGTTTTGTCGGGGGCGGGTTGATGAGCCCCTATCGCACTCCCTACGAACTCAGCGACGACGAGTATGCCGCGAAAGTGTCGGCGCTCGGTGAGGTCGACGTGTTGTGCACACACATTCCGCCGGCCATCCCTGAGATCACCTATGACGTGGTGGCGCGCCGCTTTGAGCGGGGGAGTAGTGCGCTGCTTGAGTACGTCGCTGATGTCCAGCCCCGGCTGCACCTCCATGGCCACGTACATCAGCCACTGGCCGCACGCACCCGGATTGGGCGCACCGAGGTGGTCAACGTGGGGCACTTCCGTGGCCGGCGTACCCCATTTGCTCTGACGTGGTGACCGCTCGTGGCATAAGGTCGGGCCATGGCAGATGAGACAAGCGGCAGTATCGACATTGACGCTGACCCCGAGACCATCATGGACGTGATCGCCGACCTCACCGTGTACCCCGAATGGAGCGACGGGGTGAAGAGTGTTGAGGTTCTCACCGAGTATGAAGACGGTCGCCCCGGCGACGCGCGGTTCACCGTTGAATCCGGACCGATCAAGGACAGCTATGTGCTCGCCTATGACTGGAACGGCAACGAGAGTGTGTCGTGGCAGCTCACCGAAGGGGGTGTTCTCACTGCCATGGACGGCACCTACTCGTTGACCGATAACGGCGATGGCCGAACGCACGTTGACTACCGCCTGATGGTGGGCCTGTCAATTCCCATGATCGGCATGATTCGTCGCAAAGCTGAGAAGGTCATCGTCGACACCGCGCTCAAGGGCCTCAAGGCGCGGGTCGAGGGATAGTCGATTTCAGGCGACCACGGTGACCTCAGCAGGCGAACAACCTCCGGAGTGGTCCGGTGATGCCGAGCGCGATGGCCGCACGGCCGCGCTCGGTGAAACTGTTGCTGGCGGGCTCGGATTGCTTGCGACTTTCCTTGCTACGGTGGCCAGTCAACGAGACGACGGCGCCGATCATGCCGCGGCGGCTCGACGTGCCCTAGCCCCCGTTGTGCCGCTGATCGCATCCGACCACGATGCGTCGGCGGAATGCCGATCGTGCCCGGTGTGCCGAGTGTTGTCGATGGCTCGACTCGTGGCCCCTGAAATGGTCGATGGCATTGGTGACGCACTTGATGCCGTCATGCTGGCATTGCGCGAGGAACTCACCCGTACCGATGATGAGGAATCGAAATGACACTCACGCTGGGTATCGACCTCGGCGGGACCAAACTGGCGGGCGGTCTTGTTGATAGTGACGGAACGCTGGTGGTCACCGGTAGACGGCCGACGCCCACACGCGACGCCGCAGCAACAGTGGCCGCACTTGTTGACCTCGTCGCTGAACTCACTGCCGATCATGAGGTCGAGTCGATCGGAATCGGGGCAGCCGGATTCATCGATAGCGCCAGGTCGCGTGTTCTCTTCGCCCCCAATTTGGGCTGGATCGATGAACCTCTCAAGGATCAAGTTGAGCGACACACCGGCGTGCCCGTGATCATTGAAAATGATGCGCTCGCGGCTGCGTGGGGCGAGTATCGATTTGGGGCCGGACGCGGTGAACCACATCAGGTAATGGTCACCGTGGGCACCGGCATCGGTGGCGGAATTGTGGTCGACGGTCGGCCGTTGCGCGGAGCGTTCGGCGCTGCTGCTGAAATTGGGCACTTGCAGATGGTTGCCGACGGGTTGATGTGCGGTTGCGGACTTGCGGGCTGCTGGGAGCAGTACGCCAGTGGTAACGCCCTCGTGCGGATTGCACGTCACCTCGCCGGCACGCGGCGGGCCGATGCGTCGGTGTTGTTGGCGCTAGGCGATGGCACTCCCGAAGGAGTTCAGGGTGCTCATGTCACGGCTGCTGCCCAGGCGGGTGATCCGGTAGCGTGCGCCGCCTTCGATGATCTCGGGGGTTGGTTGGGGCGCGGGCTGGCCGATCTGGCTGCGGTTCTTGACCCGGGTCGTTTCGTGATTGGGGGAGGAGTGTCAGCCGCCGGTGACCTCCTGCTCGCGCCAACGCGCGAGTCATACCTCGCACACCTGACCGCACGCTCGCATCGCCCGTTGGCTGAGGTTGTGCTCGCCAGTCTGGGCAATGCGGCGGGCATGGTGGGTGCGGCCGATTTGGCCCGTCACCACTAATCCACAGGCCGAGTGGCCCCCCTGGCCCCCGCTTGTGGGAGGCGAAAGTGTCACGGCATGTCTCGCGTTCTTGAAGTTCCGCCGCGGCTCCTTCGCTGTGCTGGTACCGATCGGGGTGCCGTCGCTGTTGAGGCAGCGCTGGTCATTCCGCTGCTTCTGGTGATGGTGCTCGGCATCCTCGATACTGGGCTCTACCTGCGTGACGTGTCCGCGGTGACGTCAGCAACGCGCCATGGTGCTCGTATTGCCTCGGCAGAGCCGCGGCGTGTCACGATGGTCGACGATGTGGCGCAGGCCGTCGCCGCAGCGAGCACGGTGCTTCCTGCCGAGTCGATCGACGAACTCTGGGTGTATCAAGCAGGTGACGACGGATTCCCGGTGGGCACTGGGTCGTTCGATACCTGTCCGAGTCGTTGTGTGCGAATGACGTGGAGTCGAGCGACCGGCCGGTTCGTTCCGGTGTCGGGTACTCAGTGGCCCCCACTGTCGATCAATGCCTGTGTCGGAGATGCGCACGCGATGTCGGTGGGTGTGCTGCTGCGTGTGCGTCATCGCATGTTGTTCTCGTCGGTGCTGGGAAGTTCGGCGATACGCACCATCACTGACCGCACCGTCATGAAGTTCGAGCCGCTTCCGGTGCGCAGTTGCGGGTTGGGGCTCTCGTGAGACGTCGCTTCGCACAAGAGTCGGGCGCGATCGCGATTGTGGTCGCTTTGGTATTCGTGCCGGTACTGGTGGGTGGTGCTGCGCTTGGCATTGAGGTTGCCCGGTGGTTCGCCGTTCTCGAGCGAGTGCAACGTGCAGCCGATGCCGCGGCGCTTGCGGCAGCACCGCAGTGGATGTCGGCGCGCGCTGCCGCAGTTGCATCGGCGCGGGATGCGGTGCGCCGAAACGGATACCCACTGACCGGTTCGACTCGCCTTGATCTGGTCAACGGGTCGGCAGCCGGAACGGTCCGCGCCACGCTCAGCGTGTCAGTGCCCAATCCGCTGGGGGTTGCGTTGGGCGAGCCCGTGCGTGAACTGTCCAGAAGCAGTGAAGCGGGTTACTCCGCACCGGTCTCGATCGGCAGTAGTTGCAATGTGTTGGGTGAGGAGCCCGATCCGGCGTCGGGAGACCTCACCGACCCTGCTGATGGCACCGGTTCGGTGGCTTCGACTATGTGTTCCTATGGCCGACGACCACATCTGTGGGCATCCATTGCAGGGCCGGATACGTCGAAAGTGAAGGGCGATCGATTCGCAAGTCGGTGGTGCACCGACGCAAACTCGGGCTGCAGTGTCAACGACAACCTCGACTACCGCGGTTACGGTTCAGTGTCTGCGGGTGCGACCGACGGACAGCCTTCCTACTTCCTGCGGGTCACGGTGCGGCGGCAGGTGTCGTCGATGACGGTGCAGCTTTTTGATCCTGCATTCGTTGACGTAGGCGATGCATGCGATCGCATGCCGCAGCGTTCAGCAACTGACTCGTCGTGGCCAGGTTTGCCAGATCCCAATCCGTACGTACGCGATGCTGCTCGACGTTACGCGTTCGGCTCTCCTACGAGCAGTCCACCATCGTCGGGGGAGTACTGCACGGGAGACACGATGTCGGTTGCTGGGGCAACACCAGCGGCAACTCTTCATGCATCGGTGGTCACGTCATTTGCCTTACATTCACCGACCAGTTCAGGTGATCCGTGGCGCGCTCCCGTGTTGACATCGTGCGTGCGGCAGTACCCAGGTTGGATTCTCACGCCACGTGCGATGGCGGCCGCGCTCACCACACCAGGTGATCCGGCGCTGCAACGCTACTTCCGACAGTGGGTCACGGTATGCACGGTCATCGCGCCGCAGGTGGGCGATTACTACTTGCAAGTGCGCACGAACATCGGTTCCGGTCGTGCCTCGGCCACGCGGATGGCCGATCCGCGCGAGGATGCCGATGCGAGCGGTACTGGTCTCAACAGGTTCTCGGTGCGGGTTGATACGCCCGGTGATCAGGAAGCCGTGAGCGTCGCAGGATTCGAACGCCTCGGGCTCTATGTCAACGTCCCGTCCGGGCGTACGACCTTCCTGCTCGCCCGAGTGGGATCTGCGGCCGCTGGAAGCACTCTGCGGGTCGAACTCTTCGATCTTGGTGATGCTCAGGCACCGGCCACTCTTACGTTAGTGCGGCCGCCGGCAGCCGGGGGTACGTGGCCGGCTCGCTGCGTGGCCTTAGGCGAGCCGCGCGGATCGCCCATCGCACCGGTTGAACTTGCCCATTGCGAACTCACGGGTGTCAGCTCAGCGTCGGGCTTCGACGGCAAACTCCAACAGGTGGCCATCGAATTGCCAAGCGATTATCGATGTGTCGACGACGATCCGACTGACTGTTGGTTTCGCGTTGCCGTCGATTACCCGTCGTCGGTGTTTGACACGACCACCTGGAGTGCAAGCCTCGAGGGTGATCCGGTGCGGCTCATCCGATGAGGGGGTTAATGAACAGAGGTTAGACGACTGCTCCGTCGTCCCAGCCATCATCCTGACTCGGATGATCGCCCATGCGGGCCACCAGCGTGGCGATTCCGCCGCAGAAGGCCAGGAGCGCAACAAACACCACCCACGACTCCATTTGCAGACCCAGAATGGAGGTAATCAGAATGAACAGCGGTCCGCCCAGAATTCCTAGCCACGCCAACCTGGTGACGCTGTCAACCTGCGGCAGCGGCGGGGGAGGCGGGGGTACGAAGTGATTGTCAGGGTCGTCGGCTTCGGCCCAACCGTCGTCCCACGTATGGGCTGGCTCGGCTGGCTCGGCTGGCTCGGCTGGCTCGGTGTCGCCGCGGCGCACGAGCCGCCCGCTCAGCCCTGATCCGCCACTGGTCGGAGTCACCGATCCGTCGATGTCTTCAGCGACTGACCATGGACCCACCGGGCTGGTGGGATTGTCGTAGCCGGCAATGATGCGCGCCCACGCCGCATCGACATCAGCCGCAGCCATCGCCGACCGATCGTCGCGCGCGGCGGAGTCGGCGAGGAAAGCCGCCCGCAGCGCCGGGACCTGAGCGGCGACAGCGGTGCGCGCCTCGTCGACATGTTCGCGATCAACCTGCAACTGCACGACGACCCGATCGGGCAACTGCACGTCCTGGTACGGCCCGCGCTGACCCTCCACCGGTTCAACGAAGGCCGCAATACCTGCATGAGCAAGCAGGTCTAGAACCTGCTCGATCAGGGGAGGGTCGAGTTCAGCGAGTGGCACGTAGTTCGCCGCTGTGAGCCCGTTGTCGCGAATTGGCATGCTCAACTACCGGTGATCCGTCGCACGAAGTCAAGCGAGCCGCTGAAGATGATGTCGGCGTCATTGTCGAGTGTGGCGACGTGGTACGAGTTCTCAAGCAGCACCTCGGTCTTATCGCGCGAGGGAGCGTTCGCCAAAATCCACTCAGTGTTCGACGGCTCGACAACGTGATCGTCGACGCTACGGAAAATCACGATCGGCTGGGTGACCTTCGCGATGTCGGTCTTGACTGCACTCCAAAGATGCGTCAGCGAGTAGGCAGCCTTGAGCGGCAGCTTGTCGTACGCGCCCTCATCGCCGCCCTCCTTCTTAATGTCGTTCGAAATTCCTGGAAATGACGGGATGACGAACTTCAGCACGGGCAGCAGGAATCGGTCGGGGCGCTCGGAGTGCACGGCCGGGTTCACGATGGCCAAGCCGGCAACTTCGTCGGGGCGCTCTTCGGCCAGTCGGAGGGCGAGACTGCCACCCATCGACAGACCCATGACGAACACGGTCTCGCACGACGAGCGAAGGGTGGTGAACGATCGGTCAACCTCGGCGTACCAGTCCTGCCAGGTGGTGACATTCATGTCCTGCCAGCGGGTGCCGTGACCGGGAAGGCGAGGTACCTCGACCGACAGTCCAGCTTCGGCCAGGTACTGGGCCCACGGCTTGACCGATTTGGGCTGGCCGGTAAATCCGTGCAGCACCAGTACGCCAATGGGGCCACCATCGTGCGAGTAGGGCTCGGCTCCGGGAACGAGTGGCATGTGTCCTCCAGGTCATCAGTGGTGCACGGTGACCGCTCACATGAACGCGGCCCGGGCCTGCTTTTTGATGTGGCCCTCACAGGCATGGTACGACTCGCCGGTTGTTCCTCGGGCGGGGGCGCACGCGTTGATCTCTTGGCCGTGAGTCAATACGGTGGGGGCAGCGACGCTGACTACGCCGACGATTGACCGCTCACGGCGACACCGGAAGGAGGGTCGATGATCTACTGGTTCCTCAAGTACATGTTCCTCGGCCCCATCCTGCGTGTGGTTTTCCGTCCGTGGGTTCAGGGGCTCGACAACATCCCCGCCGACGGGCCGGCAATCTTGGCGTCCAATCACCTGTCCTTCTCTGATTCGTTTTTCTTGCCTCTCGTATGCCCCCGTCCCATCACTTTCTTGGCCAAGAGTGAGTACTTCACTGGCAAGGGCATTAAGGGCTTCCTGATCCGCACGTTCTTCCACGGGGTCGGGCAGGTGCCACTTGATCGCACGGGGGGTCGAGCAGCCGAAGCGGCGATGTCGACGAGTATGCGCATTCTCAGTGAGGGTTCGCTGCTCGGCATTTATCCCGAGGGCACTCGCAGCCCCGACTCTCGCCTGTACCGCGGGCGCACCGGCGTTGCGCGGCTGGCGCTCGACGCTGGCGTGCCGGTGATTCCTGTGTCGATGATCGATACCGAGAAGATTCAGCCGGTGGGTCGGCTTCGGCCCAAGGTGATGCGTGTGGGCATCCGCATCGGAGCTCCCCTCGACTTCTCGCGCTATGAGGGTTTCGAGGGTGATCGCTTTGTGTTGCGATCGATGACCGACGAGATCATGTACGAACTGATGGAGCTCGGCGGGCAGGAATACGTCGACATCTACGCCACTCGTGCCAAGGAATTGCGGGCCGAGGCGCTCGCCGAGACGATCTGATCATGGTGCTCGAAGTTGCTCACATTCCTGTACTTCCCGGACACGAAGAAGCCTTCGAACGTGCCCTGAACGAAGCGGCCACCACGGTGTTGGTGCGCGCCGATGGCTTCCTAAACTTCACTGCGTACGGGTGGTGTGTGGAGCGGCCGTCGGTGTTCCTTTTCACTATTGAGTGGAACACGCTTGACGATCACGTGGTGGGTTTTCGTGGAAGCGAACTCTTCGGTGAGTGGCGCGCGCTGATCGGTGAACACTTCGACGGCGCGCCGGTGGTTGAGCATTTCGCAGTGCGTTAGTCGGCTGCTTCCCGCGCGTTGGCCGTTGCAAGGAAAGTCGTGAGGGTGGCAGCCGGCAGCATGGCCCCCACG
>CAIYMF010000342.1 GCA_903927265.1 uncultured bacterium | reverse complement strand
GATTGCACCACCGGCGAATTCGAATTCACCGTGCCCACCGACGTCGCAGCCGACCACAAAACCAACGAGACGCTCGCCTACGAGCTCAGTGTCGAGCGTGGCGGAGTGTTCGGCACCTTCAACAACAACACCGGCGCCCAACCCGAATTCGTATTCCAAGCCACCCCCATCGCGTATGACCCCACGAACCAGTTCAACGTCCCCGGCGCCAATGGCAACAGCCAGTACACACCGAACGTGAAGAGTGACGTGCGCAAGGCAACGGTCACCGTGACAGCGTCTAGCCCGGCCGCGATCACAGCAGGTGACAACTACCCCACCATCACCTTCACCACGAGCCCCACCCCAATCACGTGGATCACCGAACCAACGTGTGCTGTCTACGCCAGCAACGACACGAACTACAGCTCCGCCTTGACTGGTGCATCAACCGCTGGCACGTACGTCACCCACTGCACCGCAGGAACATCCGCCCGCTACACCCCAACTGAAGCTAACGGGACGCTTACGGTGAATGCGGCAGTCTCAGGGGGAACACCTCTGCCGAGCTTGACGCGCTTGAGTAAATTCGGTTCTGGGCCTGACACATGGAGCACCGAGTTTCCCGTGCTTGAGATAGTGCCGGGAAATTCCAAGTATACTTGGAAGACACTTGGTGAGGTAACTCCGTCGAGGTCGATCGCGAGTATCCAGTCTGATGGCCATTGGAGCTATTTCGGAGTTTTACAGTGGTACTACTCGCCGGATGGTGTGAACTACACGGCCTTCCCGACAGGATGATTCGCGTCTCTCGTCAAACGCTGCTGTTGATGCGGTGGTGACTTCTTCGGAGTTCACCACCGCATCACCACGTTCGCCTAGTTCGTCACGATGCCGTCACTCGGCCCGAACCGCACTCCCGCACCCGAGACCCATCTGTTGCCCCGCAGCGCTTCTCGCTACTACTCGACACCACCCCCGAAGGCGGCCCCACTGAGACCAGGAAGGCATAGGTCCCGCCATTTCCCGTTCTGCTACAGAAAGCGTCACATTCGACTGCCGGGTGTGACTCTCTCCGTAGCAAATGCCCCTTGATGCCTTTCGCGTCGGGGGGCAATTGCGTAATGCCAAAGAACCGGCACTCAGCAGAGGCCACTTACTCACCCCACCGGAATGCCCGGCCCGACACCTAGCGCGCTTTGCCTCCGATTGACGTCAGGACGGCGTTGTTCATGCGATTGATGGCTGCCTGATCGGTGAAGGACATGCACGCGGTGACCCGCCCATTCGCCGCCGGATCTGGGATAAACCAGTCGTGCGTCCTGTCGGAACCGAGATTGGGCGGGCCTAACTCCAGCTCGTACCGAGCTGGACCGCATACGAAGTCCTCAGGGTGGAGGTATCTCCACAGGACTCCCGCGTCCCAGATCGGCTTGGTCGGACCGAAGATCGAGGCCCACCATTCGGTGTATGCCTGCGATGCGCTGCCGAAGTAGGCGGCCGTCGGGTCAGCACTGGCGGCGAGTGCGTCGACAATGTCGGTGGGCATCGCCGCCGAGGACGATGCCTCGAAGGTGACAGCGGTGAACGGGATGGACGATTCGTCCAGGATCACCGAGAGCGCTCGCGGGTCCATTGAGTAGTTGAAATCGCGTGCCGGTTTCCCTGCATAGATCACCGGACCAGGACGGCCGCCGACGAGGGCGACGACCTCCTTGATGTGCGAGGCCTCCGTGGGGTACGCCAACACGAGGCAGGCGACGTCCGTCAGCGGGCCGGCGGCCAAAATCGTGATGCCCTGCCTAGTACGCAGCTGGTCTGCCATGAAGGTCACACCGTCGTTCACACAGGTCGGTGACAGGTCGACCCCCGCATTGTCCTTCGTCGCGACCATCGGCAACCACGTGGCAGCACCCGGATGCAACGGCAGATGCATATTCAGTCGTTCGAGTGCCTGCTGCGTAACGACCATCTCAGGGGCCAGTGGCCCGTTGCCCATCGTCACGACGATGCCCAGAACGTCGACATCCGGCACATCGCGCATCAGGGCGAGCGCCCACGTATCGTCATAGTCCGATGGCGTGCGCATAGTGCCGTTGGCGTTGCCTGACGTCAGGCCCATCGCGAGGTCCATCGACAAGATCACCGCCGGGTTGCTTGCCGATGTCGACACCACCCCCCCCTCACTCGTCGCACCCATTGAACATCCCGAGAGCAGCAATGCAGCACACGCGCCTGCAAACAGAGGCAGTTTCTTCACGAGGGTCCCGATCGATTAAATGAACATGTGCCCGCGCATGGTGAAGCGCGGCGGGGACATGTGCATTGTTGGCCAGCGGATTCACGATGGTCCCACACCGAATGCGACCACGCCGGCGAAGGCAGCCACCACGGAGACCAAGAAGGCCTGAGCTTGCCGCGCAAGGTCCCCCTGACGCAATGCGCGTCGGGGGGACTTTGCGATGCCGTCACAATCCTGTCTGAAGTGACAGCGTGAACGTGGTGTCGCGTTCCTTTCCAGTCCTAGCGCCCGGTGACCGAGATCCGGAAACCGCGCCAGGGGTTGATGGCGTAGCCCGGGACTGTCTGCGGCGTTACACCGACGGCCGAAAGCCACATCTGGTACGCGGTTGCGGTCGTAACGCCACCGTGCCAACGACGCCACACGATCTTCGGATCAGTCAGCTCCGGCGGCGGCGCGATCGTGTCCAGGACCTCCACGACGTTTCCTCCCTGGTCGAGTGTGCCCCATGGTGACCGCGTCTTCGCTTGACCCACAGGAGTCATGTTGCCGTTGTAAGGAAGGATCGCGGGGAACGGCGAGCGCGCCGTGCACTCCTCCGCAGTCAGCACGAGCACTGGGCACCAGTCCGGAGCCGTGCCGGGGATGGCGACGAACGATGCCAGCGGCTGCTGCGACGCATTGGTGACGTTGCCGTTGGCATCCATCACGGTTGCGTTGGGCTGCTCACCCTCGGCACAGCCCTCCTCATCGACAGGGCAGTTGACGAACAAGCCAGGGTTCGTCGGGTAGTCCCAGTATGAGAACTTGCCGCCACCGTTCGGGTCGAAGTAGGCCGCCTTGATCCACTCGTCCTGGCTCGTGATGGCAAACCCCTTAGCCGCGGTGCGCTTGGTGCGGGGGTTGTTCATGTTGTACATGCCGGAATCTGTGCGCGTGGACATGCGAACCACGTAAATCGTCCTGCGCAGCGCCCTGTGGTCGATGGTGGTCGATGTGATGGTCTGCTTCGACAGCACTTTGCCGTTCTGTACGGAGTTGATGAAGCGCGCCGCCCGGTTGAAGTCGGCCGAGTTGTACGGGCGACTTGCCCAGCCTGGGGAGGCAACGTAGAACCTGTGACCCGGGTCGGCCTTCAGGTTGCGGTTGATTGAGCCGTACTTCGGCCATACCGCCGACTGCTCCGGCTCGTCCCACAGGTGATTGGCGTTGAGGCCGTTCGGATCAACGAGATTGAGGAAGTTCACCCACTGTTGAGTGGTGATCTCAAACTCGCCGACGTTGTATTTGACCGGCACCCCACCCACAGCCATGCAGGAGATCGCCGACTCCTTTTGCACTGAGGGATCGGGGTTGGCCTGCGTGGCTTGGTACACGTCCGGAAGCGCCTGCTCGCAAGTCGACTTCGACTCGTAGACATCGTTGTAGAAGGGGATGATCCATGCCGGTCGGTTGCTCGGAGAGCCGACGGTAACGGTCGAGAGAGTCACTCGCGTCACTTGACGTGCCACGCTCGTCGCCACCTTGGTCACCGTGTTCGAGATAAAGTTGACGGCATAGAGGTTGCCGACCGAGTCGACCGTGATGCCCGACGGCCGAATCTCGGTCACGGCGGCGATGTGCGACTGGCCCTGCGGGGTAATCATCGAGATGCTGTTGTCGCCGTTGTTCGTGGTGAAGACGTTGCCCTTCGAATCGACAGTGATGCCGATCGGGCGCTGACCAGTCGCGCCCAGAATCACTGCACGGCCACTCGGGGAAATCTTCGACACGTTGGACGTGGTCCAGTTGGCCGTGTAGACGTTGCCCGCCCGGTCGATGTCGATCGCCTGCGGCCAGCCGCCGGTGCGGCCGAACAAGCGGGACTGGCCACCTGGCGTAATGCGGGTGACGGTGTCGGAGCCCTCGTCGGCCGTGTAGACATTTCCGACGCTGTCTAGCGCGATTCCGAGTGGGTGCGTGCCAGTGTCACCAAGAACAGTGGAATCGCCGGTCGGGGTTATCTGCGTGACCGTGCTGTCGAGGTAGTTGGTGACGAACACGACGCCGGCGTGGTTGACCTTGATTCCGATCGCACCTTTGCCGGTCGTGCCCAACGTTGTAGACACTCCCCCGCTGGTGATCTTCGTGACGGTGCTGTCGCCAAAGTTCGACGTGTACACATTGCCGTCATCATCAAGAGCAATACCCATGGGCTGCTTACCTGTGGTGCCGAGGATCGACGAGTAGCCCTTGTTGGTGACCTTGGTGACGGAGTCGCCACCTGAATCCGCCGTATAGATCGTGCCGAATTTGTCGACGACCACGGAGTTCGGCTGCGAGCCGGTAGTGCCGTAGATCGACCATGCCCGCATGGGCAGGGACGCCGCCTTCGTGATGGGCGTGGCACTCGGCCTGAGCACCGCATTATCCCTGGCCGCTGGAGCGACGAAATTTGCGATGGTGTCAGCGAAGGCAGAGTCGGGTGCGGCGGCCTGGGCAGCGATCGGCGCGTTCGCAACAGCTGTCGTCGCGACCAATGCTGCGGCGGCCAGGGCAGGAAGAAATTTCATGAGTACACCCAAAGGAGTGAAGAAGGGGATGGTGTCTAACGGGTTCCAAATCACCATACCTCGCGTCCCGTGGCCCACTAGCCCTCGGCGAGGAAACCGAACCTGTCGTGCTGTCTTTTCTGAACCGAGATTGGGGGGCCGAGTTGCAGTTCGGACCGAGCCGGCCCGCACACGAAGTCCTCAGGGTGGCGAGTTATCCAAGCACCCGATCACCGCCACCACGATCGGATGAATCTCGGCGCCGCAGGTAAACAGCAAAGGACCGCGGTCGCTTGCAAGTGTTAGCCTCCCGAGTATGTTTCGTGGTCCTGTAGCAGCCCTAGCCGCCGTCATGTCCCTTTCGCTCGGCCTTGTGGCGCTCGTGGGAATCGCCCCCGCCGCCGAGGCTAAGCGCGGCGGTACGCCTGTGATCGTGAGCGTGGGTGATTCCTTTATCAGCGGTGAAGCAGGTCGTTGGGCCGGTAACTCCAACGACTCCTCCTCACGCGTTGACGCTCTCGGCTCTACGGCTTACTTCGACAACGCCACTCAGACTGCTGAGACCATCGCGAAATGTCACCGATCGCGCACGGCGGAGGTCCACATCGGGGGCGGCATCAACTCAGTGAACCTCGCTTGCTCGGGCGCCACAGCCGCGACAGCGTGGCTAGACGGTGCTTTCAAGCCTGGTATCGATTTCTATGATGACGGGTTAGGCCACCAAGGGCAGGCTGCCATGCTGCGGGACGTCGCGAAGACTCAGGAAGTGAAACTGATTGTCTTGTCGATCGGGGGCAATGACTTCCACTTCGCCGACATCATTCAACAGTGCGTCACTGATTATGTGCTCTCAACCACATTCTTCCCCGATTACTGCAATGACGATTCGTCGGTGAGACAACGCATTACGACACAGGCACAGCAGACGGTGAAGACCGCGATCGTGACGTCACTGCACAATCTGCGGCAAGCCATGCGCGACGCCGGCTACGCCGATGGTTCCTACGATGTAGTCATTCAGAACTACCCACTTCCTGTTCCCGCCGGGGCACAATTCCGCTATCCCGAGGCAGGTATCTCGCGCCTCAGCACCGGCGGATGCGCCTTGTGGAACGCTGACGCTGACTGGGCAGCGGGCACTCTCATTTCGATTGTCAATAACACTGTCAAGGCGGCCGCTACTGCAGCGAAGATGTCCAAACTTCACCTGCTTGATAACTCCGCAGCATTCGCAGGCCACGGACTATGCGATAACAGGGTTGGACTTCTTGAGGAAACCAACACGCCCACGTGGCAGTCTGCAGGCGCGGTTGATACCAGTGAGTGGGTCGCGCAGATTCGCACGCTGAGCACGGTGTTTGGTCCCTACCAGATTCAGGAGTCGCTGCACCCGAACTACTGGGGGCAGCAGGCGCTGCAGGAATGCCTGCGTCTGGCCTGGAACAAGGGCAAGGTCAAGGGCGGTGCCTGCACCATTGCTGGAACTGGCCTGGTCAACGGCGATCCCCGCATGAAGCTGAAGTAGCGGGCCCTTAGGAATCATCGAGAGGTACCAAGGCGAGGCCGCAGGACGGCGACGCATCGTTGCTGTGGTCAGCGACGTCCGTGCCTACTACCTCACTCGTCCCTTGGGAGCCCAGCAAACCCCTCCGCGAGGGCAGAATCTGCCAGTGCACCGTCGGACGTGGCCAGGCCGTCGAGCCCGCCGAGTGCTGACCGGGCCGCCATAGCCGTGGCTAACTGCACTGCGTCAAAGGCACGCAGGCCGTGCCGCGCCACAGCCCGCTCAGCATCGGCAAGGATCGACGTGGTCACCTCCAAGGCGAGGAGTCTGCCGTTCGCGTGATCCGCTCGCGCCTGGTCCGAGAGCAACAGGGCGTCACGTGTTGAGCACTCGCCGAGCCGTTGCTTGCGCCAGAACGCCGATGCAATTTCGACCTGCGCCAGCGCCGACACCACCAGCGGCTCTGGTAGCGCCCGCACCACCTCGAATCCCCGTTCAGGGACGTAGAGCTTGACGAGCGAGGAACTGTCGGCGAACCAGGTCAACGACCCTCGCTCACGAGGTCGGCAACCGACGTGCCGGACGACAGCCGCACCCCCGCCGCAGCGACTTCGGCTGGAGTGCCTACGCGGTGCGCGGGCTCGTAGTCGACCACCCTCACGCCGGCGCGTCGCAACCGCTCACGCACCATGTCAACCTGGGACCCAGCCGTGCTCGGGTCGGTGGCGGCGCTCAGCACTAGGGTGACGAACTCGTTGAGCGATCGGTCGCCGCCTGCCGCAGCCGCCTTGACACGAGCGAGGAGCTCATCACTCATCCGCCAGGTCATTTGCGCCATGCATGCATGATAACAGGCATGCAGGCATAGAGCCGCGCTTGCCACTTCCTGCTATCTCCACTCCAGGACCCGGGGCTCGGCCTCGATCGGCTGCGGTTCGCCGAGTTCTTTGCCCACACGCAGACCGTGATCGCGCATGCGCACTGCCTGCGGCCGGACGCGGGTCTGCATCGCGCCGACCGCGGAGTTGTAGGCGGCAATCGCAGTCTGCAGCCCGCTGCCGACTTTCGCGAAGTGATCAACGAAAGTCGCGAGTCGGTCGTGGAGTTCAGCCGCGTCGAGAGCGATCTGCCGCACATTCTCGGCGGTGGCCACCTGCTGCCATCCGTACTCCACCGCACGCAGCATCGCCAGCAGCGTCATTGGCGTAGCAAGGAGCACTCGCCTGCTCACTGCGTACTCGGAGAGGCTGGGATCGTGGCCCAGAGTGGTGGCAAGGATGCCCTCGGTGGGAACGAACAGGATCACGAAGTCGACGGCCCCGTCGAGGTAGGCGCTGTAGTTGCGACTGGCGAGGTCGTTGACGTGCACCTTCAACGCCGCCGCCTGGGTGGCAGCCGCGTCGGCACGGCCGGTGAAGTCGATGAGTGGTGCCTTGGCATCGACGATGACGTTACGGCCTTGCGGAAGGTAGACGATCACGTCTGGCCGACCCCAGCCGTCAGCCGTGCCGATGGTTTCCTGCTCGACGAACGAGACATGTTGCGTGAGACCGGCCAGCTCGACGGTGCGAATCAGAGTCATCTCTCCCCAGTTGCCCGCGACTGCCGTGCCCTGCAGCGCGGTGGAGATGCGCGTGGTCGCCTCGCCGAGTTGCGCACCCTGCGACTCGAGTTTCGCGTTCTGCTCGGAAATGGTGCGCAGTTGCTGCCCGAGGGCCCCAAACTGACCTTCGGCGTTTGCCTTCACTGCCCCCACTTGCCCGACGACTGCCTGCAACTGCTCGCGGATAGGGGCGAGGAAGGGCTCGAAATCGAGTGATGGCGCCGCCGGAACTACTGGCGGCGGACGGCGCACCACGAGTACCAGCACGAGTAGGACGAGCACAGCGATGAGTGCGATCAGGGCAGTCTCCATGAGCGGAGTCTGACACCGGGGTACGACATCGCAGTCACCCTCGCTGACGGCCCTTCGGCCCGCACCCCTAGGGTGCGAACACCGATAGTCCCTCGCCTGCGCGGGACCCAAAGCAATGAGAGGGAATTCCATGAGCGAGAACACCGAGCCCGTGATTGAGGCCGTGGCACTGGTCGACGTAGACGGCGACGGAATCGTCGACATCGTGGTCGAACTCGACGACGAGGGCACCACCACCTCGTACATCGACGTCGACGGCGACGGCACCACCGACGTGGTCGTCGTCACCAACGAAGACGGCTCGAGCGTCACCTCGATCGACGTCGATGGCGACGGCATCGCCGACATCATTCTGATCGATGTCGACGGCGACGGTCAGGCCGACATCGAGATTGATATCGCAGCTGACGGCTCCACCGTGACCGCGGTCGACATTGACGGCGACGGCATCGCCGACGTCTTGCTGATCGACGAAGACGGCGACGGAACCGTCGACGCCGTGGTGACTCTGGATGAGAACGGCGAGATCCTTGAGGTGGCTGTCGTCGAGGATTCCGAGTAGGTCTCTTCGCCGCTACCAACAGCACATCAAAGGCCCCTTGCTGCGCGTGCGCGGCGAGGGGCCTTTGATGTTCCGTCACCGCGTCTGCAACGTCACCCACGAAAATCTGCCAGGTTGGTCATCTCAAGCCCGGAATTGGGCATCGAGACAGCAAACCCGGCAGATTTTCCCCGGTAGTGGCCCGCTGCCTCACGACTATGCGTCTCGTCGGTGGCGCACATCGATCACCCGCACGACCACGACGGTCTCGTGGATCTCGTAGATCACCCGGAACTCTCCTCGTCGGGCCGAGTATCGGCCGCTGAGGACATCGCGCGGTGCCATCCCAACTCAGTGCGGATCCTCGGCCACCGGTCCACTGATGAACGCCCAGCACACCGCTGCGACGGTCTCAGGTAACTCTTCCGACAGGCTGCGTCGGCCGCGGCGCAGCGTCGAAAACATGCATCTGGCCGCCTCCTTAACGACGACGTCGATTGAAAGCACCTAGGCCGTCAGCACCGCTGTGCTAGGCCTCAGCCGAGCTTGATGGCGCCGCTGGTGAGGGTGTTGGGCGTGGTGGCCGGTAGTGCGGGTTGGCCGCTCTTGGGTGTGTAGGTGAACGTAATGGCGATCGTTCCAGCACTGACCGGACTGGTCGTGGTGGGAGTGATCGTCAACGTGACCGGAATCGTGGAACCCACGCTGGCCCAGCCGCCCTTGCCGCTGTTGAGGGTGCTGTTCCACCACGACAGAGTTCCCGTGCCCGTCACAGTGCCGGTGCTACCGCTCTTGCTGTAGTTGGTGCTCGTGCCGGTGAACTGCCAGGCACCCGGAGCGGTGTAAAGGATCTGCCCAGTGGTACTGGTGGCCTTGCGTGCGGTAAACGCGAAGTCCGTCGGCGCAAGCGCGTTGCCATAAGCGCCGGCACCGACCGCCGACGTACTGCTCAGCGTGGCAGCAACCGCGATCTTCGTCACCGCAACAGCCGCCTGACAGTTACTGCTCGCCGCCAGGGTGCTGGTGAGGAAGTACGTACCCTCAAGCCAGCTGGTGGTGGCAGGCGTGGTTCCGGTGAGCGTGTAACTGCCCGCCTTACCCGTCAGCGGGTTACGGTCCAGCGAGTACGCCACGGTGCCGGTGCACACAGCCGGAGTGCGCGTGGTGCTCAGAGCCAGCGTTGCTGGAGTGATCGCCACTCGCGCACCCGTGTACGTCACCGTCGTCGCCGCGGTTGCGATGGCAAACGTCTTGGAACCAGTCGACCCATTGTGGTTCGCATCACCGGCATACGTCGCCGAAGCCGTCGCAGTGCCCGCATTCGTATTGCTGGCGTAGGTCACAGTGGCCGTCGTGTTCAAACCACCCGCACCCGTCACCGCCGCAGTACACGGAGTCAACGCGACGCCGGTGTACGCAACGCTCGCCGGACAGGTGACCGCGGTGGTCGATGACGCTTTGGTGATCGTGACCTTCGCGGTTGCCGTCGTGTTGAACGTGTAGCCAGCCAATACGCCAGCCGAGCACGTGATCGTCAGCGGTGATGCCGTGACCGAGGTGGACGTGGTGTAGGTACTTGTACACGCGGGCTTCGTGGAACCTGTGCCGAAGGTCGGGCTCACCACGGTGCCTGACACCGAACCAGTACGCAACGTGTAGGTGTAGGCCGGAACCGCCGAGGCGTAGGTCAGCGACTTGGCATCAGGCACCACATACACCGTCGTGGCCGCTGCAATCGTGAACGTCTTGGAACCAGTCGACCCGTTGTGGTTGCCGTCGCCGGCGTATGTGGCCGATGCAGTGGCAGTTCCCACGTTCGCGTTGCTGGCGTAGGTCACGACCGCAGTGGTGTTCAGACCACCCGCGCCCGTGACCGCCGCAGTGCACGGAGTCAACGCCGAGCCGGTGTAGGACACCGACGCCGGGCAGGTCACCGTCGTGGTCGAGGCAGCCTTGAGAATGGTCAACAGTGCAGTCGACGTCGTGTCGAACACGTAACCGGCCAACACCCCACCCGAACACGTGATCGTCAGCGACGACGAGGCAACCGGAGTGGTCGAGGTGTAACTGCTCGTGCAGGTAGGTGCCTGCTGAGCCACCTTGGCATCACGTTGCACCGGGAACACCGGGAACACCTGGGGTCCGGTCGGAGAGCCTGAGTGATACGTGAAGGTGTACTTCGAACGATCATCACCGGGGGCCACGCTGTCGCCGTACACGACAGTCTTGGGATCGGGCACCACGTAGATCTTCACGCCAACGATCGAGAACGTCTTGCTATCCGACGAACCATCGTGGTTGGCATCACCCAGGTACGTATACGAAGCAGACGCCGTGTCAGTACCGATCGCAGTGTTGTTCGCATAAGTAGGTGTCGAAGTCAGCGACAAACCACCGGCACCAGTCACACTCACCGAACACGGTGTCAATGCCGAACCGGTGTAGTTCACTGAAGCCGGGCAGGTGACCACGGTGGTCGAGGCTGCCTTAGCGATCGTGAGGTTGGCCCTTGCCTCAGTATTGAACGCGTACTGAGTGTCACTGCCGCCAGAGCACGCGATGCTCACCGGCGAAGACGCCACCGGCGTGCTGGTTGAGTAGCCGCTGGTGCACGTGGGAGCCGACCCTGTGAGCACCGGCGACAACAGCGACCCAGCGGCAGATCCCGAGTGATACGTGAACGTATAGGCGGGAACTGGGTCGGCGTAGGTCAGTGACTTGGCGTCAGGAACAACGAACAGCAACGCCTTCCCAGTCATGGCCTTACTGCCCGAGACTGAGAGGGCTCCGTCGCTGACATTGGTGGCGATACTGAAGTTGGAGTTAAAGCTCGCCGCTGGCACGAATGAGACGCCAGCCAAAAGCGTGTTGACGCTCGCTGTGGGGCCCGATGCTACCCAGACTCCCGTGCCGGAGTTGTAGGTCGAGGTGACTACCCCTGAAGTGGCAGTACTCAGGCTTCCCGCTGCAGGGTTAGTCAAGGTCAAGGTGGCAGTCACCGTGGCACTATCAACATCGGTCACCACAATCGCCGTCAAACCCAGCGACGTGCCTTCCACATAGGTTTGGGCCGCATCCAAGTTCGTCGCTGTGGGCGCATCATTCACCGGGGTGCCAGTCATTGCCTTACCACCCGAAACTGAGAGCGCTCCATCACTGACATTGGTCGCGATACTGAAGTTCGCGTTGAAGTTCAATGTGGGCACAAACGTCACCCCAGCCAAAAGCGCGTTGACGCTGGCTGTGGGGCCTGATGCTGTCCACACGCCCGTGCCCGAGTTGTAGAACGAGGTCACGAATCCCGAAGTGGCAGTACTCAGGCTTCCAGCTGCCGGGTTCAACAAAGTCAACGTTGCAGTCACAGTCGCACTATCAACATCGGTCACCACAATCGCCGTCAAACCCAGCGACGTGTCCTCCACATACGTTTGCCCAGCATTCAAATTCGTTGCTGTGGGCGCATCATTCACCGGCGTGCCAGTCATTGCCTTACTACCCGAAACTGCAGGCGCCACGCCGTCGCTGACATTGGTCGCGATGCTGAAGTTGGAGTTGAAGCTCAGCGTGGGCACAAACGTGACCCCAGCCAGGAGCGTGTTGACGCTGGCCTTCGCACCTGATGCTGTCCACACTCCCGTGCCAGCGTTATAGGTCGAGGTCACCGCCCCAGAAGTCGCGGTACTCAAGCTTCCAGCCCCCGGAGTAGAAAGCGTCAACGTGGCAGTCACGGTCGCACTATCAACATCCGACACCACAACCGCCGTCAAACCCAGCGACGTGTCCTCCACATACGTTTGCCCAGCATTCAAATTCGTAGCCGACAACGCAGACTCGATTGAGAACGACTTACTATCCGAGGAACCACTGTGGTTGGCATCATCCTCGTACGTGTACGAAGCGGACGCCGTGTTAGTACCAATCTCAGTGTTATTTGCATAAGTAGGTGTCGGAGTCAGCGACAAATCACCAGCGCCAGTCACACTCACCGAACACGGAGTCAACGCTGAGCCGGTGTAGGTCGCCGTGGCCGGGCAAGTGACCACGGCCGTGGAGGCTGCCTTGTCCACCGTCAACGCACCATCGACGTACGATGTCGGGTCATAGTTATCAGCCGAACCACCCGAACAATGCGTCACGTACGAACCCGCATTCAACGTGCTGGTCAACGGGGTGGTGAAATCAGTGTCCTCCGAGTCATACACATCACACGACGGCTCAGTCGTCCAGCCACCCGCAACCGTCGACGGATCCGAGGTGTAACCAATCGTCGGAGTCGAATCCCCATACGTGATCGCATCCGGCGAATCAGCCGTCACCGTCACATCGGCCTTGTCCACCGTCAACGCACCATCGACGTACGATGTCGGGTCATAGTTATCAGCCGAACCACCCGAACAATGCGTCACGTACGAACCCGCATTCAACGTGCTGGTCAACGGGGTGGTGAAATCAGTGTCCT
>CAIYMF010000341.1 GCA_903927265.1 uncultured bacterium | reverse complement strand
GGTTCGGGTCCGGGAGTTTCGGCGGCGGCGAACTGGCGACTGGCGATTCCGGCACTGTCCGAGCGTTTTCGCGTGATCGCGCCCGACCAATTGGGCTTTGGGCTCACTGGTCCGCCTGCTGACGGCGTGTACTCAATGCAGGCGTGGGTGGCGCACGTGGTCGCGGTGCTTGATGAACTCGGAATTGAGCGCGCGCATGTGGTGGGCAACAGTTTCGGTGGTGCGGTGGCATTGCGCCTGGCTGTGCATCACCCCGAGCGTGTCAATCGCCTGGCGTTGATGGGTGCGGTTGGATTGTCGTTTCCCATTTCTGACGGCCTTGACGCTGTGTGGGGTTATGAGCCATCAGTGGCCGAGATGCGTCGGCTGCTCGAGATCTTCACCTACGAACCCTCGCCGCAGATCGACGAGCTCGCGGTGTTGCGCTACGAGGCGAGCATCGTGCCGGGAGTGCAAGAGCAGTTTTCCGCGATGTTCCCCGCTCCTCGTCAGCGCTGGGTCGACGCGATGGCGCTTCCGGAAGATCGAGTGGCCGCGATCGAACACGAAACGCTCATCCTGCACGGTCGTGAAGACCGCGTGATTCCGCTCGACGTATCGCTTCGGTTGCACCACTTGATTTCGCGCTCGCAACTGCACGTGTTCGGCCAGTGTGGGCACTGGACCCAGGTTGAGCACCCCGATCGCTTCCACCGACTCGTGGGTGACTTCTTCGCTGAATAAGGTACGACTGCCCGTCTGTGCCGGGCCTGTACTGATACTGGACTAGGTCCTTATTATGAATTATTATCTAACCCATAATAAGGAGGACGGATGTCGTCACAACTCGAACGCTCCGGCCGATGGCCCGCGATCGCGTTCGAACAGGTGCCGTGGGTGTCGAAGTACGAGCAGGGTGCGGCGTCGCGTAACGAGTTGCGCCGGCATCAAGGCCCGTATGAGGCTGCGATACCAGCGACGATCGCGCACTCTGTTGCTCATCTTCCCGCCGAACTGTCGGCTGCTGTCGATGAAGCAGCAGTTGAGATCGCCAGATTTGATGAGCAACTCGGAAGTCAGGTCGCCCCCTTCGTTGCAATCTTGCTTCGTTCGGAATCGGCGGCGAGCTCGCAGATCGAGAACATCACGGCGTCAGCGCGCGCGATTGCTGAGGCTGAACTTGCCGGTGGCAAGGGTGCAGGAAATGCCGCGCAGGTGGTGGCGAACACACGAGCCATGTCTGCTGCCATCGAATTATCGGCCGACCTCTCTGCCGACGCGATTTTGTCGATGCACGACGCGTTGTTGCGTCCGCATAATCCAGACATTGCTGGCCGCTGGCGTACCGAGCAGGTGTGGATCGGAGGTGGTCGGCTAGGGCCGCATCAGGCGCAGTTCGTACCGCCGCAGCACTCTCGTGTATCTCAGGCGATGGATGACCTGCTTGCATTCATCGACCGCGACGATATGCCGGCGATGGTGCAGGCAGCGATTGCCCATGCCCAGTTCGAGACCATCCATCCTTTTGCTGATGGAAACGGTCGCACCGGACGCGCATTGATCCATGCGTTACTACGAGCCAAGGGACTCACGCGCAACGTCACGGTTCCTGTGTCGGCAGGTCTACTCGTTGATGTCGACGCGTATTTCGGCGCACTAGGCGTCTACCGTTCTGGCCACCCCGAAGCGATCGTCGCGCGCCTCGCAGACGCGACCTTCGCGGCTGTCGCGAACGGGCGAATGCTCGTTGAAGAGTTGCGCGAAATTCGGTTGTCGTGGGACGACCGCATCAAGGCACGCCGCGGCGCAAACGTGTGGCGGATCGCCGACCTGCTGCTGGCTCACCCCGTCGTCGACGCAGCGGTGATCGCTTCATCGTTGGGCATCGCGACAAGCAACGTTTACGCGCCTCTTGAGCCGCTCCTTGCCGCGGGCGTTCTGACTCACACCAACGACAGGCGTCGAGGTCAGATTTGGCGAAGCAAGGAAGTGCTCGTAGCGCTCGACGCTTTCGCTGCGCGGGCAGGAAAGCGAGGAGCGCCGTCAGCCCGCGTCGCGCAGTGACCGGTTGACCGCCGACACGATCGCCTTGAACGACGCCGTGACGATCGACGGATCGATTCCGACACCCCACAGCACCCGATCGTTCATCGCGCACTCAAGGTAGGCAGCAGCGCGTGCGTCGCCACCGGCAGACAGTGCGTGCTCGTTGTAGTCGAGAACGCGAATGTCGATTCCGACAGTGCTCAACGCGGTACAGAACGCGGCGATGGGTCCGTTGCCGCGACCATCGATGGTGACGTCAGTACCGTCGTCGCGCAGTACGACCGACACCTGAGTATCGCCGTCGGCGTGCGATTCCTGGGTCGCCGACACGACACCGAAGCGTCCCCACGGGGCGTTGGGGTTGGGCAGGTACTCGTCGGTGAAGAACGACCACATCTCGGCTGGGGTGACTTCGCCACCGTCTTCATCGGTGTGCCTTTGCACTACCTGCGAGAACTCGATCTGAAGCCGACGTGGAAGTTCGAGCGAGTGCTCGGTGCGCATGATGTAGGCAACGCCGCCCTTGCCCGACTGCGAGTTGACGCGAATGACGGCTTCGTACGTGCGGCCAACATCCTTGGGGTCGATGGGCAGGTAAGGAACTGCCCACGTGAAGTCGT
>CAIYMF010000340.1 GCA_903927265.1 uncultured bacterium | reverse complement strand
GAAGGAGTTGCAGTGGAGCCCATGAAGTTCGATGTATTCGTTGAGATCCCGGCTGGCAGTCGCAATAAGTACGAGGTCGACCACTCCACCGGACGCATTCGCCTTGACCGCATGCTCTTCACCTCAACCCGTTACCCGCATGATTACGGGTTCATCGACGACACACTGGGCCTCGATGGTGACCCACTCGACGCCCTCGTTCTCCTTGAAGATCCCACGTTCCCCGGCTGTGTCATCCGGTGCCGTGCCATCGGAATGTTCCGCATGACTGACGAAGCGGGCGGCGATGACAAAGTGATCTGCGTGCCGTTTAACGACCCCCGCAAGGAGCACATCCGTGACATCCACCACATGCCCGAATTCGACAGACTCGAAATACAGCATTTCTTCGAGGTCTACAAGGAACTCGAGCCAGGCAAATCGGTTGAAGGCGCCACCTGGACTGGGCGCGTGGAGGCCGAGGCCGAGATCATCGAGTCGCAGAAGCGCTTCATACTCACTGAGGGTCACTAGGCCCCTCGTTTGCCTGCAATCGAGGTCTGAAAGCCACAACTTTCAGCACTCTCCGTCACCACGAAGTGCCGCTGAACACCGCTGCTCTCGCAATTTCCTCCCCGTCTAGCCCAACGCTCATGATTGGCGTACCGGTTGCCGATAGACCGGAGGACAGTGGAGATCAGTGAGCGGGGAGGGAGGGCGATGAAAAACCAGTCGACTAGCGACGTTGCCGCGCCTCATCCCCCTTGGGATGGCGGTTTGGCTCAGTCCGTGCTCGATGCCCTCCCTAGCCTGACGCTCGTGGTTAATCACAGCGGCCATGTACTCGCTACTAACGAGGCGTGGAAGTCCTACCAGTCAGCGCACGCGGCCGACGTCGCCGAGACGATCGTCGGCTCGAGTTACGTTGACCAGTTGCGTAGCGACGCCACCACCCAACGTTGGGCAATTCAGGCCCTCGCCGGAGTCACAAGCGTGCTGGCCGGCCGGATGATGTCGTTCGAAATGGACTACGACCTGCCACTGGCCAACGTCGACCGCACCTTCAGCCTGTCGGTCGTTCCACTTCCTGCGGGCGGCGCCGTTGTCAGCCACGTCGACATCACCTGGCGCAAATCCCTCGAGCGTCAGTTGTCTCACCGGGCGACCCACGATGCTCTCACCGGCTTACCGAACCGGATGCTGCTCACCGATCGGCTCACGCAGGCGATTCAGCGGGCGGCACGTACCGGCAAGCAGGTCGGCGTGCTGTTCTGCGACCTCGACCAATTCAAGGTGCTCAATGACACCCTCGGCCACGCGGCCGGCGACCAAGTCATCGTTTCTGTGGCCCGTCGCCTTCAGTCGGTATGTCGCACCAACGACAGTGTCACCCGCTTCGGTGGCGACGAGTTCGTCATTGTCGTCGAAGACATCTCCTCTGAGGAGGACGTACGCATCGTCGCCGAGCGACTGCGCGACGCTGCGACGGCACCAATGCAGGTTGACGGCGTCGATCTGTGGTTCGGAACCAGCATCGGAGTCGTTCTCACCGCGGGTAGCACGCGTGCATCAAGTCGCGACGCAGATGACTTGCTCCGTGATGCCGACACCGCGATGTACCGGGCCAAGGACCTCGGACGAAATCGCATCGTGTTATTCGACAAGTCCATGCGCGACGAAGTAGCTTCGCGGCTCGAACTCACCATGTCGCTGCGTCACGCAGTGCGCCGCCACGAGCTGCGGCTCGATTACCAGCCCGAGTTCAGTTGCACTGACGGTCACATCGTCGGCGTTGAAGCGCTTGTGCGTTGGCAACATCCGCAACGCGGGCTGATCAACCCCATCGAATTCATCGAGTCAGCTGAGGAAAGCGGAACAATCATTGAGATCGGATCGTGGGTACTTGAAGAAGCATGCCGCCAGGCAGCCCTCTGGAGCGATGTCACCGGTCCCGGATTCAGCGTGGCCGTGAATATCTCCAGCAAGCAACTCTCCGAACCGGGCTTTGTCGATCACGTGCGCGATTGTCTGCGGCGCAACAATCTCCAGCCGTCGCGGCTGGTGCTCGAACTGACCGAAAGTGCGCTCATGCGCGATCCCGAGAGCGCCACGGCTGTTCTCATTGGTTTGAGCGATCTGGGTGTCTGGATCAGCGTCGACGACTTCGGAACTGGTTACTCGTCGCTGTCTTACCTGCAGCGATTCCCCGTCGACATTCTCAAGATCGATCGCTCGTTCATCGGACGCATGCTCGAACACCCCAAGACCACGGCTCTCGTGCACGGCGTCGTCGATCTTGCTCACGCGCTCGGACTACTCACCGTGGCCGAAGGTGTTGAGGTCGAAGAACAGCGACTGGCAGTTCAGCGGGCAGGGTGCGACGCATTCCAAGGCTACCTCGCCGCCAAACCCCAATCGGCCGAAGCTATTTCCGAACTGCTGACGGCCCAGGCAACTCTCATCGAGCCCTTAGCAGTCTGATCAGTTCTCGCAGTAGCGCTTGAGCCCTTTGGTGGCACCTGACAGGGTGTCCTTCATTGACTTCCTCACCATGAAACCCGGCAGGGGGATGGCCGGATCGACCGACAGCGAAAGCGTCGCCTTGGTGCTACCACCGAGGTCCTCAAGGACCCACGAGCCGGTGCTCTTCTTCTGCGCCATACTCGGTGCGGCCAACGTCCAGGACATGCCGTCGTCTGTGTGCTCGTAGAGCAGGTCGAACTCGTCCTTAGCCAACTTGAGATCGTTAACCTGATGTGCGCTCGTGGGACGGTCATATTCGTCAACCTCGGTCACTTCACAACTGATCAGTCCGGGGAACCAGTCAACCTGTCCCGGAAGGTCGATCACCGCAGCAAGCACGGTGTCGAGCGGCGCGTTGATCGTAATGCTCTCTGAACCAGAAGCCTCTCCCATGACTGGCACGTTACCGCCATGGGAGAGGCTTCGTCTGCTGGTTCGAGGACTACTACTCCTTGTGCGTTCCGAGAATGCGCAAAGACACTCCCGTGAGGACAAACAGTAGGCCGAGTAGCACAACGAGCGCTGAGACTCCGAACGCCACGACCGATGTAAACAACGACGCTCGCAAGAACGACGCCGTCATCGCGACCTGGCGCAGCGGGTCATCCTTACCGAGTTCGGCGTAGGTCTTGCCACCCGTTGCGTCACTGGCATGCTTGGCAATAACCATCGCCTCGCAGTAGGCAGTGAACGGCCCATTGATAGCGCGATCTGGCAGGCAGGCGTCCTTTGAAGTGGTGATTCTCTCGGCTGAGAGGGTTGATGAGATGGTGAAATAGGTGCCGATTCCGGCGAGTGCGAGCACGATGCCCACAATGGCCAGAATCGTGCCGATCGTGCGAGGCGCCTTACTCGGGCCTCCGACCGCGGGTGCAGTGGGAGAGGCGGCGACGTCGTTCGACATATGTCCTCCGATGGGATGGGTAGTACGTTCGACCATGATCCAACGCACGACCGCTGAGAACCGGCAGGCGCTACTCCATCCGGGTGCGTGTCGCCTACTGCGGCCAGTCGGCGAGCGTGTCGAGGAACATCGCGCGTACTGATTCGAGATACTGATCGACCTTCGCCGGCCTCCACGCTGAGGTTTCTACCGGCGGCAGAACGGCCACCTGCACCGTGCCCTTGGCGATGAAAATCGAGTGCGATGGAAGGACCTCTCCCGCATTACGGATCACGACGGGGACCATCGGTACCCCCGCTTGCATGGCCAGGTGGAACGCACCCTTCTTGAAGGGCAGCAGTCGTGGCGTCGGCGACCGAGTGCCCTCGGGAGCAATAATCAGCGACTGACCTGAGGTGAGTGCCTCAACAGCAGGAGCCAGTGCCTCGCGCGCCGCGACACTGTTGCTGCGGTCGACGTACGCGATGTCGGCGAGCCATCCCATCGGCGCGAAGAACGGGTCTCGGGACAGTTCCTTTTTGGCAACAGCCGTGAAGTCACGGCGGAGCAGGGCCGCGAGAATCACGACGTCAAGCTGACTTTGGTGATTGAACACAAACACGGCAGGACGGGCGGCCCACAGGTTTTCCTCGCCCTGCACCTCGAGTTCGACGCCTGCAGTAGTGAGTGCCAATCGCGAGCCGACGGTCGCTGCGACCTCAAGGCCGGTAGCGCGATTACGGTTGAGCAGACCCAGCACTCCGCCGAGGGCCACTCCAGCGCCCATGCTGCTGTAGGCCGCCACCGTGCGCACGAGATTCTCTGGGGCATGTCGGTGCCGGTGTGTGAGGCGCGCTACCGGCCAGTCTCGCTGCGCGGCCGTCGCTTCAAGATCACTATCTGGATTGAGCGGACGGGGATTTCCTGAGGACTCGAGGAAGGGCACATCCTCGCCTCCATTGCTGTACGTGTACGAGATCTCGAGATCGATTCCATTCTCTTCCGCGAAATCTCGCACCGCATCAGCCTTGTTTTCGCCCCACAGAATCGGACCCGCGACGGCACCCGTCAACACGCCGTCTTCATCGTGAACCTCGGTACACAACACGTGATCGATGCCAAGATCGAGCGCCGCCGCTCGGGTTTGGAAACTTGTGGCGGACGACGCGAGTACCACCGTGTGGCCACGCCTGCGGTGCGCTTCCAACAACACGCGTGCCTCGGGATAGACCATGCCCGCGACACGCGACCGGAAGAGCCGATCACCAAATTCCTCAATCTCGTCAACCGAGCGACCGGCGAGTGCACCAACACCGATGTTCATCAATTCGGTGACATCGTGGCCGCGTCGCTCGACATTCACGCTCTCAACAGCAGTGCGCAGAATCTCAGTCAGACCGATGTCGCGATTCTTCAATCGCTCGCGGAAATACATCACCGCGGAGTATCCGTCGATGAGAGTTCCGTCGAAGTCAAAGAATGCGCCTACCTCGGGGCCGAAGGGCGAATTCTCTACTTCTTCAACGAGCACATCAATATCGGCCACGTCATCCCTCCTGCATTCGATCGAGCACCAACTGGCGCAGACTTCCGGCGCGGCGCACGGCCTCGCGAAGCTCCTCGGCGAAGGCCCGGCGAGCCTGCGCTACTTCTTCTCCGCCAGGGCTCAGCAGCCCTCGGTTGTCGGCGAGCCGAAGGGCACTGGACATCAGGTCCTTGGAAATCGACTCGGGACTATGGAGTTCTCGTTGAAGCCACCGCTGGTGGGCAACACCAAGGCACTCGGTAACCAGAGCGTCTCGGTTGACTGGTGTCGCGGGCTCGCAGGCTGCCAGTCGATCGGCGGCCACGAGATACGCCTCAAGGATGGGACCAATCACTCGATGAGCGAGCAACAGACCTGTCGACTCAATGTGTGCATGAACCCCCGCCGCCGTCTGCTTCGACTCCTCCCAGCCCGGCGCCGCGAGTTCGACCTCCGCGCGCAACTGCTCGGAGAACTCAGCCTTGGTGGGGAAGAAGAACTCGTACTTCAGCAGATCACGAAGGGCCAGTGCTCCTTCCCACGTGGTGGCGATGAGGTTCGCCGACTCGAGCTCAGATGCGCGCAGCATCGCCACTTCACTAATCGCCCGATTCACAAACCAGTGCACGATCGTGTTTCGGTAGAAGCCCGCCTCATGTTGGCGATCGGCAGCGATCGAAAACACCGGCTCAATTCCACCGGCGTACTCCTCGATCACTCCTTCGCGCACGAGGGTACGCAAGGCCTTCAGCAAGCCTTCTGGACGAGCAAGATCAACGTCGGAGGTCAGAGGCAACGACCGCTTGCGCACGTACACCAGCAACGGCTCGATGATCGTCTCGATTTCAGGCACCGTCAGTGCGCGGCCCTTGTTGTCGAGTAGCGAGAAGGTAATGAGTGCGGCCGGCGTGATGGGTGTTGCGTCGTTGATGCGGTGGGCGATTTCGAAGGCAACTCGAGGAACGACTGTGGTGGGATCTGGCGAACCCGCTCGTTCGCGCGCCTCGTCGATCACGTCGCCGAGCGAGAGGGTCTCACCGAAACGAACATGCGCCTTGCCTCGACCTCGTGACTGCGCGCGAGCGAACGACCACAGCCACCCCACACTCTCGGGACGCTTGTCGCCGCCACCCTCTTCCGCAGAGATCGCTCCGACTTCATGCTGCTGGTCGTAGACGATCGAGACCGGCACGATGATCACGTCGTCAGCGTCAGCACCGTTGGCCGAGTACGCATCGACGAGGTACCGCAGCACACCCATACGCGGCGGGCGAAGTTTCCCGGTACGCGTGCGGCCACCTTCGAAGTACCACTCGAGGTTGTCGTGAGAGCGCAGCATGTGTCCGAGTAGAAGCCGCATCATTTCCGGGTAGACCGGGTCATCACGGGTGCTGCGTCGAATGAACACAATGCCCGAACGCTGCGCCAATTCCGAGAATGGCCAGAGCGCGAGATTGACCCCACCGAGAATGAAGTTGGGTCGAAAACCGTTGCCTTCGAGCACGCGTCGCAGCACTAGCGGATCGAGGTACGACCGGTGATTCGGCAGAAAGACAAGTGAGTGGTTCGCCGAGAGTTCGCGCAAATGCGGCAGCGTTGCTGTGTCGACATCAATCGAGTAGGCCCGAGTGAGCCACCGGCCGAACTTGTCCCAGAGCGCAGTGGCACGGGGCGAGAGTTGGGAAGTCATTTCATTGAGACACTCGCGAGCGTCGCGTCGAATGTCGTTGTCGGAACGGCCTGTTTCGGCAGCCAGCATCGCAACCCGCTCGTCGAACAGCGGGTTGGCCATCACGGCGCTCACGGGATCAACCTGTCCCATGGGTGGCCCCCTTCCGCAGCGCGACCCAGAAACGTCAGCCTAGGGTGGAGCATGTCACCTAGGTGACACAAGGTGGACTTTCGTCCTTCCATCACCTTGCCCTCGGCGCATAGTCTCAGCGCAGGAGGTATGTGTGAAGAGGATTCTGGGCTTGGTCGTGCTGCTCGTCTTGACGGCGATCGGCCTGTTCTGGCCTGTGCTCGGGCAATTGGCCGAGTCGACGTCGACCACCAACGGCAGCGACCCGGTGACCTTTACCCGGTACCGCGCCGATCTGTCGATCGCCGATGACGGCCTCCTCACCGCGCGCGAGACCATCACCGCCAATTTCCCTCTCCCTCGGCACGGCATCTTCCAATTCTGGGACGTCAAGGACTCAACTGACTCCCACAATCGCTACATCCCGACGATCACCTCGATCACCATGGACGGCAAGCCCGTTCCGTACGAGGTGTCGAAGACCGGTGGCGACCGCTACGTCGTCGCGAAGATCGGCAACCCCGACGAATACGTTGACTTCGGCGAGCACACCTACGTCATCGACTACACCATCCCTGGTGCAATCTCACCCGGAACAGCAGGCACCGGCGCTTACGAATCGAACGAGGGCGACGTCTCCGGAACCGCACCGTCCGACCTCTACTGGAATGTCGTAGCACCCGGATGGCTCAACGACATCACCCAAGCCGACATCCACATCACGTTGCCCTCGGAAGCGCTCGGCGTGCAGTGCACCGCCGGCACCGGATTTGGATTGAGCATGGGCCGTGGACCGTGCGGTATCGAGGGAACCGGGACACGTTCAGTCACTCTGACAGCCAAAGACATTCCCGCTCAATCGGGAATGACGGTTCGCATTCCGATGGCAATGGCACCACCGCCGAGGATGTCCATACCGTGGCCGGTGTTGTTCGACAAGGTGCTCGGCACGACCTTGCTGCCCGCCCTCTTCGTGGGCCTACTCAGCCTCGTCGGCTTGGCCCTAGGAATCGCGTGGAGTTCGAGCACACGCGAGTCTCCGCCTGGCCTTCCGGTGATGTACGCGCCGCCGGAGGGATTTGGCCCGGCGCAGACGGTGTACCTCGCACAGGAAGACACCGGCGGTAAGGCCCTCATCGCCACGCTGCTGCACATGGCCGACCGCGGACTGGTGAAACTCGACCACCGCACCGACGACACCTGGCTGGTCACCGGACAAGCAACCGCCGATCAGTGGTTGGCCGCAGATCCCGCTACACGCGCCGCCGGATCGGCACTCGGGGTGATGTCAACGCAGGGCTCCTGGTTCCTCGCCGACGGGTCGAAGGATGCCGGCGAATCGCTGCTCGACGCACAGAAGTCGATCGACAAGGAGGTTCAGTCGTGGAGCCTGGACGCCGGTCTCATGTCGAAGGACAAGGGCGCGCGTCTGGGGTGCTCGGTCTGGGGATTACTCGCGATCGCCGCCATCATCGGCTTCATCGGCTGGCGTTGGCCCACGATGTGGGGCCTTCCCTTTGCGGCTTTCGCAATCGGCGGCAGCGCACTCCTCAACCCCAAGGCCATGACGCGCCGTACCGATACTGGCCGGCGGGCTTGGTCGGAGTCCGGTGGTTTCAAGCGAATGCTGGAGACTCCCTCGAGTGAGGAACGCTTCGATTTCTCGGCGCGCAAGGACATGTTCATTCCCTACATCCCCTTCGCCGTCGCGTTCGGGGTGGCTGACAAGTGGGCGGCGAAGTACCGAGTAGAAACGGGTCAAGAGCCGCCGGTTCCGCTGTGGTATCCCGTGGGGGTCGGGTACGCATCCTCGTCTCTCTACGACGGAAACGCTGGCTTCAGTTCGTTCGACAGCTCGCTCACTTCGGCCATCAGCTCGTACCAAGCGTCGCAGTCGTCATCCAGTGGTGGCGGCGGTGGCAGCTTTGGTGGCGGTGGTGGCGGCGGTGGTGGTGGATCATGGTGATCGACTAGAAACTGCGGCTCGTGACAGGCACACTCAGTAGACACTCGACCGTGAGGACGTGATCGCACATGTGGATCTGGATCATCCTGATCATCATCATCGCCGTGGTGCTCTTTGGCATTGTCGGCTTCAACAGATTGCGCACTACCGATATCAAAGCGCAGGAAGCCCTCGGCGGTATCGACGTTCAGTTGACCCGTCGCGCCGACCTCATTCCCAATCTTGTGGAAACGGTGAAGGGATACGCCGCGCACGAGAAGGGCGTGTTCGAAGAAGTGACGAACGCGCGCGCTCGAGTACAAAAGGCAGCAGCCGGCGGAACCATCGATGAGAAGGTAGCCGCCGAGGCCGCCCTCGACAAGGCCATCGTCAACGTCAACGCGGTCGCCGAGAACTACCCCGACCTCAAGGCGTCGACGAACTTCCTCGACCTTCAAGTTCAGCTCAAAGAGACTGAGAACCAACTCGCCTTTGCCCGCCAGTACTACAACGATGCGGTCTCAACTCTCAACCAACTCGTTGTCACCATTCCGTGGATGTTCTTCGCAGGAATGGCTGGCGTCAGTAAGCGCGAGTTCTACAAGGCTCCAGAAGGGCAGCAGAACCCGCCCACTGTCAGCTTCGGGTGAGTTCAGCCAGCGCGCACACTGCACGCAAGCGTGTACTCGTCGATTGCGATCCGGCAATTGGAGTACGCAATCGCGACCTTGATGACGGACTTGCCCTGCTACTTCTCCTCGCCTCTCCTGTAGAGATCGAGGGGCTGACTATCAACTTCGGAAACGTTGCGACCGACGTTGGTGTTTCAGTAGCTCACGACCTACTACAACGCATCGGTTCGACAATTCCGATTGTGGGAGGAGCAACGAGTCGCCACGACCTCGGTGCGAGCAATCCAGCGGTCGACTTCCTGATCGACTCGGTTCGAGCAGCGCCCGGTGAGATCTCATTGCTGGCGCTCGCACCACTCACCAATGTCGCCACGGCGATGTCTGTCGACCCGTCTTTCGCCGGCAACCTGCGCGAGATCGTCATCATGGGCGGCTCCTTTGACTTCAAACCGTTTAAGTGGGTTGGCGAGTTCAACTTTCATCTGGACGGCGCTGCGGCAGCGCGAGTGATTGCCGCGCCCGTACCTAAGACGCTCCTCACCATGGATGTCTGCTCTCAGGCTGTTGTCCGTCAGGCGCAGCTTGATCAAGTGCGCACGCACTCCAGTGAATTCGCGACCTACCTTGGCGACGCCATCGAGCCGTGGTTGTCGTTGAACCGCCGCGTCTTTCGACGGGCCAAAGGATTCTTCCCGTGGGATGGCGTCGCCGCCGCGTACTTACTTGATCCAACACTCTTCGAGAGCAATCCGGTTGCGATTGACGTTCAGCCGAGCGGACTGCGTTCAGGGCGCCTCACCGTGAGCGATCACGGAACAACGATCAACGCACCCACCCGGCTCGCGGCAGATCGATTCATGACGATGTTCATGGACGCCTTGGTCAGTTACTGCTGACGACGTGGGCACGTATTCACGGTGAGACGAGGCCCTAGCGCCGCAGACGCGGGTCGGTGAACACGCGGTCGAGCGTCGCAACCAGTCGATCGGCATCCGCATCCGACCAGACGAGCGGAGGCTTGATCTTGAGCACGTTGTGGAAGGGCCCGTCGGTACTGACGAGCACGCCGAGGTTCTTGCATTCCTCAATGACGAACAACGCCTCGGAGTCGGCCGGTTCGAGCGTCGTTTGATCGCGCACGAGTTCGACGCCGAGATACAGACCGAGTCCCCGTACATCACCAATGAGTTCGTGCCGTTGCGCAAGTTCGCGCATTCCGGCTTGAATGCGGTCGCCGACGCGAAGTGCGTTCGCCGGAAGTTGTTCGCTCTCAATGACGTCGAGAACCGCGAGGCCCGTCGCCGCCGACACCGCGTTTCCGCCGAACGTGTTGAAGTACTCCATGCCGTTGGCGAATGATGCGGCTACCTCCGGCGTCGTCACGACCACTGCCAGTGGATGCCCGTTGCCTGCCGGCTTTCCCATCGTGACGATGTCGGGAAGCAGTCCCTGGGTTGCGAAGCCCCAGAACGACGGGCCCACTCGCCCAAATCCGACCTGCACCTCGTCAGCGATCATCAACCCACCGGCGGCGCGAACGAGTGTCGCCGCTTCGGCCAAGTAGTGATCGGGAAGTACAACTTGGCCACCGCACCCAATCATCGACTCGACGATCATGCCTGCCACGTGACCACCTGCGTCGTCGATGCATCGTTGAACATCAGCGGCATAAGCCAGTGAAGTCTCCCGAGAGTAACCACGGAATTCGCCGCGATACGGATCAGGCATCCGAGCCGTGTGCACCCACGGCGGTGCTCCATGCCCGCCCTTGCCCTCGTTCTTGTAGTGGCTGACGTCAATGAGCGCCTGCGTGTGACCGTGATATCCGTGCTCAACGCAGACGACGTCCTGCACTCCGGTGTGTGCGCGAATCATTCGCAGCGCGAGGTCGTTCGCCTCACTCCCTGAGTTCACGAAGTAGCACACCGACAGTGGTTCGGGAAGGGTGGCAGTCAAGCGCTCGGCGTACTCAAGCACGGTGTCGTGCAGATAGCGCGTATTCGTGTTGAGCACTGCCATCTGTCGCTGCGCGGCCTGCACGACGTGGGGATGAGCGTGACCCACATGCGCCACGTTGTTGACGCCATCGAGATAGGCGCGTCCCCTGTCGTCGTAGAGGAGCGAGCCGATTCCACGCACAATGCGCAGTGGCGCGGCATACGAGACGCTCAGGTTGTATCCGAAGAGGCGTTGACGATCGGCCAGAGTTTCTGCGATTGACCGTTCCGGTTCTGGCACTGATCGCGCAGGCAAACCAAGCAACATTGCCGGATCAGGTGACAGCTGCATCCACATCTCATACTGCGACGGAACTGCCACACCCGGGTAGTCGTGTTCAACACCCAGCAGGTCAACGATGACCTGCACGTGCGTGTGAGGTGCCCAGCCGCCGTTGACCTCCGGCTCACCTACCCACGCAAATACTGACCCTGCCTCCACTCGTTGCCCCTCAACGAGATGGTCGAGTGTGCGACGAGCGAGGTGGCCGTACAGGCTAAAGAATGGAACCCCGCGATCGGTCTCGTGCTGCAGCACCACCATGGGTCCGTAGTCGAGTGACGTGGCGTTATCGCGAACGATGCGAACAGTTCCAGACAAGGGTGCGTGAAGTGGAGTTCCTTCCGGCACCCACACGTCAACACCAAGGTGGACGGTTCGCCACTCAGCGGCCGGATCGTCACCAGGTGGAGCGAAGGCAGGAGTTGTGTAGAGAAGTCGCGCCTCGCCGTATCCGCCAAGTCCGACAGCTGCAGCGTCACCCTGACGCATTGCGCCGATCACTCGTGCTTCGAAGTCTTCGGGAGGCCGTTTGAGGTCATCCGCGGTGATCCATGGGCTTGCGACAGAGAGGTCAACAGGCACCGTGTGCAGTTGCTGCCACGCGGTTCCCAAGAGTGGCGATGACTCACTGCGTTCGAGGTAGGCGACGACCTCGTCGACCGCGGGGTGTGCGACGCGCCCGCACGCCCAACGCAAACGTGCGTGGGCGACTTGCGGGTTGATGTCGAGCAGTCGCTCGAGTGTGCGCCACGCGGGCTCCTCACTGACAACGAGATATGGGTCGTCAGGTCGCGCGGCGCTTTGAACCGCGGCATTGGTGACACTCAATGACAACCGCGCGAGCACGAGGTTCCACGCCACGACTAGTTCATCGTCGGTCAGCGGAAATTGCGAGTCGAACCCTGCGAAGACATCACCCACAGCACCGACCGGGTCACTTGCGTCCATGGCAACATAGGCGGCGGCGACAGCTGGCTCGGCGACGACGGCGCTGAACACCATGTCACCGAAATCCAGCAGGCCGGTAATGCTCTGCATGCGCGCTGCCGGATCCTCAGCTGCTCCGGCGTCGACAAGCACGTTGCGATCATTGGCGTCACCGTGAATGATCGCCTGACGTAACGCGGGGAGCAGCGGAACCACTTGGGTGTCAAGGCGCACAAGTAGTCGCGCTAGCAACGCGCTGCGCTGGGGGTCGGTGACTGCGGCGCCTCGCTCGCGAACGACCTCAGGGGCTCTCACCACATCCCAGTGAAAATCTCGATGGGCTGCGGGATGATCGAAACCTTCGACTGATTTCGCCAGGCGACCTAGTACGGCACCAAGGTCATGCCGTAATGCCGTCGTTCCGGGAAGTGCCTCAACCAACAGTGTTCCTGGCAGATGATCGAGCAGTCGCACCATGTGCCCGTCAGACGTCTCGATGAGGGCACCCGACAATGCCGCATAGGCACCCTGCACAGGAACACCTGCCTCAGATGCGCGCGCCGCCACCGCCATCTGGGCTTCCACAACGTCGCGGGATTCCGAGCCGTTGGCCACCTTGAGCACGTACGCGCGGCCGTCACTCGCGTCGATGCGGAAATTGCGGTCGCGCTCACTCGGCAACGACGTCACCACTCCCTCGATGCCAAAGATGTCACGCGCGATGCGTTCAGCGTCAGCGACGTCCACCGTGGGCGTGTGGTCGAGGAGTGCCATGCCCTCAGGCTAGGGGTCACTTCCGCGCAACGTGCCCGCGAGTCCATCAGTGAGTGGTGTTATTCGACGTTTGAGAGCCACCACGAGATGAACTCGCAGAGCGCGGGGGGCAGCGTGGGGGGTAGGGCTCAGCAGTCGACTGGTTCGAGTAGGCCCGTGGTGACGTCATAGAAAGCGCCCGCCACCATCACGTTGTCGGGAAGCAGAGGGAAACTACGAATTCGAATGACATCGGAAATCAGCGCGTCGCGCGGGTGCGAGGTGGTGCGAAACTCGAGGCTGCGTGTGTCCACCCCGAACTCGTCAGCAATGCGCGCGTGCAAGGTGGCCTCATCGTTATTGCTCATCGCGCAGTCGGTGTGCGGCATTACGAGAACACGCGTCACTCCGAGCAAGTAGGTTGCCAGAACGAGCGTGCGCAGGACATCTTCGGTGACCCGCGCACCGGCGTTACGCAGAATCTTGACGTCACCGAATTCCATCCCCACCACGGCTAACGGATTGATGCGCGAATCCATACAGGTCACGATCGCGAGTCCTCGCCGAGCCGTACCCGTTAGTCCGAGGGCGTCGAATTGGGCAGCGAACAAACGGTTCGCTCCAACGACATCACCAAAAGCATCGAGTGGAAAGGGTTCGGGCTGGGAGGTTCCTGCCAGATGGTGACGATCAGACATGAGCGGAGCCTACCTGTTCGTATGGCTCAGTGCTCTCGCGCGTAGTGAGCGGCAAGGGGACCCACCCCGAAATCCTGACGGGGGTCGCGCCACACCGAATGAATGTGCTGCGCACCTCGCTGAGTGTTGTCGTACTCGACCATCAAGGTGTCGCCTTGAACCCGGTAGTAGTGCCCCTCGCTTGGCTCGCGGGATCCTGCCCAGAGGAATCTCAACTCACACAGATCAGCGTCAGAGGCGTACTTTGAGGCTTCGTCCTCGGCCAGCGCGTCAGGCAAGCGCTGAACGTAGAGGTCAAGGAGTGCCTTCAACATCTCCCGTTGCTCGGTACCGAGGTCACCTGCGATCAGCCCGCGAGGGGTGCGAGTAAGCCGCACTGCTTCCAGGTGGTCAGACGTCAAGCCGGCCGCCTGTTCCATTGCGTTCTGGATGACGACCACCTCTTCGGCAAGGTCGCCAGTGAACGCCGTACGCCACACCTCAGCGAGCGGTAACGGAATATCTCCGTCGCCGAGACCAAAGTGCGATCGGTTGGCACCGACGAGGTCAATGGGTGCGACCGGAGAGACCAGTGCGGCTAACAGTTGCGACTCATTCAGTGACCGCACGAGTTCGCGGGCCAGGTCCTCGATTCCCGCTAGAGGTCGAAGGGGGTGTGGTCCCAGAAGAGGGGCCGTTGCTGGGTCAGCCCCGAAGAACAAGGGAGTTGTCGCGACAACGTCTCCGTCGATGATCAGGTGACTCACCGAGATATGGTGACCACCGAATCTCCACGACCATGGCTCGTCACCCGCGGGGTCGCCAAATACTCGCACGTAGTAGAGCCCAGGATCGCGACCGCGTTCGCGTCCCCACTCGCGTCCCCACGTTTCGACATGATCGAGCACGTTCTCGAGGCCCATGATTGTCGAGGCCGTGGCGTACCCCGGGTACGACAAACCCGCTGCCACCAATTGCATCGTGCGCTGCTGTTGCCGCGGCCGCATCGACGAGAGCGGCAGTCCGCCGTGATCGGTTGGTGTGTAGAACCACAACTCGCGCTCGGCAGTGTCGTCGAAGGGCCACTGCGTCACCGACCGCTGGGCGTCGTCGAGTGAGTCGAGCAAGGCGATCGCCGCCTGGGCCATGCGGCCGGCAACCTCACGGCGACGCGAGGTCACGGACCTTCATCCCTCAGCCGGAACAACGTGTCATCATCGGGCGCATCCCAATTCGACAGTACCTGCGAACGGTAACCGAGCCTCTGCGTGCGCTGGGCAAGTTTGCGACCAATCTCAACCTGCTGAGGATCCCAAGCAGCCAGTGCCTCAGGAATGGTGTCGTACGTCGAGAGCGCCTCGTACAACCCCCACCCGTTGGCTCCCGCCTTTGCGGTTCCGGCCGCCGCATGGGGCCGCATCACCACTCCGGCATCGCCCACCAGGCAGGCGCGTCCAAACGCCATCTGATCGATCGAGAGGTCGTACACGGCCTGAATAAAGGGCTCACGCGTGGCCTCAATCACCGTCGAAATCAACGCGGGCAGCCGTGCGTCGGCATGCGCCCTCATCTCGGCCACATGCTCGGGGCGCGCGAAGCCGGGAGGCAAGGTGGTGTCATGAACGACACCCGACTCATCAGTCATGACATCGGTGAGGTCGTCACCCTCCTTGTAGTTGCGGTACCACACAAAGTTGATCAGTCGCTTCCCCGGCTCAAGTGACCCGTCGGCGCCAGGAATCGGGTACACGAGAATCTGACTGTTGGCGTGGAAGTAGTACGTGATTGCGATACCCAGCTGCTCTGCGAC
The DNA here is from genome assembly GCA_903927265.1 of uncultured bacterium. Classification (GTDB taxonomy): domain Bacteria; phylum Actinomycetota; class Actinomycetes; order S36-B12; family CAIYMF01; genus CAIYMF01. The sequence continues at coordinate 3,738 of CAIYMF010000340.1, read as the reverse complement.
GTCGAGGGGAAGTTCGTCTTCGCGCACCATTCCGCGCCAGGCCACATAGCCGGCATAGGTGCGATGGGCGTCGGGCAGTAATTGCGCACGGAAGACCGAGCCCACTCCGTCGGCACAGACCACTAAGTCAGCCTCGACGCTCGAACCATCGGCGAAGTCGACCGTGGCAGTGTCTGCGTCTTGTCGCAGGCCCGTGGCCTCGCGACCGAGTTCGTATCGCCCACCGCCGTTGGCGTAACTGCTGCGCAGATTACGGAAGACCGTATTCCACGAACTGAAGTGATAACGATGTTCACGCTCGTGCGCGACCGTTCCGTCGCGGTGCAGATAGCGAATGAGGCCGGTTGACGTACTGATGTCATCGAGCGCAATGCCTTGGCGCTCAACGAGATAGCGGGCGGCATCGGGCAAGAACCCGATGCCAGCCCCGCGCTCTGACAGTTCGTGCGGCGACCGTTCGTAGATCGTCACGTCAAGGCCGAGATCGCGCAGTAGGTTGCCGGCGGTCAGTCCACCGAGCGACCCACCTGCGATCGCGACCCGCGCGTTGGTAACCGCCACTTAGGCCGGGGGCTCGCCGAAGGTGGCAATCCGGTCGATGTCGCAGACGAACAGCACCCGACGCTCATCCATTGAGGGGTCGCGAAGGCCGTAGGGGGGCTCGTTGCCTGTGTACTTCGTCCAAATCTTGTCGAGCTGCGCGGTGACCTTGGAACCCTGCTCCGGGTCATCTTCGAGAATCTCGCGCTCAACGTGACAGTGGATGCTGACCCAGTGATACATCTGCTCGGGGTTCACGAGCAGGATCGTCAGTCTGGGGTTCTTCCGGATCCACTCGACCTTCTTGCGCTGCATGGCGACGTTGACCAGCACCTTGTCGGCCTCGTAGTCGAACCACATCGGCGTGAGGTTGATGGTGCCGTCGTTGCCGATGACGCCGAAGTTGGCGTGCACTTTGCCGCTGTCGAGCAGCATCTTGTACTTGGGATCAAGGTCGTCGAGTGAGTTCAACGAGTCATGACTTCCTACCGAAAACTGCTTTGCCTGTAGTCCGTGCGATACATCGAGGAACTGGGCGACCTTGATGGCCATGTGGAATTCCCTTCGTCAGGTTCGAATCGCGGCGCGGCTCGGGTTGTCGAACGAGTCGCATCACCATAATGTACGTACATGCGATCCGGCCACCCGAAATCTCACAGTGGCGGTCGTCCGACAGCATACGGAGTCATTTCCGAGAAACTGCGGCGCGAAATCAGTGCCGGCGTCTACCCACGCGACGTACCGCTACCCACCGAAATGGAACTGTCGAAAGAACATCAGGTCAGCCGACAGACCGTGCGGCGGGCATTTCAGGATCTCGTTTCCGAGGGTCTGGTCTATCGCGTACCCGGCCGAGGCACCTTCGTCACCGCCAATAGCGGCCGGTACATCCGCTCCACCGGAACAATCGACGATCTCCTGTCGCTCGCTCGCGACACTGACCTCGACATCCTGGAACCCGTACACGAGGTCAGAGAACCACTCATTGCACAGCGTCTGGGCCTCGCTGACGACACTGTGGCCACTGCCGTGTTCCGTCGCATTCACGACGACCGCCCCTACTGCCTGACTCAGGGCCACTACCCACCGGAAATCGGCCGCAAGCTCGCCGAGATTCCCGAAATGCGAACACCGGGGTTACACCCGAGGATGACCGTTCTCGAACTCATCCCGCGCGTTTCAGGGCGCGCCATCGCCGGCGCCGACCAAACCATCACCGCGACCGCCGCCGATGTGACCGTGGCCGCTGCCCTTGATGGAAACGTGGGCGATCCGGTGCTGCGCATCGATCGCCTCTACTTCGACCGCGCCGGAATGTTGCTCGCACTCTCGGTGAACCATTTCAATCCCGAGCGGTATGCCTACCGCTTCCAGATGAAGGCCAGTGGATGATGATGAAAACACGACGCGAGATTGCCGACCAATTGATGACCGCGTGCACGGCGGCGGGTACGACTCACATCTTCGGGATGCCCGGCGGTGGATCCAACCTCGACGTAGCGGGCGCGGCTGTAGCTCACGGGCTTGAGTTCGTGTTGGTGCACACTGAAACGGCGGGCGCGATTATGGCGTCGGTCATGGGTGAGCTCACCGGAGCCCCAAGCATGTGCATCGCCACTCGCGGTCCCGGCGCTGCGAGCGCGGTGAATGGTGTCGCCACGGCCCTCGTCGATCGGCAGCCGATGCTGCTTGTCACCGACTGTGTCGCCGAGAACGAGCGCGACCGCGTGTCACATCAGCGCATTGATCAGCAGGCACTCTTCGCACCCATCTCGCTTGGGTCCATCGTGCTCAACGGAACCGACCCCGAGGCAGCCAGCGCTGCCGTGGCTCTGACTGGCGGTTTCCCGCCCGGGCCAGTTCACATCGACCTTGATCCCTCCGCAGCAGGCACTCCTGTTCCTGCGCGAGTCGCGCCCACACACACGCCCATTGAGCCTGTCGTGCAGCTCATCCAGGCTGCCCGCCGTCCGGTGATCATCGCTGGAACCGGCATCGCCGTGTCGCAACCCGAGGCGCGCGACCGACTCACTGCCGCGATTAACGAGATCGGGCGCACGCATCATGTGCCGGTGCTCTGCACCTACAAAGCACGTGGCGTCGTGCCTGACGACGCGCCCTACAACGCCGGATGGGTGACCGGTTCGACTATTGAGGCCGCCGTGCTCAATGACGCCGACCTCATCATCGGAATCGGCTTCGACCCCGTTGAGTACCTTCCGACCGCGTGGCCCTACAGCGCGCCGGTTGTGGTGATGGGGTCGTGGCCCCTCGACGACGGCTCCTACACCCGCAGCACCTATCTCGGCGATAGTGTGCAGGCAGAGTCGATCGGTGACCTGAACGAAATGGTCAGTGTCGCCGCCGATGCCATCACCTCCGAATGGGCGCAGGGCGACGGCCAGAATTACCGCCAGGCCGCGTTGAACCGACTACTCACTGCCGCCTCACCTGATCCGCAGGCTGGCCTGACGCCACAGCAGGTCGTGACCAGCGCATCAGCAGCCGCACCTCGCGGCGCTATCGCAACGGTCGATGCCGGTGCCCACATGCTCGTGTCGATGCCCCTGTGGAATGTCGACGAACCTGAACAACTTCTGATTTCGAGCAGTTACGCCACCATGGGATTCGCTCTTCCGGCTGCCATTGCTGCATCGTTGGCTCGACCCGGAACACCCGTGGTCTGTTTCACAGGCGACGGCGGACTTGGCATGGTCCTCAACGAACTCGAGACGGTCGCCCGTCTGGGTTTGCCGATCATCGTCGTGGTGTTCAATGACGCGACCCTCAGTTTGATCGCCGCCAAACAGCACCCGGTGAACCACGGCGGCTCACTTGCGGTCGATTTCACACGCACCGATTTCGCCTCGGTGGCGCGCGGGTGCGGAATGAAGGCCGAGACAATCGACGATGTCCCCACCTACGACGAAGCCTTGCGGGCGGCCTTCGCAAGCGGGCAGCCGACGTTGCTCGACGTTCGAGTTGACCGCAGTGTCTACGGGTCGATCATGGATGTATTGCGCGGCTGAGGCCCACCACGCCGTTAGTCAAGCGCGGCAATAGTTTCAACGAGGTAGCACGCCGCGACCGATTCGTCATCGATGAATTCGAAGTGACCGGTGTCGACAAGCACTTCAACGACAACCGGCAGTGACGTGCCGGACGTGTGCGCCTCAAAGTCGTGGCTGTGTTGCAGCG
>CAIYMF010000339.1 GCA_903927265.1 uncultured bacterium | reverse complement strand
TTTCGAAAGTGCGCCCGAAGGGATTCGAACCCCTAACCTTCTGATCCGTAGTCGATCTTCTCGTGTTCGAGACCGTCCACTGACGTTCGAAATATAGCCTCTGACCTGCGAAAACGCTATAGGGCTGTTCGAGGTTGTCCGCAGGAGTTCGTGCTGGTTGCCACCATCACTGCCACCATTGAAGTCGCCCGTGAAGATGCATCTGGTGGTTGAGCGCCAACTGCGGCACCAACCGACAGGGACCGGTTCCCACCTCCATGAGGTGAGAACCCCAGGCGGGTTGGCTGGACGCAGTGGCCAGGTCGAGTGGGCGCCCCCTCAGTTCAGGCAGTCGTGCAGTGGGCAGGGCTAAGCCTTGATCCTCGGTCACATACGTGAGCGATGTGTCACGCAATACATTTGGACTATTCCTTAACCGGCACATTTGACGCACTGCCGGACGCCCCCGTCGTAGAGTGATCGACAGTGCAGAGTCGGTGTGCTGTTAACGGCAAAAGGGGGACGGGGAACATGGATCCGTACATGGCTGCAGTTCAGGCGGCAGAGAGTGCGAGTCGAGCAATCGCGTGGACCCGACCGGTCAGATTCTTTGGCTACGTCGTGATCGTGATGGCCGTGCTACTGGCGGCCATCGGACTGATAGTGGGGGTGACGCTCGCGTTCTCACCAAGCGATGGAAGGCAGGAAATTTTCGCGGCGATTGTGCTCCTCTCCTCTCTCGTGATTGCCGCGGTGAACTTCCTTTTCGGCAGCGCCGTGCTAATGATCTCGTACTACGTCAAGATGCGTAGCGAGGACGTCGTGGCGAAGGTCGACCTACTGCTCGCCGAGGAAGACTAGCCGGACTTGACTGCCGAGATGTCTGGCAGACTTTCACAGGCCGAGAGTTCCACGTTCTGACCTAGTGGCTCAATCGGCACTCCCCTGTCACAATATGTGACACGTCTACCGCGGCTAGACGCCCTACAGCATCTGGACCGCTACTTCACGACAAGCTGCCGCTCTCTGCCGTCCCCGAAGTCGATGATGAGCTTCCCACCAATCTTGCTATCGGACATGACTGCGTAGGCCTGCATGTAAGCCCCCGCACGGGGATCGAGCACAACCGGGGTCAGCTGAGGCCTCACTTGCTTGCCACCAGGGTTGAGGTAGTCGGTGACCCGCACATCGGCGCTGGAGTCGCTCTTGTTGATCACCTTGAAGGTGACCGCCAGGTCCCCGACGTTGGTCACATAGGCGGTCTGTAGCTGGACCGTGATGTCGTCGCTGGTAACCGATCCCTTGACCGGCTTGATCCGTGGCGCCAACGGGCCGTTGCCCTTGACTGACCAGGTCACAAGGCGACCGCCAGCGTCGAACTTGAAGTCTCGGTACACCGACGTGGTCTTGTCTCCGGTGAGCACGCTGGTGGAGGTCATGGTCACCTCTGTCGGCGAGATCGTCACCTTGTCCGGGGCATCCCCGCCACCATCACCCGACGTAGCCTCGGCAGCTGCAAGCTGATGGATCGCGTACAGATCAGCCGGTGAGCCTGGCTTGGCGAAGTCGCGCATCGCCTCCATCTTCATGATCTGTCGCGTGCCGAAGGCGTCGAAGTAGCCGGCCAGGACAGTCTGAGGGTCGAGGCTGGGCGACGGGGACGACGTTGGAGAGCTGGACCCGCCGGGACTGCTGGACGCCGATGCTGACACCGTCACGGTCTGGGTGATCGTGCTGCTCGGCGCCGCGTTGCCCGCGCATCCCACCAGCACCATCGCTGACGCTCCACCGCCGATGATCGACCAAAGAACACGTGCTTCCATCTAACTTCCCCCGTTCTGCTCAGTCTGGCACTTGATCCCAAGGTAGCCAGCAGGTCTGACAAGGTGCCCCGTCTGGATCTACTCAGGCCCCTGAATATTCAGCCTCCAGCGCGGATCTCGTCGTAGGCCCCACCGAGGTACTGCAGCATCGCTTCGCGGAAACCAGGCTTGTCAAAGAACGCGCCAAACAACATGCCGTTCGCTTCGTGGCGTTCCACAACGGCGTCTTCGGCGTACTTCTCGAGCCAAATGCCGAACTGGTCGCGATCGTTATTGATGGCCACCACGCGCGCCTCATCGGACTCGGTGATGGCGGCCTTCTGCTGCTCGAACCAGATGCGGTCGGCATCACTGAGGTTGAGGCCGTACTGGTCGTTGAGCTTGGCGATCAGGGCAGAGAGCATGTCCATCGGCGGATCGACCTGCTTGCCTCCACCACCGCCTGTGAATGACTGCCCCGCCTCGTCGGTGCCTTCGGTGAGGGAAATGTCTTCCTCCACACTCTGCGCCTCAGTACGCAAGTGTGTGAGAAGTACAGAATCGGAGATCTGGGGCAACGGGTCATCCGCGCCACCAGGGAGCAACGGCAGCAGCGCTTTCCCGTAGAGGTAGAGCCGTTCGAGGGCAGCTTCAGTCCACGGCATCACCTGTGCCAAGAACGCATACGCCCGAACATAAGACTGCAAGGCGTCACGGAACTCAGTCCGATCATCAACCTCGAGCGCGTTGAACCGTTCGACCGCGGGCTCAAGGTTCGCGTACACAATCTTCTGCGAGGCTGCTTTCCCTGACAGCAACGCTGCCACTGCAGCATCGACCTCGTCGGGATGCAAGATCCCAGCGGCACTCACACGGCCTTGCAACGTGTAGAGCAGGTTCGGATCAGTGGGTGCGGCAGCGGTCTGCTCAAAGAACGGTTCGAACGCGTCTTGAATCTCTTGAGCCGTGTTGGCGAAGTCGAGCACGAACGTGTCGGTCTTACCAGGGTGAATGCGGTTCAGCCGCGACAACGTCTGCACCGCCTTGACCCCTGCGAGCTTCTTGTCGACATACATCGTGTGCAGCAGCGGCTGATCAAAACCAGTCTGATACTTCTCCGCCACGATCAGAATCTGATACTCATCCGAACCGAAACGCGTAGGTAGTTGGCCTTCACCAAAACCATTCATCCCCGCCTCGGTGTAGAGCACTTCGCCGCCACCTTCAGGGTCGATCACGGTGCCAGAGAACGCCATCAGCGCACGAATCGTCGGATGCGCCTTGTCGTACCCCTGCTTGGAGATGTAAGCGTCGATGGCTTGCTTGTAACGCACCGCATGCAACCGTGATCGCGTTACCACCATCGCTTTAGCCTGACCACCGATGCGACTAGAGGTCTTCTGCCGGAAATGCTCGACGATGATCTCGGCCTTCTGCGCCAAGTTCGACGGATGCAGCGACACGTACTTTGCCAACGCAGCGGCAGCCTTACCCACTGGCACTTCGACGTCTTCGGCGGTTTCAGCGTTCGCTAACCGGTAGTACGTGTCGTAGGTCGTGTAGTTCGCCAACACGTCAAGGATGAATCCTTCTTCGATGGCTTGGCGCATCGAATACAAGTGGAACGGAACGAACCGATCTTCACCATCTGGGCCGACGACCTTCTGGCCGAACAACTCCAACGTCTTAGGTTTCGGAGTTGCGGTGAATGCGAAGAACGACAGATTCGACTGCTTCCCACGAGCTGTCATCGACTCGGCTAACAAGTCCATCGCATCACCCACAGAAGCCTCAGCCTGCGCCTCCGCGGCCTCCACCGCCTGCAAGGGGTCTTGTCCGCCAGCGAGCACCTTCTTCATGTCCTTCATCGCCTCACCAGACGACGATGAATGCGCCTCATCCACCAAGATCGCGAACCGTTGACCAGCGACCTTGGTGGCCGTCTCAGCCACGATGGGGAACTTTTGCAGCGTCGTGATGATGATGCGCGCCGCATTACCTTCCAGTGCGGCAGCTAACTGCTTGGAGTCCTGATCGATTTTCACAATCGTTCCAGGGACGTGCTCAAACCCAGCAACCGTCGACTGCAGCTGCCGATCAAGCACCACACGGTCGGTGATCACCACGACCTTGTGGAAGACCGGTTGATTCACACCCAAACCAGCAGCCTTCACCCGCTCAGGCAGTTCACCATGGAACGCTGCCGTGTGAACGCGTGAAAGTTGATGGGCGGTCCACGCGATCGTGTTCGACTTACCAGACCCCGCGGAGTGCTGCACCAGACGATCCACACCAGGACCCTCAGCCTGCGTCGCGGCAATCAGTTTCGTCACTGCATCCCACTGATGAAACCGCGGGAACAAGCTGCGACGAGCACCAGTCTTCTTGCCGGCATCGTCATACACGTCTTCCACGTGCACGAACGACTGCAGCAGCTCCAACCATGCAGCGCGCTCCCACACACGCTCCCACAGGTACGCCGTGCGATACCCATCCGGATTCACCGGATTACCAGCACCGCCAGCCTGGCCCGCGCCACCAGAACCCTCATTGAACGGTAAGAACACCGTGTCCTGACCGGCCAACTTCGTGGTCATATAAACCTGATCAGGATCAACCGCGAAATGCACCACCGCACGATGCTTGAAGATCAGATCACTCGGAACACGATCCGAGCGGTACTGATCCATCGCATCGCCCACCGACTGACCCGTCAACGGATTCTTCAACTCCGCAGTCGCCACTGGAATCCCGTTCAACAGCAGCACCAGATCAAGCGAGTCATGAGGCTTCGACTCGGAATGATGCAACTGGCGCACCACCGATAAACGATTCGCCTCAAACCGATCCCACAAACCAGGAGCCAACCGATTCGCAGGAGCAAACGACGCCACCTGAAAGGTGACACCGGTGTCTTGAACCCCACGACGTAACACATCAACTGTGCCGCGTGAGGTCAACTCATCAGCCACCCGCTTCGCAACCTTCACGCGCGCCTTCGGTTCACCGCCATGACGAACCTGCAGTTGCTCCCACTCATCCGGCTGCGAGAGTGCCAAGTAGGCCAACAAGTCATCCGGCGTCAGTCCCAGAGCGACGTCATACGACTTAGCGTCGCCCTTCACCCAGCCAGCACCAACCAAGTGGGCCTCAATCGACGACTCAAACGCAGACTCCTTCTTCACCTGACTCATACAGGCACCCCTCGACCAGAAGCCGCAGACACATCAAATTCACCAGAGACAGCGGCAGATATCAGTGAACGCTTGTACTCACTGAGCGCCTCACTGCCACGATCAATCATCGCCAGCGCAGAAATCCGTTCCTCATCCAAAGCCGACACTCGAGAGATCACCTGACGCTGCGTCTCACGATTCGGTACGGCAATGCGTTCAGCCTTCAAGTTCACCCAAGGGATGCGCATTCTATGATCGAGGATCCCATAGCCAAGTTTGATTAACTGGCGCTGGAACTCACGGATTCTAAAGTGAAGTGCAACGAATTCGATTTCCACATCCGCAGTGGCTAGCGGGTATAAGACGTAGTAAACGGGGCTCAGTACTCCCTCGTAGGGACTCATCCCCACGGAACCGATGATGACATTCATGCTGTTCAACACGATGTCGCCCTTACGTACAATGCTGTAGCGAGAGATGTCTTCGGAGGCTCTGTTTCCGATGTCGCCCTTATCTTCGTATCGAATCACTCCTCTTGCCGCGGTCAAAGACAAGATCTGAGTCACAGAGATCGGATCGTTTTTCTCTGACCGCATCTGCAGGACACTGCCAATCGGCCGAAGCGCGCGATCATCCCCAACAGTGCCACTCCAACCGAGGTTTTGCCTACCGACGCCCAGAACCGACTCTCGAAGTACTCCGTCGAACCATTCGTTGATGAGCAAGTACTCTCCTTGCCTCGCAGCGATCACTTCGTCGATGCGGGCGACTTGGTCGTCGAGGAAGTCCGCGATTCGCCTCTGGTCCTCCAGCGGCGGCAGCGGCAATGCAACGTCCGCAAACTGCTCGAACTTGATCGATTGTCCGTCGCGCAGTTGCTCGGTCGTCGTACGCAATTCTTGGATGAATCCTGGTGACTTAAGAACCCATCGGAAGTAGCGGGGCTCGACCGATGCCACTGGGGTCATAACCGTGTATGCGTTGCTGACTTTGCCTCTGTAGCGCGAATGCTCGATGCCACCCTGGAAACTGCGCAGGTGGATCACGAAGTCATCTGGTTCGACATGTTTCATGTTGTCAGCGCCAGTGAGGTTGAGAACAACCTTGCTGCCGGTCACTTCCATGTACTCCTCTTGTGGGAGCACACCCAAGGTTTGAGACGGGGTCAGGTGAACGTCTAGGGGGCCGGACGATTCGCGACGTTCAGTGAAGATCGCGCGTGGCCGACAAACGTCCCACATCGGATTGACTCCGGCAAGCCAGTCGGCCTTCACTCCGCGAGGCCTTTCATCCATTCTTGGATCTGCAGTTCGAGTTCGTTGATTTCGGCTCGGATTTCGGCGACTGGTCGTGGTGGTGTGTAGATGTAGAACTGGCGTGTGAAGGGGATTTCGTAACCGATTTTGGTTTTGTCGTGGTCGATCCATGCGTCTGGCACGTAGGGATGAATCTCAGCGGTGAGGTGGTGTTCGGCCGCCTGTTGCACCGCTTTCAGTTGTGCTTCAGGGTCGAGTTCGAGGTAGTTGGCGGGCAGTGGGATGTTCTCTTGGTCGCGTAGGTCAGCGTCGGGTTCGTAGCCGTTGCCCTTCTTGGCGGGCACGAGTTCACCGTTGGGGTCGTTGACCGCACTGAGTTTGACCAGTTCCTTGATGATGGGTGCTGGGATGCCTCCGCCCATGTTGTCGAGAAGATCGATGAGTGCGGCGTCGGTTGAGTTCCATTCCTCACCTGGCTGCCAAAGGCGAACGGTGTCACCAAAATTAGCTTGACCGTGTTTGGCCCACACTTTGGATGCTGCGAGTGCGTCGAGGCTTTCTTGAGTGATGC
>CAIYMF010000338.1 GCA_903927265.1 uncultured bacterium | reverse complement strand
CAGGTGTCGAATGCACGTGTCGACGAGGTCATCGATCTTCTGGGTCTGGCATCGGTAGCGAACAAGGCGCCCGGCGGTTTCTCGTTAGGAATGGGACAGCGGCTCGGACTCGCGGGTGCCATTCTTGCTTCGCCGAAGACTCTCCTGCTTGATGAGCCTGCCAATGGCCTTGATCCCCAGTCGATTCATTGGCTGCGTGACTTCTTGCGCGACTACGCCTCCGAAGGCAACTCGGTGTTCGTGTCGAGCCACCTGCTGTCGGAAATGGAATTGCTGGCCGATCACTTGGTGGTGATTGCCAAGGGCCGCTTAATGGCCGACGAGTCGATGGACGAATTCGTGGCGCGCAGCAAGACCGACGTGCTTGTTCGCACGGTGCCCGAATTCACCTCGGTGCTGTCAGCCGCATTGCGTGAACGTGGTGCTGAAGTTCTGGCTGAGGATGGCGCATTCGCGGTGTCCGGTGTTGAGGCGGCGCAGATCGGCATGATGGCGCACGAACTTGGCGCTCCGGTACTTGAACTCACCGTGAGGCAGGCATCTCTTGAACAGGCCTTCCTCGAAATCACCGAAGGTCAACAGGGCTTCCGAACTGGAGGCTCGAAATGAAGCGGGCTATCGCCTACGAACGAGTTCGGGCGTTCACCATTCGTTCAACGTTCGTCTTTCCGCTGGCGGGTGTGGCATTCACCTGGGCCATCGCACTGTTCCTGATTCTCACCGCGCCAGCCGGGTCTGACATCGGGCTAGCAGGACTCGTTGGTCAGGTGTACTCGCCGATCAGTGCACTGTTCGTCACCATTCCGTTCGCGCAGGCCTTTGGCCACGACTACCGCGACGGAACGATTCGGCTCACACTTGGCGAGTTTCCGAACCGCACTCAGGTGTATCTCGCCAAGTTAATCGTGCCTGCGGTAGTCGCAGTGTGTGCGGTGATCATTGCGGTGCTCGGAGTTGCCGTGATCGCCACACTTGGGCCTTCATCGGGCTTCGACGCGCTGCCTGCCCTGCTTCTTCGTGAGTCTTTGTTCACGGTCATGTGGGGTGTGATGGTCGCGGCGATCACTGTGTTGACGCGCTCAATGCCTGCGGGTGTCACGGGGCTGCTCATCTGGTGGCTGCTTGTTGAGCAACTCATCGGAAGCTTGCTGTCGAAGTTCCCCTTCGTCTTTAACTTGCTGCCGCTCAACAATGGTGTGTTGTGGGCGCAATCGGGTGCCGTGCAGCCGGGCCTGATCATGTTGCTGGCGACGGTCGTGCTCGGTGCTGTGGGTTATGTGAGGTTCACGCGTCGCGACGCCTAGCCATCTCGTGTCGCTGAGTCACTCGCACTCAGATAGCGTTCCTTTCGCGACCCGAGCCGGGTTAGCAACAATTCTCCCGGAGGCATTGATGACCATCGCCGTTGGCGACACCATTCCCGAAGCAGACGTGCGCATCATGCGTGACGGACTTCCCGTCGTAGTTCCGATCAGCGAGATCATCGGAACCGGTCGCGCGGTGCTGTTCGCGGTGCCCGGCGCGTTCACGCCCACCTGTCACCGTCAGCACCTTCCGGGCTTCGTTGACCAGGCTGCGGCACTTGCGGGCAAGGGCGTCGACACGGTGGCCTGCTTGAGTGTTAACGATGTGTTCGTGATGGACAGTTGGGGTGAAGTGAGCGGCGTGGGCGATGCGATCGTCATGGTGGCCGACCCCGATGCTGAATTCACCCGGGCCGTCGGCATGGACGTTGACGTGTCCAAGGGTGGGCTGGGTATTCGCTCGAAGCGCTACGCCATGGTGGTCGAAGACGGTGTCGTTACTGCATTCCTCCCCGAGCCCGATGGCTTTGGTTTGGCCGACAGCAGTGCGCAGTGCGTGCTTGACGTGCTCTGAGGCTCACTAGTGACGTTGAGCCTCACCGAGCCAAACGGATCTGCCCACGAGCCCTGGCTGCCGAGGTCGCGTAGCGGACATAGCGGGGCCATTGGTGCTTTTGAGTAGTTACCCCTAGTGTTCCAATCGGCCGGTAGGCCAAGTACCACCAGAACCGGCCCATTGGTCGCACGGTGGCCATCACCAAGGAGCGCTATGAGCGAGAACGAGTTTGAAGTTGTTGAAGTTGTTACCGAGGCTTCCGATGATGAAGGCAACATCGT
>CAIYMF010000337.1 GCA_903927265.1 uncultured bacterium | reverse complement strand
CCTCAACCGCCCCGGTTTCGCAGGCGGTGAAGGGTGCGCTCTGCACCTGCTGGCCGGGCGTCTCGGTAAGGATTACCAGCGCACTAAGCCCGAGGTGTGCTGGCAACTACCGGTGCGGCGACAGTACGACTGGCGCGAATACACCGACGGAACCAAGAAGCTGATCGTCTCAATCGGCGAGTACGACCGTCGAGGCTGGGGCGCCGGCGGCCACGATCTCAACTGGTACTGCTCGGGCAACACCGAAGCGCACAACGCACCCGAACCGGTGTACGTCACGGAAAAGGCAACGCTGGTGTCGCTCATGGGCAAGAAGGCGTACGCCGAGCTCGTTGAGCACTGCCTCGCCCGCGAGTCAGCGCTCGAAGCGGCGCGACGAGTGGGCAAGCGCAGCGGCGACATGTCGGCGATGCGCGCCTTTGCGCCGCACCCCGCCGATCCCGAATAAGCGTCACCCCGCCCGCGCCGCACTTCCAACCCCGCCGGCATCTCCACCCCCGCGCGATTCCTACGTTCACGCAGGTTTCACGGGGGTTTTTACCTGCTCAGACGTAGGAATCGCGCGGAGGATTTGGGGGTGGAATTGGGCAGAGCTAGCGCGAGGTCAGAGCGAAGGCCACGAGGCCCACAAGTAGTAGCGCCGCACTGACTGCGGCAGCAATCGCCCCCCAACGCAACCACGATGAGGGGTCACGATCGGCGCGATCAGGCGGAATCGGAAATCCCCAGTCATCCAACGCTCCGATGCGGTTTCCCAGATAGGCCGTGCGATCGGGGTCACCTCGCGTCACCGCAATCCGCGATAGCAGTTCGGCCGGCACTGGAACTGACGTGGGAATGTCGAGCAGATCACGAGCCTCCGACCGCATCGGCATGAACACCGTGCGACACCGCGCACACGTACCGGCATGCCGTTGCAACCGTCTCCGAGCGGTTGGCGTGAGCAATCCCTGCGACTCCGACGCTTCGCTGAGCACCTGATCGACAACCGGGCACACACTCGGGTCGGCTGTGAGCAGGGCGAGAACGGCCGCCGCCTCACTCCACGCCTTCTGAGCATTGGTCGCGCGGTTGAGTGCTTCACCCTCGCGACATCCCATGGCGCGGGCACCTTCGCCTGCCGACAGGTCGGAGCGGCGCATCAAACACAGCGCGTCACGATCACCCGGGGTCAGTACATCAAAGGGATCGGCACTCGGTGCTACGGGCAACGACGTGTCGATGAACACGGTGCGCGCGCGCAGCTGTCGAAGACACTCAGTACGAGTGAGCGCCAAGAGCCATCCGAGATGGGTAGACGTGGGAGCGCGCTCGGCAAGTGCCGTCGATGCAATGAGAGCGTCGTGAACGGCGTCGGCGGCGACTGCCGGATCACGGGTGACCATCAGCGCGTAGGCCAGGAGGGCGTCGGCTCGATCGTCGGTCACGTCGTCAGGCTAGTCGGCCCGGCATGGCGCAGGCTGTCGCACCGGGCCGAGGAAGAAGCCAGATGCACAGCGTCACAACATTAACTCCGGCGTCAGCCGGATGAAGAAACCGCCCCGAACGTTCGATTGGTCGGTATATGTGTGTTCGCTTGGTCGCAGGGTGGCTGTTCGTTTCGTCGCGAGCCACGACGTATACAGGGTCGCGGAACTCCGGGCTACGAACCTGGACCGATGCGCGTGCAGGGCCCGACTAGCTTGTCGCCGACGTCGGCCATTACGAGGTTCTTGCTGCTGTGGCACACCACAAGATCCGTAGGCGAGCCGTCCAGTGCGTTGATAAGGGTTCGGCCTCGGCCACCGATGAGCACGTCTTTGCCAAGATCGCCGATAATCACTGAGCTTCCCCACCACGCACCTTGCAACCGGTCGTTGCCGGGACCACCCGATCCCGCGGTCCCCGACGCTCTCAAAGTGATCCTGTCCTTTCCTGGTCCACCGGTTGCCATCGTCTGCGAATGCAGCACGGTGAGTCTGTCATCGCCGAAACCGCCGAAGAGGAATGATTTCGCGTGACGACTGGTCAGTCTGTCACCGCCAAACGATCCGTATCCAGCCCTACCGATGATCATTGCCGACGCTGACTTGGGTCGGCAGACCAACTGCAAGTGGATCTGCGTCCCACTCGGAATACCCTGCTCCCGCAGTGTGTAGGTACCGTTCTTGTGGAGCGCCAAACCGGAGTCATCGATATCGACGGTCGGCGAAAGCATCGACGTCTGCACGGCGACATAGCCCCTTGGGCAGCGGATGGACGCCGGCATCGGGGTCACGATCGACGTGTTGACCACGCGCAGTTGTGGGTCCGGGGCAGCGATGTCGCCGAGAGGCTGCGCCGTTCGGTGACCGTTGGGGGCCGCCGAAGAACGTGCCGCTGACGAACCTGCCACTGAACTTGAGCCATCACCGACCTTCAATGTCAGCGAAGTACTCAGAGTTGCCGGGGTTAGGCCGCTATGTGGGGGGTTCTTACAGTACGCAGGAGTACCCTTGCTGGTCACTGGCGAGCCCGAGTACGAGGCGTACATCTTGTATGTTCCGTCCGTGAGGCTTGGCGGTGTCTTCAAGGTGGCCGAGCCATTTGACAATGACGCATAGCCGATTGCGACATCGTCGCCACTGACAACCCTGCCCGAGCAGACCTTCCTGACCGGGCTCTGTGCGGTGTTGCTGTCTTGCTGAAAAAGTACGACGGTTCCCGTTGGCGTGCCGCCCCCATCCGGTGCGGTGACTGTGACCGTGTACGAGGCCTGCTGCCCTACAGCGATCGACCTCGGTCCTGACATGGTGAGCTTCGAGACGTAGGAGGAATTCACCGCGATTGAGTAGTCTGTGCTGCAGTCGTGAATGAACTGATCGTCAGCCACTGAACCTCCATCCTTCGAGGTATTCCACAGCACGGCGGCATGCCAATGCCGATCGCCGTCCTCGGTGTTGTAAGCCGTGTAGGTGATCGATGACCCTACGCTGGTGCCTCCCGCGTTCGTGTAGATGGAGGTGACGGTGACGCCCCCGGTCTGTCCGTGGCACTGGTAGCGCTTGTCGTAGCCTGGTGCGGTGCTTGACGTCCAGGAGTGGGCTCTGCCCGGGCCGATGGTATGGTTTCCGTACCCGTCGACATACGCGCAGGTATACTTCGAGCCGGTCCACATTAACGTGTTCGACGTTCCCCCGGTCTTACTGCTACATGTTCCAGCCGATGCGGGCGCGGCCAAGCCGATCAGGCTGAACATCACGATTACGGCAACGGCCGTCGCGCTCGCGGCGCGGCCTCGAGTGATGGTGCGCTGACGTGGGGCCTCGTCAATCAGTTCCGACATTCGGTCAAGGTACACCTGCGCGCAACCCAGACGCAACGCACCGCATTGACTCATCAAAGATGCCCGCGTAGGAGTAGTACTCGACTTCGTCGATGGGCATTGATGGTGTGCACGGACCGCCAAACACCAGCAGGTCCAGTCAACCGCCGGCACGCCACCGCCATCTCGGCGCGAAGAGCCGAAGAGCCGACCCAGTCAGAAAAGTCAATCGTGAGCGACTCTGTCGAACCCTCAGGGAAGCAGACGACAACGAACGGGTCCGCCGGAGGCGGCTGCTCCTCCATTGTGGAGGGATCGGAAATATGGGCTCGCGACACCCCATGGCGCGCGCGCCTTCACCGGCCGTCAGGTCGGAACGCCGCATCAGGCACAGCGCATCACGATCACCCGGGGTCAGAACATCGAAAGGATCGGCGAACGGTGTCACGGGTAACGCGGTATCGATGAACACCGTGCGAGCACGAAGTTGTCGCACACACTCGGTGCGCGTGAGGGCTAGCAGCCACACCAGACGCTCGGAATGACGCGCACGGTCGGCGAGTGCCGTCGACGCCACTAGGGCATCGTGCACGGCTTCTGCGGCAATACCAGGATCGCGGGTGACCATCACTGCGTACGCCAGCAGAGCGTCGGCGCGATCCTCGGTCCCCTCGTCAGGCTAGTCGGCCCTGAGTGGCGTAGGCACGGGGTGTCGCACCGGGCCGGTAGCGTTCCGCGTATGGCCCGAGCGAATAAACCGACCAGCCCCGCGTATCGCTGTGCCGAGTGTGGCTGGACCACCATCAAGTGGGTTGGTCGTTGCGGCGAATGCCAGGCGTGGGGCACCGTCGACGAAGTCGGCGGGGCAGCGTTGCGGGCCGTCGCGGCTGGTCCGGTCAGCAGTGCCGCCCGACCCATCGGCGATGTCAGCATCGAGGTCGCCAAAGCCACCCCCACGGGTATCGGCGAACTTGACCGCGTACTCGGCGGCGGACTCGTTCCCGGCGCGGTCATTTTGCTCGCAGGTGAGCCCGGAATCGGCAAGTCGACGCTTCTACTCCAGATGGCCGCCCGTGCCAGTGCGGCCATGGGCACCGCCCTGTACATCTCGGGCGAGGAATCTGCCGCGCAGATCCGTATGCGCGCCGAGCGGGTGGGCGCCATGGCCCCCGACCTCCTCGTAGCCGCCGAAACAGATCTCGCCGCCGTGCTCGGACAAATTGAGGCAGTCAACCCGGGCCTGGTCATCATCGACTCCATCCAAACCATCGGTCATCCCGAGGTTGATGGTCAGCCTGGTGGCGTCGCTCAGGTCCGCGAGGTCGCGGCGGCACTGATCCGCACGGCCAAGCAGCGCGAGATTCCAATGCTGCTCATCGGCCACGTCACCAAAGACGGCACCATCGCCGGCCCACGGCTTCTTGAGCACCTCGTCGACGTGGTACTCAGCGTCGAAGGTGAACGTCATGCCCGACTGCGACTACTCCGCGCACTCAAGAACCGCTACGGAGCCGCCGACGAAGTGGGCTGCTTCGAACTCGCCGACAGCGGCATCATCGAAGTCACCGATCCCAGCGCTCTTTTCATCAGCCAGCGCGACGTTCCGGTACCGGGTACCTGCGTCACCGTCACGCTCGAAGGATCCCGCCCGTTACTCACCGAAGTGCAAGCTCTCGTCGTTCCTAGCAGCGCCTCAACTCCTCGCCGATCCACGTCGGGCCTCGACAGCGCTCGCGTCGCCATGGTGCACGCCGTGCTTCAACGTCGTGTCGGGCTCACCGACCTCGACCGCGCCGAAACTTTCGTGGCGACGGTCGGAGGCGTCCGAGTGGGTGAACCTGCCGCCGACCTCGCCGTCGCCATCGCCCTCGCCGGTGGGCTCCTCGATCGACCGCTCGCTACTCGCACCATCGCGGTCGGCGAAGTGGGCTTGGCCGGTGAGGTACGTCGCGTCTCCGGAATCGCGCGCAGGCTGGCCGAAGCTGCCCGCATCGGCTTCACCCACGCTGTTGTTCCCCGCGATCCCGGTCCGCTGCCGCCCGGTCTGAAGGTGCTCGAAGTCGATGACGTCAGGCAAGTCATCGATGTGCTGGCACGCGAGCGCGCCGGCTGAGCGGCGCTACCTCCACGTTCCTGCGTATAGGCTCCCTTACGACGGCGCGACTCGAACGCCGACGACGATTCACGGGGAGTGTGTAGTGTCCGACCGCACGCCAGCAGATCCCGAAGCGGTACTCCGCCAGGTGCTTGCCATGGTGGCACCCGGAACTGCCCTGCGCGATGGCCTCGAACGCATCCTGCGCGGCCGCACCGGCGGCCTCATCGTCCTCGGACACGACAAGACCATTGAGGCGATGTCGGGCGGAGGTTTCGCTCTCGACGTCGACTTCACCGCCACCGGCCTTCGCGAACTGTCGAAGATGGACGGCGCCGTGCTTGTTGACGCCGACGTCACGCGGATTCTGCGCGCCGCCGTGCAACTGCTGCCCGACCCGCGAATTCCCACCGATGAAACCGGAACGCGACACCGCACCGCCGACCGTGTTGCGCGGCAAACCGGCTTCCCGGTGGTCAGCGTCAGCAAGTCGATGAACATCATCGCGTTGTATGTCGCGGGCCGTCGGTACGTGCTGGAAGACTCGGCCGCCATGCTGTCGCGCGCCAATCAGGCACTGGCCACTCTCGAGAGGTACAAGCACCGACTCGATGAGGTCAGCAGCACGCTGTCGGCCCTGGAAATCGAGGATCTGGTCACCATCCGCGATGTGGCAAGCGTGTCCCAGCGACTCGAGATGGTGCGCCGCATCGCACGCGAGATCTCGGGCTACGTCGTCGAACTCGGAACAGACGGTCGACTGCTGTCCCTGCAACTTGAGGAACTCGTATCCGGAGTCGAAGACGACCGCGTTCTGGTCGTGCGCGACTACCTGCCGTCCAGTGGCGGTAAGAAAGCCCGCCGCATCGAAAACTACCTCGCTGAACTCGACGCACTGGGCTCCACCGACCTACTCGACCTCAGCCAGGTGGCCCGGGCCCTTGGCAATGACGGCGACAACCTCGACCAGAGCATCAGCCCCCGCGGTTACCGACTCCTTGCCCGCGTTCCCCGGCTTCCCGAAGTGGTGGTCGATCGCCTAGTCGACCACTTCGGCAACTTGCAGAGACTGCTCGCCGCGAACATCGACGACCTTCAGGCAGTCGAAGGCGTGGGCGAAACCCGGGCGCGATCAGTGCGTGAAGGACTCTCACGACTTGCCGAGTCGAGCATTCTCGAACGCTACGTCTAACTCGCGGCTCAGGTAATTTCGAAGGCCTTCGTCTTGCTGACGACCTTGCCGTTCTTACCTTGCGCGTCGTAGCCACCGGCCTTGGCCGTTGTCGGGTTCTTGGGGCAGGTGCCTTCGGTTACGTCACCCTTCCACGACACCGTGACCTGATAGGTGTCGCCCGGCTTCATGGTGACGACGTTCGAGTCACCACCCGGCGAGCAGTCATCGCTCGACCACACCGGATAGCCACCTGAGGTAATGAGGATCGTGTTCGCCTTGGCTCCGATGTCGCGTCGGCACGCCTCTGTTCCGTTGTTCTTGATTCCCTGAGTCAGCGTCACCGGACTACCCGAGGGGAAACTCGTTCCATCCAGCGCAATAGTGACGGCAATGTCAGCATCCGAGCAGGCCGGCACCTTCGAATCGGTGGGGCTTGAACTACCGCTGGGCGACGACGTCGGGTCTGACGCCGTGCTACTGGAATTCGTGGGTGCCGGTGTCGGGGTGGCGCTCGACGACCCGCGGCCACGCAGGAACAAGAACCAGAACGCGATCAGGAGCAACAACACAGCACCTAGCACCATCAGCCGGCGGCGCCAGTACACCCCTGGCTGCTCCGGTCCAACAGGACTCATCAGGCTCACGGCACAAAACGCTACCCCGCCCGACCCCTCAGCGGTACCGCGACGTGCCGCAGAGGCTCAATCGACCCCGTGGGAGGCTAATCCCGTGCCTGTCGCCACGGCCCCTCAGAACGCCTTCCCACGACCCGTCACACGCATTGTCGGCTGGTACCGCATGCACGGTCGCGAGCTTCCATGGCGCTCTCCCCACACCACCCCGTGGCAGGTTCTCGTCTCGGAAGTCATGCTGGGGCAGACCCCAGTGTCGCGCGTCGCCCCTGCCTACCTCGCCTGGATCGAGCGCTGGCCCGACCCCGAAACGACCGCGGCGGCGTCACCGGCCGACATCCTGCGCATGTGGGGTCGCTTGGGCTACCCCCGCCGCGCCCTTCGACTTCGCGAGGCGGCCATCGTCATCACGCGCGATCACCATGGCACCGTTCCCACGACCGACGACGAATTGCGCGCCCTGCCCGGAGTCGGCGAATACACCGCAGCGGCCGTTCGCGCCTTCGCCTACGGCCAGCGAGCAGTGGTTCTCGACACCAATGTGCGCCGGGTACTCGCACGCCTGATCAGCGGAACAGAGCGACCCCCCGCGAGCCTGACCAATTCCGAACGCGAACTCGCCACTTCACTACTGCCGCGCACCTCGAAATCAGCGGCGGAATGGTCAGTTGCTGTCATGGAACTTGGCGCGCTGGTATGCACCGCAACCAAGCCTGTGTGTAGCGCGTGCCCGGTTCGAACCGATTGTGCGTGGCGTGCGGCCGACTACCCCGCAAGCACGGTCGCACCGCGGCGACAAGCCTGGCACGGAACCGACCGGCAATGCCGCGGTCGACTGATGTCGGTGTTGCGCGAGAGCAGTGGTGCGGTGCCCGGCGCACTCT
>CAIYMF010000336.1 GCA_903927265.1 uncultured bacterium | reverse complement strand
GTTTAACGCACCGTTTTGCCCAGAGAACGGCCAGTCGCGCTGCCGCCCTCGCGTTCGCTCTCGCACTAGGATCCGACCATGCAGACCGATGGCACGATGCTCATCACCAACAACATCGATGCGTGCATCCCGTTCTACTCCACGTTGCTCGACACATCGGCCGAGTTGGGTGCTGGGTGGGCGCAGTTCGCCCTCGGCGACGGAACGATCGTCGCACTGCACACGCCGTGGGAGGAAGGTATGACCACGCATGGTGGATCACACGTCTTGCTGCTGCGGGTTGACTCGCTGAGCGAGCAGACCGCGCGACTTCGCGCTGCTGGTCTCGACGTGTCGGAGCCGCACGACATTCCCGGTGGCGCGGTGGTGAGTTTGACCGATCCAGACGGACGCACTGTGCAACTCATCGAACGATCGGAGACATCATCGTGAATGCGCGATCGCGGGAATTGTAATCGAGCCTCGCGGTTCCGAAGTCATGCTGCGACCGATCACGCCGCGGAGTTCACGCCACGCTGAGCGAACTGGCATCTGTCGCACCCATGGTGCATTCTGTAAGTGATCAAGAAGTTCGGCCACAAGCCTTCCGGCTGGCCGACTGGCAACCGCGCCAACCGCGCACGGTGCCCCCGGAAGAAGATCCGCCCCCGCGTGGGGAAGTGACGGTGAGGAGACACCAATGCACGTGCTCAGTGAGTCGGATCCCTATTTCATAGCCGGCATGACCGACACCTACTTCGACCAGACGTATCGCGACCGGTCGTCAGTTCCGGGATACGTGCGGTACAAGCTGCGCAACATTTGTTGGCAGCGAGCAGGAACGTTGGCGCAGCAACGCGAACGCGCTCGACTCGCGTGGGTGGCCGAGCATGGGCTCGACCCCGACGGCTGGCCGATTCCGCATCCCACGGCCGTGGTGTGGACGAAGGCGGAAGTGAGCGCCCTGTGTCTTCGGTGCGAGTACCTCAGCTCGTCGTCACTGTCGGCCGCACGCGCGGCCAAGGCGGCGCAGCGTCACGCGCGTTCGTCTGCTGCTCGTCCTGCTGATGCGGCGCAGTTTCCACCGCTGGTGTGGTCGGCGTGCAACCGGCCGCTGCGAGTCGACGACGTGGTGTTCGTGCGTCAGTCTTATGTGACCAGTGATGAGCCTCCGCCGATGTGGGGCTGGTGTCGCGCGTGCGGAACTTCCACGGTTGTCGCTGGCACCGCCACCGAAGCAAGCGAGAACACTGCGTTCTACTGCGCGCAGTGGGCGATTGCGCACGCGTGCGCAGACTATGCAGCGACAGGGGCGAGTTGATGGAGTGGATCATCATGATCACGGGGCACCACGATCTTCCGGGCAACTTTTACACCGGAATCTGCGATCAGTGCGGAAACTTCGAGTACGGACCTGAAATGTCCTCGCTGCCAGACGACATCGCCGACGAGTTGATTGACGAGTGCTTCGCGCAGCTGGCGGAGGCGCACGAGTGCGGCGAACTCAACCTCGGCGTTCTTGCTGAAGCCTCCTTCGACAGCGCGATGCGCGCCATGGGCTTTCCGGAAGACGTCATCGACTAGCGCCCCGCCGCCCCCACCACCTTCTTCCCTTTCATCCCTTTCCGCGAGTCCATCGGTTACGCGGC
>CAIYMF010000335.1 GCA_903927265.1 uncultured bacterium | reverse complement strand
GTGACGAGCGCAAGTTCCTATAGCCTGGTAGTCGAGTGGACGACGAACGAGCCAGCGAAGGGGGCGCTCTCCTACGGGGCGAACGGGCAGCTCGGCGCCTCGGTTGCCGAGTCCGGATTTGGCGTGGCGCACCGCATCGAACTTGCCGGTCTTACCGCGGATACTTCCTACAGCGTGCGGGTGAGCGCGATCGACGCCGCAGGCAACGGCCCGACGCTGTCTCGCAGCATGACTGGACGCACGCTGCCGGCGGCCGATGTGACTGCGCCGGTGATCGTGAATGGGCCGCTGGTATCCGACATCACCGAGAGCTCGGCCACGGTGACGTGGAAGACGGACGAGCCCTCCACGGGCGGGGTCTCCTGGAACGACGGAGTGGCCTACGGTGTGCTTACCGATTTGAAGCTCGGCACGGAGCACAGCGCACGCATCACGGGATTGGTTGCCGGGAAGACCTATCACCTTACCGTCTCATCGAAGGATGCGCTGGGCAACGGCCCGACCCTTTCCAAAACTGTGGACTTCACCACTCAGGCGGCGGCCGATACCTCAGCACCGGCGATTCTGAACGGACCGACGATAGTGACCGTCACCCTCCAGTCGGCGGTGATTCAGTGGGATACCGACGAACCCGCCGACAGCCAGATCATCTACGGTACGACCACGACCAATTTGGACAAGACCGACAGCCGCGCTGCGCTCACGAAGAAGCACACGCTGCCTTTGGTGGGTCTGGCCCCGTCAACGACCTACACCTTGCAGGTTCGCTCCAAGGACGAATCGGGGAATGTCTCGGCCTACAGCAAGCCGATCAGCTTTACCACCGATGCTAGCCCGGACACCAAGCTGCCGGTGTTCGATCTCCCGCCGCAGGTAGGCTACAAATCAAGCGAGCGGGCGGTGGTGCAGTGGAAGACGGATAAGGTTACCGACTCCCAGATCCGTGTCACCACATTCGACGAACCGCCGAAGATCAAGAACGACGGTGTGGTGAGCGATGCGCACGAGGTGTCTCTCACTGGCCTCACTCCAAACAAGACCTATTCGGTCACGGTGACTTCCATCGATCTCTCGGGTAATACGACGAGCCAGACACTAGCGAGTTTTACGACGCCGCCAACGCCAGATGCCACGGCACCACAGATCACTGAGGGGCCAGCGGTGGTGATTTTCTCCGACACGCAAGCCGTAGTGCGGTGGGTGACCGATGAGATGGCGGATTCGCGCGTGGCTTACGGCAAAAGCAACACGGCGCTCAATCAGGTGACAGGCGACATCGGCTACCGCAAGGAACACGTGGTCGTTCTGACCAAGCTGAAGGCGAACACAGGCTACCAATTCCAGGTAGGCTCAAGTGATCCGGGTGGCAATGGCCCAACGCAAAGCGCAGTGGTGAATTTCACCACCGGGACACAGGCGGACACGACAGCGCCGCAGATGACGGTTGCGCCTACGGTAAGCAACATCAGCGCGACAGCGGCCACCGTCAGCTGGACGACAAACGAGCTTTCGACGAGCACGGTGAACTATGGTACGAGTGCACTTGCCCTCAAGACCGGGGACCCCGCGCTCACAAACAACCATACCATCACGCTCACCAACCTTAGCCCGAGCACGCATTACCAGTTTGCCGTGCAATCGACGGATGCAAGCGGCAACCCTACCACCAGCGCCACCTTGTCTTTCGACACCACGGCACAGGCGGCTCTAACCGGCATTGCCATCTCGGGGGCAAACACGCTCGACGCGGGTGTGAGCAGCAGCTACAGCGCGATTGCGACCTACGGCGACAGTAAGGTGAGCACGGTGAGCGCGACCTGGAGTCTTACGGGGACTGCGGCGACCATTGATCCAGCGCAGGGCATACTCAGCGCGAAGAGCGTCACTGACGCTGACACAGTTACGCTGATAGCGAGCTTTGGGGGACAAACGGCACAGAAAACCGTAATTATTCGACCTGCGACCGGCGTCCAGCTAACGAGCACCCTTGCGAGCTTCAATTCTGGCTGGACCCTGACAGGGAACGGGCTGGCTACGGCGATCGACGTAGCCGCCACTTTTGGTACGGCAACGGTTGCGGCGAACGTGGTCACGATCTGGTCTTGGGATGCGGCAAGTAGCGCCTGGCGCTTCTACAGTCCGAAGCTCAGTGCGACCGATCTTGCGACGTATGTGCAGAGCAAAGGGTACCAAGCGCTCACGAGCATTCCACCGCGCGAAGGGTTCTGGGTAAATGCGTCGGGCGCGTTCGATGTGCCTGCGCGCCCGGGGCAGGCGGTAAGCGTGGCAGCGACGGACATGGTCGCAGGGTGGAACCTAGTCTCTAGCGGAACCGAACTCACGCCCCCGGATTTCAAT
>CAIYMF010000334.1 GCA_903927265.1 uncultured bacterium | reverse complement strand
CTACATCACGAACGCGAATCTGTATGCGCCGACAATGATGGTGGCAGAGAAGGCCGCCGACCTCATTGTCGGACGCGTAGCGCTGCCGGCGGAACGACGTGAGTTCTACCGCCATGCAACTGGCATGCCGCTTGAGGAGGCTGTCGATGCCTGAGCTGTTTATCGATGGTGAGTGGCAGTCGGCGGCGCAAGGTCAGACGCGTGAGATCCGTTGCCCCGCTGACGGAACTCTCGTTGACACGGTCGATGAAGCCACGCGCGAAGATACCGACCGTGCGATTGCCGCCGCGCGCCGCGCGTTCGATGACGGTCGCTGGTCGTCGGTCAGCCCGACCGAGCGTGGGCGTTTCCTTGAGCGGGTTGCCGACCTACTCGAGCGCGATGCTGAGGAGATCGCGCGGGCAGAGTCACTCGATACGGGTAAGCGCATCGTGGAATCGCGATACGACGTGGCCGATGTCGTGCGGGCGTTCCGTTACACAGCCGGGCTCGCCGATAAGAATCTCGGCCGCATCATTGATGCCGGAGTCGATGGGTCGTCGTCGCGCGTCGTGTACGAACCGGTCGGCGTCTGCGGTCTCATCACGCCGTGGAATTACCCGCTGCTGCAGACGTCGTGGAAAGTGGCACCTGCGCTTGCCGCTGGAAATACCTTTGTGCTCAAGCCCAGCGAACTCACACCGTCAACCGCAATCATCCTGATGCGATTGTTGACAGAAGCCGGACTTCCCGCCGGTGTTGGCAACCTCGTGTTGGGTGCAGGCGCTGAAGCGGGTGCGCCGCTTTCCGATCACCCCGATGTCGACATGGTGTCGTTCACCGGTGGACTCGTGACCGGTCGTCGCGTGATGGCTGCGGCGGCTGCCACGGTGAAGAAGGTCGCGCTCGAACTCGGCGGTAAGAACCCGAACATCATTTTCCCCGACGCCGATATCGATGCGGCCGTAGACAACGCACTCACCGCCGTGTTCTTGCACTCGGGCCAGGTGTGTTCTGCAGGTGCTCGATTGATCGTGCATGAATCGATTCACGATTCGTTCGTCGATCGGGTTGTTGAAGGCGCTCGTCGCATTCGACTCGGCGGCCCGTTCGATCCGATGGCCGAGACAGGCCCACTCATCTCTGCCGCTCATCGCGACAAGGTGGCGGCCTACGTTGCGGGCGCACTGGCGGAAGGTGCGGTGCTGCGATGCGGTGGGGGCATTCCAACCGACCACGCACTCGCCAACGGCTTCTTCTACGAGCCCACGGTGCTCGACGGTTGCACTACCGACATGACGTGTGTGCAAGACGAATCATTCGGCCCAGTGCTGACGGTCGAGACGTTTGCTGATGAAGCTGAGGCCGTACGCCTCGGAAACGACACGATCTACGGCCTCGCCGGTGCCGTCTGGACGAGCGACAGCGCTCGGGCACACCGCGTCGCTTCCGCGTTGCGTCACGGCACTGTGTGGATTAACGACTATCACCCGTACCAACCGCAGGCGGAGTGGGGCGGATTCAAGCAGTCGGGTGTGGGGCGCGAACTGGGTGTGGCAGGTCTTGCAGAGTATGTCGAACCGAAGCACATTCATGAGAGTCTGGCCCCGGCGCCGAGTGGATGGTTCGGTTCGGAGGAGGCGAGCAACGGATGACTGAGTCAGCGG
>CAIYMF010000333.1 GCA_903927265.1 uncultured bacterium | reverse complement strand
CGTCAACGAGGCCCGCCGGGCAATCTCCACAGGCGATAATGTTGCGCTGCTCGATATCCTGCACCGCGCCGGCCTGAACACCGATGACCGCGCGCGTGCTCGTATCGAGCAGCAGATGGCGATCTTATCGGCTCAACTCGCTGCCGTTACCCCTGCACCTGAGCCCGATCCCGTCTTCTCAGGGGCGCTATCAACCGACACGGCAACGATTGACGCATCCACCGGCGTCTTGACCTTCGGGGGCGGGCTTACTCCTGTCCTGGCTCCTTAGCCGACCTTGACCGCTCTAGCCCCGTTTCCTCCCTGGACTTACGGGGCTTCTGAGCCTACCGTACTTCAACCCCAACCCCTTCCGCTTCTATGGCCACTCCGACTATCCCCGTTCTGAACCACCGAACAGACAAGCTCCTCGCACGCATTGCCGAGTTGGAGCTGTCGGTCACTACTCTGCAAGCGTTGGCAGGCAACACGTATACCCTCGGGGAGACTACGCTTGTTTCGGGCACGAAACCCGTGGCAGATTACGCCATCACTGCGTCGTCTTTCATCATGCTGTCCCGGCATCTTCTCTCTGGGACTGCGGGGGCTTTGACTTATGTTCTGACGCCTGGCGTGGGGTTCACCATCAACTCCTCAAGCACGGCGGACCTGAGTTCGATTGCGTACCAAGTATTCCACTGATATGCCTAACACTATCGCTTCCATCGCACGAAAAACTGAACTCGCTGATGCTCGCGTCACCGACGTCAATCTGCGTACCGCATCTGCTGTGGTCGCCATGAACGCATACAACTCGCAGATGGTTGTTTTGCGGACTACCATTGACGGTCCTACATCCTGGTCGCCGACGTCGCCTGCATCTGGGCCAGTGACTCTGCTTGAACCGAGAGTCGTAGCATCGTCTAAAGTGTTCATCACCGTGCTCAACCCAGAGATCGGTTTGAAATCAGAATATATCCGGTACGACATCACTCCGGGGCAAAAAGTCGTGTTCACGGTGACTTCTCCAACCCGAACTCCTTACCCGCTTATTCCGCGAATCAACGTGGTGATCTATCTCCCCACCCCATAATTTTCACCACGCCTAATCGACATGCCTGACTGTCCTACCGGAAACTACCAATCGCGTGTCTGCGCCCTAGAAGAAGCGTTCACTCAGATCGCCGCTGGTCTAGGTCACCCCCCGATGGAGGTGATCTATTCTAACGCGCCGTTCTCGTTCAACGAGACGCTCCAGAAGCTGACCATCCCCATCCCCCCGACCGTTACGGTGGAGGTTCCGAGCACGGTGCTGTTTGCCAGTTCGGCTGCCAGGATCGCCACAGCGCCTCTGACGATGAGGCAGATCGGCATTCAGACGACGGACGCGACAAACGGGAACTACTCTCTTTGGGTGCCGACAGGTCTGACTGCCGGATCTTGGGCGCTTCGTGTGGGGTCGATGGGGTCGCAGAACAAGTCTGCGGTGGACATCACCGGAGGGACTATCGTTGGCATCACCGACTTGGCGGTAGCTGATGGTGGGACAGGCGCATCGACTCCCACAGGTGCCCGAGTCAACCTCGCCAACGTGTCATTGGGTCCGACAGCGAACAACCTCGACTGGGCGTTGTCCTGCCACTACGTCGCCAATGTTTCTGTGGACACTGCGTTCACGTTCTCGAACGTGGCTGACGGCTTAGATATGACGCTCGTCGTGCGTCAAGTCGCAAGCGCGAACCCGACGTTCCCTTCCTACGTCAAGTGGCCTGGAAACAACACGCAACCAAATCATTCAGCAGCGGGAAAAACCGACGTGTATTTCTTCGAGCGGATCAGTGGTGAGGTGTACGGAAGTTCTAAAACGACCTACAACTCAAGCCTCACATGACCCCTTGCACCCCATCGCAGTCTCGGACCGCAGTGTTGATCCGTGAACTCCTGACGAAAGTCAGGCAGTTGAAGCGCAACCTCGACTCGTTCCGCGCCATCGCTGGGGACATGCCTGCGCCTGCGCCGGTGTTCGCCGAACTGTTCATCCGTGAGCGGATGGGCGACCACTATCTGGTCTCGTTCGCCTCCTCCCCGTGGTCGTACTACGACATTCAGGAGAGCTTCGACGGCG
>CAIYMF010000332.1 GCA_903927265.1 uncultured bacterium | reverse complement strand
GGGCCCGTCTGGATCCAGTCCTGCGCGGTGCAGTCCGTGCCGGAACAGATGTTCAGGAAGGCGGCATGGAAGTCGTGCGCGTAGTCCGCCATCACGGTGCCAGACTTGCGGATGTACCCGTCGATTCCGGTGGCTTGTGTTGAGGACGATACTCCGGCATAGACGTGCGTAGTGGGAGCATATGGCGGGCACTAGCCTCACCCGCCACGCCCAAGCCGACGGGCAACGCCAGCGACCCGTAAAGCACAAGTCTTAGCCTCATAGCATCCCCTTGGTAGTAACGCTAGGGCGGGTTCAGGTCGCATGTCAACGGTGATGTACGTCCATGAAGTCGAGGAATGGCACTGCCACCGCATTTATCGCCTGGTTTGGGTCTGGGTTTGAGGCACCTCCCAGAATGGAAGGCACGGTCTACCGAAAATTGCCACGAAACCGAACGATGCGTCCGGCCACGACGATGGTCGAGGCCAAGTGAGATCCGAGAAAAGTGTTGCTGCCCTTGACGGCGGCGGCGGGCGCCGGCGCGGCCGTCGAAATCGCGGCACCCGGCGCGGCAACATCGGCCAGTAAATCGTGGCAAAGCGTGAGGGGGAGTCGTGATCTCGTGCACGCAGGAGCCGTGGGTGATCGCAGCGCTGACCTACTCTCCATTTGCGCAAGTCCCCGCCTGTGCAGGAGTGAGTGGCACTTCAATCGTGCATACGCGGGCAGTCGCGGGAACTGCTCGCTAGTGGAAGACGCCGCTTTGCGAATTGGGCGATCGCTGGCAGGCTCATTCCATGACTATTGAGGTGCGGTCTGGGCCGTGGAGTTCTCCTGACATCGAGGCCTGGTTGTCACAGACGGTCATCCCGTTGCGACTGGCGACATCAGGCAAACAGGGGCCGCTTGTTCAATCCGTCTGGTTTGTCTACGACCAAGGTGCTCTGTGGTGCGCCACCCAGCGCGACTCAGTGCTCGCGAAGCGAGTAGGTCGCGACCTCAACGTGGGATGGGAAGTGTCGCCCGACCAGCCGCCCTATCGAGGGGTGCGCGGAAGCGGCGTGGCAACCGTCATTGATGATGCCGCCCACGTCCACTCGGTGTTGACTCGGTTAGTCGAGCGTTACGGGCAGTCGGGCACGACATTGGCACAGTGGTTACTCAGTCGCGTCGACAGCGAAGTCGTCCTGTCTATCTCTGAATTGAGCGTGACGTCATGGGACTACACACCGCGGATGTGAAAGTGCAAGGATGACCGCACCAGTCGACCGATTGGGTGGAGTGCCGAGAGAGTTGGACAGCGTGACCGAGACCGCGAAAAAGAGCCTCTTTTATGATTTCCTCGCCCGTTACGGGGGCACCGGCTTTGACTCGTATATGGCTGCTTCAGTTCAGGATGAGGATTACCTGAACTGGAATGGGCACACCCTGCCCTACGTTTTCGAGGACGCAGAGAAGGAATATCGAGCGGTTCGAGAAGGCTGTGCTCTCTTCGATGCCACCCCTGCCAACAAGTACCGCATCACTGGTACTGATGCCGGACCACTGCTCGACTACATGACGACGCGCTCGATGAGTCAGTTGGCGCCGATGCGGGCGACGTATGGCCTGTGGTGCAACGCCGATGGCATGGTCAACGACGACTCGATGCTGTTCAAGCTTGCCGACGACGACTTCTTTCTGATGGCGGCCGAGGTCGATCATCTCGACTACATCAGTGACCTTGCGTCACGGTTTTCCGATGCGGTCGTTGTCGACGAATCCGAACTCTGGGGTGGACTTGCCGTGCAGGGCGCTAAGTCGTGCGCGGTACTCAATGACTTCGGATTCACTGGAGTCGAACTACTTCGCCCCTACGACATCGCTTACTTCGAACTCAACGGCGAGCAAGTGGTGGTCGCGCGCGTGGGCTTCACAGGTGACCTCGGCTACGAGATCTGGTTTGCGCGATCGCTTGCTCCGGCGATCGAGGCGGCATTCCTGGCGGCAGAGCTCTCGCTCGGGCTGCAGATCTCGGGGTATGGCCTGACAACGATCCAGTTGTGTCGCATGGAGAGCGGAATGATTGTCCCCGGCTGGGACACCGCTCAGACGTTTGAGGATCCAGAATTTGAGCGCAGTCCGTTTGAGTTGGGTCTTGCGTGGAATCTCGACCTCGAGCGTGAGGAAGACTTCGTCGGCAAGGAAGCACTTCTCAAGGAGCGTGCCGAAGGATCTCGGTTTGTGATGAAGGGCTTCGAAGTCGATGCCGAGTGCGATTTGCTCGACGGTTCCGAGCTGTTCGCGACCGTCGATGGCACGGATGTGCAGGTCGGTACCCTTCCGTCGGTGTCGTGGTCGCACGACGCGGTCCGCTGGATTGGCCTCTCGTCGTTACAAACCGAACATGCGGCGGTGACGGAGGGATTCGTCGTCATTGATGACGAGCGCATCGTCTGCTCGATTGTGGACTTGCCGTTTGTCAGCATTCCTCGTCGCCGACAGACGCCTGCGCCACTCTGACGAGACAGGCAATGAACCTTTCCGAGATCACGATTCCCGACTCGGCCGTGGCGAGTCGTGCATTAGACGTGGTGTCACGCTTCGCATCCCCGTCGTTGGTGAATCACAGCCAACGTTCGTACGTCTGGGCGGCGTCGTACGGAATCGCAAACGGTATCGACTTCGATGGCGAGCTGCTCTACGTGTCCGCGATGCTGCACGACATCGGACTCGCGGAGGCATTCGATAACCACTCGGTTCCATTCGAATACGCCGGTGGGAATGTCGCCTGGGTATTCGGTGCCGGTGCTGGTTGGAGCGATGAGCGATGTACGCGCGCATCAGAGGTGATCGTGCGCCATATGTGGCCATCTGTCGATCCAGACGTCGACCCCGAGGGCTACCTCCTCGAGATCGCCACGTCGCTCGACATCACAGGTAAGAACCCTCAGTGGTGGCCGGCCGCTTTGCGTGCGGAGGTCGTTGAGCGTTATCCGCGACTGGACCTGCGTGACGAATTCACCGCATGCTTCATCGCTGAAGCCGCCCGCAAGCCGCAAAGTTCGGCGGCCGCCTCGCTCGCCCGTGGTCTTGCGGAGGGCCTTGCCTCGAATGTGCTCGAACAGAACCGGTAGGGTCGCGGCGTCAACGTCAGTCATCCGCAAAGGAGTCGCAATGCCGTCCGTGATCGAGTACACGATGATTGCTCTGCCCGGCAAGTATGAGGAACTCGTGGATGCCTACGTGACGTTCGCTGACCAGTTCGGTGATGCTAACCCCACCGAAGACCTCATCCTCATCACCGGTGACGTCGAAAGCGGCATTGTGCGCGGTATCGGAATCTTCGAGTCGGGTAGCGAAGCGCACGAGGTGTACGGCGCTGACCTCTTCATTGCCTTCCGCGAGCACGCATCGCACCTCATTGCCGGTGAGCCGGCACGCACCGAGCGCGAGCTAATCCACGTGTTTGTGAAGGGCTGAACACTCCCGATTGGGTTAGCGTGAGGTCGTGTCGCAACCGATTGTCTTCGTCGCGCAGTGGCTCTCGACCTTTGAGATGCACGCGCCCGTTTGGCGTGAGTTGCGTCGTCGGGGCGTTCCGGTTGAAATCGTCGTCACGCCGGAGCGTGTGTTCGAGGATCGGCGCTCGCTAGTCGGGGGCGAATACGACCACGCGTCAGCGAGAGTTCTGTGGGCGAAACTGTCTGACGAAGGCTTCGCACCGCTGCCACTGCTGCCGCCCGAGGCGGAGGCTGCACGCTTGCGGGCACTCGACGCAGCCTTAGTGCTTCTGCCTTCGCCCTACGACGCGCTTCGACATGCCGACCTTGCGCCCGATCGGCTCGGCATCCCGGTTCACTTCCTCAACTACGGCTTTCGCATCGAGAGCCCCGACCAAGCAACGGACAATCCGTTCTTCGATCATTGTGCAGCGATGTACATGGAGAACGAGATCGAGCGCGATTTGTTCGTCGCGGCTGGCCTCAATCCTGAGCGCCTGGTTGTCACGGGCCATCCCGTGCTCGACGTGTGGGACCAGCCGCATGAGTTGGCGCCGCGACCGCTCGTGCTGTGGTGCCCCTGGTGGGGGAGTGAGTGGGAGGACGGCTCGGCTGGGTATTCCACGTTCTTCATCGGGCGTGAGGCGATGCTGGCCGAGATCCGGCGACGTCCGCACATCGACTTCGTGTTGCGACCCCACCCGCTGCTCTGGATGCAACTACTGCGCGAAGAACGTTGGAGCGTCGATGATGAGCGCGAATTCCGACGCATGGTCGAGGCGATGCCCAACCTGACGATCGCAGAACCTGACTCAACCGACCACATCGCTCAATTCGGTTCGGCGTGGGCGATGGTGACCGATGGCGTTTCCTTCCTGGCCGAATTCTCCTACACCGGTAAGCCCTTGCTGCTAACCGAACTTCCGGGCAATCCTGGCTGGAATGCGGCGGGACGAGGTATTCGCGATCTTGTCGACGTTTCGGAGGTGATGACCGGACTTCCGAACTTCCTCGATGGTGTCGAACGCGGTGTGGATCTCGGCGAGGTGCAACGTCGCCACCGTGCCGTGAGTGCACTGTTCTACCGCCCTGAAGGTGGTGCTTCAGCCGCGGTGGCCGACGAGTTGGACAAGGCGCGCGATGAAGAACTTCGACTTCGTGCCGAAGTGGCCTCGGCTCCGCGAATCACACCACCCGCGCGATTGTCTGATGAGTTGATCGCGGCCGTCGAACATGTGAACGCAAGCGATTCGACGTCGTCCATGCGCGCGTACCAGTTACAACTTCTTCAGACAGGTACCCTCGACTGGCTCGGATCTCGGCGTCGCGCGGTCGCGGTACCTCTGTCGGCAAATGTTGTAGGTGACGTGTTGATTGCGACTTATGACAACGATGTGCCACACCTGCTGACGGGCCAGGTGAGCACCGGGTGGGCAATCAATCGGGTAGCCATCGGTGATGTCGTGTACTGGGCTAGCGGTGAGCACGCGGGAGAACGTGCAAGCGAACTCACCGTCGCGGTCGGCACTGGTCTTGCACACCGACTGGCGACCGTCGGCAGTCCGCGCTCCGACGGACCTCGCAGTGTGCGACTTGGAACGACCAGCGTGTGGAACGATCTGTGGAACCAACTACCCGCGGTGGTGAACGCGGAACGCGTGTTGAGCGATCTCGTCGGCACGGGTGAGGTGACGGTAGGGCTGCATCCCGCAGGACGCGCGCAGTGGAATTCACTCGGACAACTCGATGAACTCCTTCCGATGCTTGCTCCCGTTGCCTCACGTGGGATGCGGCCGGTCGCAACGGTAGGCACCGTGCCCGTCGGAAGTGTGTGCCTCAGCAGGCAGGTGCGGCAGCGGGTGAGGAGCTCGCTGGCGTCAGAACCAGTACCACCTGCGAGTGGGCCACGGTTGTGGCTCGGGGTGTCAGGTGACGACGCGCCACGCAACAGCGTCGACATGCTTGCACTGCTGGCCGCTTCATGGCACACGGCGACGGGTGGCGACGTGGTGATCGACGCATTCACTCCTGATGAGGGTGAACGAGCGCAATGGTGGCGAGCGGCCGAAATAGAGTCGGCCGACGCTTTCCGAGCTGACGTCGCGCGAACCATTCACGTAACTATGAGTGCGGTTCCAATACACACCACGTCCGGTCTGTCGTTGCGGTCCGCTCTGGCATGGGCGCGCACTGCGGACTACTACGTGTGCACTCCGGGCGCGATGGTGCAGAAAGTGTCCTGGTTGTGGGATGTGCCTGGCTCGATGGTGATCGGACCGCGTCAGCATCGTGAGGCGATCGCGGCGTGGTTCGCCACTCAAGTCGAAGGTGGAATCGCTGCAGTTCCGATTCCGGTTGAGGTGGTGAGCGACGGCAACCGCGCACTAGCCAACGACTCCGAGCCTTACTCCGTCACCGATATGGCATGGCTCGTGCGAGCGGTTATTGACCGCGCTGAAAAGAGTGTGAATAGGTCGCCGCGCCAACCGTAATCGAGTACGCCTCATAGAACTCGTCGGCTCCGCGACGTTGTGCGGCACGATGTTCTGGATGTTCGCGCCACGCTTTCTGCGAATCTTCATCGGTGAACGTCACGATGGTCACTCGCTCGCCATCGGCTGCGATGAAGGTCTTGGCGTCGACGAATCCTGGCATCGCACGTGCCAAGTCATTCATGCGCTCGGCCATCTCCGAATACGCAGGGAGTTCCGCGTTCCTTAAGTGCGAACGAAACACCGTGACTATTTCGTTGGACATGCAGCGATCATGTCATTGGGCCGCTGCTGCGCACGCCCTGATGCGTGGAACAGGCATCAGCCGAACGGATGAGGTCGAAAGACCTTTCAGCTATACCTCAAGGCCTCGCGCTTAAGCCCCCTCCGATTGCACCGATGCATGGTGGGAACGGCTGGACAGCCGGCCACGACATCAAGGGGAACACCATGAATGCACGACTTCAGGCACGACGCAACGCAGAAGAGGGGTTCACACTCATCGAGCTTCTCGTTGTCATGGTCATTATTGGCATCTTGGCGGCCATCGCCATTCCGACATTCCTCAACCAGAGGCAGAACGGATACCGCGCCTCACTCAAGTCTGACCTCAAGAATGCGGCGACGAGCGTTGAGTCCGCTGCGGTTGATACTGCCGGGAACTACACGAACGTCACAGGTCTGACAGCCGCGGCGGCTCTTCCCGCAACGCTGGGCAATACCACCACCACCGGTGTCACCCTGAAAACGAACGCAGTTTCGGCCACTGACTTCTGCCTGCAGGCGACGCACACCAACCTGCCGGCGACGGAAATCTGGTACATGTCTAAGAGCGGTGGAGGAAACCCTACCTCCACGAAGCCAGCTGGCTGCGCCTGATCTAGACGCACAAGCAGTGAGCCCTCCGCCGAGAAAGCGGGGGGCTTACTGCTGTGTGGTGTGTTAGTCGTTGCGGCAGAAATCCACGATGGCGGGTGGTAGCCCCGCACTTGCCGTACCGCACACCTCGTCAGCCGTTTGAGCACTCCAACTGCCATTCTTCAACTGCAAGAAGAAGACGGTGGGGCCCGGGTTGACCGCGGCCGCTGCCCAGGTGACTCCGGCGGCGTCGGCGCATTGGTACTTCACCATCGTTGAGCCTGCGGGCAAGGCTTTCAGAATGGACTCGGTGCTGCAGTCAGCGGGAGCCGATGGTGCGGCAGCGCTCGTTGAGGAAGCTGTCGAGCCACTGGAACCGCAGGCGCCTAGCCCGATGACCGTCATCACGGCAGTGACGCCGATCGCGAGTGTCTGGTGGGTCTGTCGCACTGAAACCTCCTGAGGTGTCATCGCTAGGCCGTCGGTAGAAGTTGAATCAGCAGGGGAGTGCAGCGGTCACGTATCCCTTGGTTTCGGCGATGGTGAGCAACTGATCGACCGCGTGAATAGTTGACGTTGATCCTGAAGCGCTTCCGTCGTGAAAGACAATGATGGCTCCCGGGGTGAGCCCCGCTGCTGCGATGCGTGCGGTCTGCTCGGCAGGCGCCTTGGTCCAGTCTTTGGACTCGGTTGTCCAAAGATACTCACGTAGACCCAACGAACGTGCGACTCTGCGGACCTGTCGGTCGGTGCCACCGAAGGGCGGGCGGAAGCAACGGGTACTAGCCCCCAGAGCCGACAGCGTCGACCGCGTGTGGGCGAGTTGCTCGGCGATGGCGCTGCGAGAGAGTCCATCGAGGTGCGGATGGCTCCACGTGTGACTCGCGACCGTGTGGCCTGCGCTGAGTGTGAGTTGCACGATGGAGGGTAGCCGCATTGCTCGCTTGCCAACGACGAAGAAGGTCGCGGTGGCGTGGTGCTTGGCCAAGGTGTCGAGGATTTCGTTGGTGTATCTGTCAGACGGTCCATCGTCAAAGGTGATGTAGACGATGGGGTGCCCGTCCTTGGTGCGCGGTGGCGTTGGTAGAGGTTCGTGTGAGGCTGCCGACGTGTGTGACTCTGGTGCAACGCCGGCGTTTCCCGTAGGACTGTCGAAGGGCGTCGGGCTCGATGCGGAGGTGGGCGTCGGCGACGTGGTCGAAAGAGTGCTCGAGGGCGCGCTCGTGGCCGGTGACGCGCTGGCAAGGGTTGGTCGCGCTGACTCCACGGGCCGCGGGGCCGCGGAAGGCCCGCAGGCAGCGACGAGGAGGGCGGTCATCGGAATGGCCGCCCACAGAAGTCGGGGCACCATTGAAGGGTAATTCAGAAATACGTGTGTCTCGGCATTCGCCGCGCGAATCACGCCAGCGAGTAGCTCGCCTCCACAATCGCTCGCACATTGACGAATTCGGTATCGAGATTCACGCTCGCCTTTCCGCGCGCGGCGCCACCGGTATCGAAAGCCACCGAGAGCATTCCCTCCGTACGAGGCATTCCTCCGCCCACACTCAGCAGGCCGGGGTCGGCCAAACTCACGAGCTCACCCACCGTTGACTTCAATGCGTCGGCAAAGTCATCGGCCGCGCGCCGCGCGTCGGCAACGGCGGCCTTGCGCACCCGGCGGTAGGCAGGGTTGGCGTCTTCCAGGCACCACGTCACTCCGCCCAGTTCTGCTCCGGCTTCCACCAGTGCGCCTGCGATATCCCCGGCCACCTCGGCGTCGACTTCGCATGTTCCGCCGATACGGGCCTCCCATCCCACCAGTACGTGAGTGTGCTTTTCCTCGCTCCACTCGCGCACTTCGTGAACCGAAACGCGTGAGAGGCGCAGTGAGCGAACGCCGGGTGCGTCGGAAACGGCCTCCCGCATCGCAGATGCAGTCGCGTCGGCCGTGTTCTGTGCCGCGGGGGCGTTCTCGTCACGGGCAACCGCGGAGCAACTGAGGTTGGCGTAGTCGGGAGCCACTTCTTCAGTGGCTTCGCCCCGCACGTTGAGGATCGTCATGAAGAAAGGTTACGCGGCTCTGGCACAGAAATGTTTGCTCAGCGGGAATGGAATTGATTCTGCAGGCATTACATGTAATGTTGTAATTATTAGGAGGAAAGATGAGACCCGAAGACAAAGAGACTGCCCGAGGACGTGGACCACGTCGCGGGCCTGATGATCGCCGACCGCCAAAGGGCGGCCCACGAGGCGGACAGCAGGAGTGGGGCCCTAGAGGCCGACACCGACAAAGTGATCCGCCGCCGGTGGTGAAGATCGAGGTAGAAGGCTGGCTTGCGGGACGGCTTCCGGCGCAGTGGTTTACTGCTGCACCCGACGTTGTGATCGATCGAGATGAGATCACCGTGATAGGCCGGCTCCCGCTGGACGACATCCCTGCAGGAGTCGACGGCGGAGCTGCCGAAGCGGGGCGAATCAAACGATTCCGCGAAGAGACGCGCGACGCTCGCATCGTCATCGCTCACGAGGCCGAGACACGATACGGCCGATCGATTGCGTGGGGCGCCACGGCGGGGGAGAGTCAGCAACTATTCGCCAACCTCGCGGTTCCGGCAATGACACGACTTCGGCAGCCGGAGCGACTCGTGCTCGACACCTTGGTTGATGCCGGGGTTGCGCGGTCGCGCGCTGAGGCCCTCGCATGGTGTGTTCGACTCGTCGGACGTCACGAAGAAGAGTGGATTTCGGCTCTGCGAACGGCACTTAACTCAGTTGAGCAAGTGCGTTCATCAGGACCGCTGAGCTAGGCCTCGCCCACCCCTTCCCCGCACGTTGGGGGACAAAAACTGCCTCTATGCGTGCTGAATGTCCCCCCATGCGGAAAGGGGGAGGGGTGGGTTCTGGCAAGATGCGACGATGACGACTCTGCCTGTAGGTCACAACGTTGCTGCACGGTTTCCGGGACTATCCGATGGGTGGGCCCGATTCGATGGCCCAGCAGGCACGTTGCCCGTCAACACATCGACGGCCGCCATCGCCGCCTACATGAATTCCCCAGCGCCCGCGAATCTCGGCGGTGCATTTGATGCCAGTCGCAGTAGCGATGCGGTGGTCGATGGCGCTCGAGCTGCGGTCGCGCGACTCGTGGGGGCCGAACCTGACGAAGTGGTGTTTGGGCCGAGCACGACGAACCTGATGTTCGCATTCACGCGAGCGTTGTCGAGGCACTGGCAGGCGGGCGACCGCATTGTGTGCACGCAACTGGACCACGACTCCAACGTGAGTCCGTGGGTCAGGGCAGCGCTCGACGTGGGCGCCACTGTCGAGATGCTCCCGGTCGACCCGGTTGACGGAACACTCGATGTCGAACCGTTGGTCGAGATGTGTCGCGACGGGCGTACTAAGTGGGTGGCAATTTCCGGTGCTTCTAATCTGACCGGTCATGCACCCGATCTCGCTCGCGCGACCGCGATTGCGCACGAGTATGGTGCGCGCATTCTGGTCGACGGCGTCGCGCGTGTTCCGCATCTTGCGACCAACGCAGCCGAACTGGGTGTCGATGTACTCAGCACCTCGCCCTACAAGTGGTACGGACCCCACGCCGGCGCACTGATCGTACGAAACGGGCTCTTGGCTTCCGTCGAGCCCTATCGTGTGCGACCTGCCGATTACGTGGGACCGGCGCGCTGGGAAACAGGGACACCGCAGATCGAACTCTTGGCAGGCATTGCGGCGGCCGCTGAGTTCATGCTCGAATCGTCGATCGCCGAGGTCTCGGCGAGTGAGACACAACTACTTGCTCGACTCCAAGAGGGTTTACATGACATTCCTGGAGTGACGGTGCACGGTCCGTCGGTCACGCCCGACCGCGCACCCACCGCCATCTTCACCGTCTCAGGAATGGCGCCGGCTGATGTTGCGGCAGCACTTGCCACAGATCACGTTGCGGTGTGGAGCGGCGACAACTATGCGTGCGAGTTGGTTGACGCCATGGGCTTGCGAGCTGGTGGTGGGGCAGTGCGTGCAGGCGTGGTGCGCTACACCACGGGCGACGATGTCGATCGGCTCCTGACCAGCGTTGCGACACTTACGCGCTCCTGACAGACCCATCCGGGCGCGTCGGGCGTTCACCGACCTCGGGGACGGTTAGCGTGGAACCTTCAGTGAGATACGAGGGGAGTCAAGGTGTTCAGGCGTGTGCTGTGGGTGGTCGGTGGGCTGATTCTCGCTGTGATAGCGGCGAGTTTGCTCACCGTCGGGCTGTCATTGCAGGGGACATTCGGATCCTCCGGGTCAGTCATCACCGAGTCGGGCACCATTTCGGGGGAGGGAGCCGCGCTTCTGTCCGAAGGCATCGCGATCAATGGCGGCTCGTCACTTCAACGCTCTTTGGGGCGACTGACTTTTGGAGTTCGAAGCCCTGAGGGCAAAGAACTCTTCCTAGGGTTGGCACCGTCTGAGCCACTGTTTAGTTATCTCGACGGTGCACCTTACGACATCGTGACGAAGATTGGACCCGATGGTGCGGCGACACGTCCCGTTCCGGGTGGCGATACTCCGGATCCACCTGCGGCTCAAACTTTCTGGGTGCGCCAGGCTTCAGGTACGACAGCACAGATCGATTGGCCCGAGGATGCGCGTGCCAAGGGGTACCGCTTCATCGTGATGAATGCCGACGGTAGTCCGTCGGTCAACGCAGTGATCGCACTGGGATTCGTCAGCGACACGGTGTATCCACTCTCGCTCGCGGCATCCTTGGTGGGCGTGCTGCTGCTGATTCCGGTCATCTGGATGTTCTACCGAGGTTTCCGTCGTACGCGCGCTGCTCGCGCAGTCATCGTGATTCCCGAACCTTCGGCGGTTGCTGTTCCGGTAGTGACCGCTACCGAGGTCGCTGTTCCAGTGGTGACCCAGACGGCGGTTGCTGTTCCAGTGGTGACCGCTACCGAGGTCGCTGTTCCGGTGGTCACTGAAACTGCAGTCATGATGCCCGTTCTTCCTCCGCCCACGAGCGAGCCCCTTGCCACTGAGCCGGTCGCCGGAGAGGAACGAACCGAGCCGCCCCCTGCGGGATAGGCTTCCCTGCGGCAGCCAGTGATGTCGGTGAGGGGTTTCGGTGGACGTTCAGAACGTCGAAGTGCAGACCGACCGTGTACTCACCATTCCCAATATCTTGTCGTTTCTGCGGTTGTTGGGAGTTCCGCTCTTCTTGTGGCTGATCCTCGGGCCTCAGGCCGACGGATGGGCGGTAGTACTGCTCGTCGTGTCGGGTATCACCGACTACCTCGATGGGCGTATTGCGCGTGCCACCGGACAAATTTCCCGCCTCGGTCAAATTCTCGATCCGCTCGCCGATCGCCTCTACATCATCGCCACGCTCATCGGCTTACTGCTGCGAGGCATCATCCCGTGGTGGCTCGTCGCGCTTCTACTCGTGCGCGATGTGATGCTGCTCGCCACATTGCCGGCGCTGCGCAGTAGGGGATTGACGGCTTTACCCGTGCATTTCTTGGGGAAGGCTGCCACGTTCAACTTGCTCTATGCATTCCCATTGCTGTTGCTCGGTGATGGAGATTCGGACCTGGCTTTTGTTGCGAAGGTCATCGGTTGGGCTTTCGTCATCTGGGGAACAGCCCTCTACTGGTGGGCGGGCATTCTCTATGTCGAGCAAGTACGACGCCTGTGTCGAGAGGTTCCGCCGATTCATCGGTAGCGCAGTAGTAAGGTCACACGCAGACAACCTGTGTGAGGAGTGGTGATGACCCCCGACGAATTGACGTACACGGCAGAGCACGAGTGGGTGCGCGACCTTGGCGATGGTGTCGTGCAGTTCGGCATCACCGACCATGCCCAGGACGCGCTCGGAGATATCGTCTTCGTCACCCTGCCGAAGGTCGGAGCCACGCTGACTGCTGGTGAGCCGTGCGGTGAAGTCGAGTCGACCAAAAGCGTCAGTGATGTCTACGCGCCGGTCAGCGGCGAGGTGCTTCGTTGCAACGAGGCCGTTGAGACGGCGCCTGAGACGCTCAACAGTGACCCGTATGGGGCAGGCTGGTTAGTCGAATTGCGGATCGACGGCGCACTACCAATGCTCATGACGGCCGGCGAGTACGAAGGCTTGATCTCCGCTAACTGATCGGGTTGTGGCGTTCTAGACGAGTTAGTGACGCAGTGAGACGCAATGATTCTTCGGGCGACACTGCCCGAGGACGTTGACCCGGGCCCGACGACATTCATACGATGGTTGAACCTCGACATGAGGTCGAGGTTGTAGTTGCCTCAACAGTCGCGCGACCGCGTCATTGCGGTAAATAGGGCACGTATGCCGGGAGGCCCCCATGTCGAACCTCACCTGCCCCAGGTGCGGGGGACCGCTCGACCTCACTGATCGGTTTTGCCCGCACTGCGGCATCGAACTGGCCGCGGGGGATTCAACCGGTGTGATTCCGCGCGTCGACGACAGCGGTCCGCTGCCGGCGGTGCAGCCGCTATCGGCCGATGACCTTGCGCCCGGAACTGCGGCGCTGATTGTGCGTCGAGGACCCGATGAGGGAGCTCGCTTCGTGTTGGTGGTGCCTGAAATGACGGCGGGACGCTCACCCGAGTGCCAGATATTCCTCGACGACGTCACCGTGTCGCGTCATCACGCTGTGCTCACGTGCGATGCCTCCGGAGACTGGACTTTGGCCGATGCCAGCAGCCTCAACGGCACCTACGTGAATCGTTCACTGGTCACCGAACCAGTTCGACTCATGCCGGGAGATGAGGTGCAGATCGGTAAGTATCGATTCGTGTTTCTCGTGTCGCACGGTGCGCCGGGGGTTCGAGGCGACCGATGAGTAATCAGGCGCGGTCGACCGTTTCAGACGACGAACCCGCCGAGCAGCAGCGACACGATGGTGGACCTCTGCTCGGTATCGGTGATGTTATTGCTGCACTCTCCGATGATTTTCCCGAAGTCACAATCTCGAAGGTGCGTTTTCTCGAGACTGAGGGGCTCATCACCCCTGAGCGCACGACGTCGGGCTACCGCAAGTTCAGGGCCGATGATGTTGATCGACTCCGCTACGTCCTCACCATGCAGCGTGACCACTACCTTCCGTTGCGTGTGATCCGCGAGCATCTCGACGCCATCGATCGGGGCTTGGAGCCGCCCGTACCCGTGGGGTCGCTGGGGCCCAGGGTTCCTGCCGATGTTGAAGGTTCACGCCTAGCCGAAGGCGAGTCGGTGCCGCCGCACGGGGCACGCAATCGCCTGCGTCTGTCACGCGCCGAGTTGATTGCAGAAAGTGGACTCACAGAATCCACCCTCGAGCAACTTGAATCGACAGGTCTCGTGGCGGCGCATGGCAAGCACTACGACGCTGATGCGATGGTCGTCGCGGCAACGGTGGCGCAGATGTTGACTTTTGGGCTTGAGATTCGACACCTGCGTCCGTTCCGCCTGTCTGCGGAACGCCAGGCAGCGTTGGTACATCAGGTGGTGTCGCCGATGGCGCGTAGTCGCAACGCCGAAACGCGCGAACGTGCAGAAAGTGCGATGGCCGAGCTGGCTGCACTGTCGCTGCGACTTCATTCGACGCTGTTGCGCCAAGGACTCGGCCTCGATTCGTAGTCTGACTGGCCATGATTGCCGCGAGTTGGGACTACTGAGGTTCCACGGGTCGCCAGATCGGGATAGCCTTACGGCATGCAGAAGCTCGATGTGGTGGGTGTGAGGGTGGAGGCCCCCTCGAATCAGCCGATCGTGCTGCTTCGCGAAATAGATGGTGACCGGTTCCTGCCGATTTGGATTGGTGCTGTTGAGGCGACTGCCATCGCTTTTGCCCAGCAAGGTGTGATCCCTGAGCGACCCCTGACCCACGACTTGATGCGCGACGTCGTCTCGGCCCTCGATCACCGTCTGCTCGAGGTGCGCATCACCGAACTGCGAGATGGAATCTTCTACGCAGTGCTCGCGTTTGACGGTGGGGCTGAGGTCAGCGCCCGACCTTCTGATGCCATTGCCCTCGCACTTCGCACGGGAACCCCGATTTATGGGGCCGATCAAGTGCTGGAGGACGCCGGAATCCCGGTTCCCGACGAG
Source organism: uncultured bacterium (assembly GCA_903927265.1). Lineage (GTDB taxonomy): Bacteria > Actinomycetota > Actinomycetes > S36-B12 > CAIYMF01 > CAIYMF01. The sequence continues at coordinate 2,268 of CAIYMF010000332.1, read as the reverse complement.
GAGGAAGACGAGGTTGAGAAATTCCGTGAATTCCTCGACCAGATCTCCCCGGAAGACTTCAGTTGAGCGCGACCGGAAAAACCACCGGCGTGTCTGCGGCGCAGGTCGTTGAATTCGCCCGCCGCGGCCCCTACCGTCAGGAACAAGCCGTTGTTGGTGCCGTCTGCCTGTGTCTTCCCCACTGGCCACCGCAACGCCGAGGAGGGTGTCGATGAGCACCGTCGACAACGCGTCGGAAGCAGCAGCCCGTCGCCCGGCGTCACGCCAAGAGTCGCTCTTTGGCGATACTCCTCAACTTGATGACGATATGGGTTACCGCGGTCCTGTGGCCTGTGCGGCAGCTGGCATCACCTACCGCCAACTTGACTACTGGGCACGTACCGGACTCGTCGAGCCCAGTGTGCGGTCGGCAGTGGGCTCTGGCTCGCAGCGACTCTATGGTTTCCGCGACATTCTGGTGTTGAAGGTCGTCAAGCGACTACTCGACACCGGGGTGTCGTTGCAGAACATTCGCACCGCGGTCTCGCACCTGCGTGAGCGCGGCGTTGACGATATGGCCAACCTGACGTTGATGAGCGATGGCGCCTCCGTGTTCGAGTGCACTACCGAAGACGAGGTCATTGACCTCGTGCGCGGTGGACAGGGAGTTTTCGGAATCGCTGTGGGTCGCGTGTGGCAAGAGGTTGAAGGAAGTCTGGCCTCACTGCCCTCGGAGTCTGCCGAATTGTCGGCACAGGCAGCCCCGGTTGACGACGCCACTGACGAGTTGGCACGACGTCGCGCCAACCGTCGCATTAGTTAGGTTCTGACTGCCGGTGTTCACTGCGTCGCGCGACTGACGCTTTGACGACAAGTGCGCTCGCTGTGATTCCGACGCAGCCCACCAGCAGTGCGACCTCGACCGACACGTGATCGATCATGAGCGCCCACAGCAGCAATCCCAAGGGAGCGACCGCCGTCTTTGCAAATGACACAGTGGCGACCGCCTCTGTGTCATCAACCTCGCAGTTCACGGCGGCATCAAGTTCAAGCGATTTCACAGCGTAACGCGATGCCCCGTATGCGATTCCGATCGTCGTCCAGACAAGTAGTTCGGGCTGACCCGATGTCAGATATGACGTGACAGCGAACGCGAGCAGGCAACCTCCACAGGCGAGTGCCGCCCACACGGCGCCACTCAGTGACGAACTCCTGCGCTGAAGTCGAGATACCAGCGCAGGCGAAAGAACTTCGCCGGCGGCCATGCCCGCCATCAACAAACCAGCCCCGGAGACAAGTGGAACCTGGCGCAGGGCTGAGGCGATGGGCACGATCAAACTGAGAAATGGAATGACGAAGATCGTCACCGCGCACGACAGCGCGAGAACCGTGCGCAGGGAGCTCGGGGTTCGAAGATGATGGGTCATTGCGCGTAAGGCGCCACCGCGTTGGGCGCGAGGCGCGGGTGCGGCTGTGGGTGGACGCACTGCGACGAGCACGACGGCGAGCGGGATAGCGAGGACTCCGCGGGTGAGGATTCCGACACCGGGGGGCGTGTGTTGAAACAGTTGTCCACCGATCAGTGAACCCGCACCCCAACTCAACCCCAGGATGACCGACAGTCGAGCATAGGCGCCGGCCATTGATTGGCTGGAGAGATACGCGCGACCGAAAATGGGCGATAGCACTGTTGTCATACCGACCGTCACGCCCATGAATGGCGCAGAAAGAAGGAGAATCGGGTACGGGGGCAGTCCCGAGAGAATGGCCAGCCCCGCTGCGCTCCAGATGATCCCCGTGCCAAGAACGGCGAAACTGTAGAGGCGTCGCGAACCCCAACGGAGGGCCAGACCCGAGACGAAGGGCACGGTTGCTGTGGACGCCAGCAGCAAAATCACGATCATGAGTGTTGTTCGTGTCGCGCCCGCGGCAGGGTCAGAATCTGTTGCGATGTAGGTGGACTCAAGGGCGCCTAGGGCTGAGCCGACCGTCGAGATCGCCGTGGCACCGAGAAAGAGCAGGGCCGCTCGAGAGTCGGCGCCAGATCGCTGCAGTGCCACCGTGCTCCCATCGGTGAGTGTGATCACGACGCGCCGACCTCCTATGAGAAGTCGACTGCGGTGCGCGGGTATAGGCTACAGATGCTGTTAATCCCGGTCGGGAGAGTTCCGCTGCAGCCAGTGGCGGGCGCCGAAGGTGCAACTCCCTCAGAACCTCTCAGGCTCCAGGACCGATCGGGCGAGGCAACTCTGGAAAGCGGTGCTTGCTCACCCAAGCACCCACCGACGG
>CAIYMF010000331.1 GCA_903927265.1 uncultured bacterium | reverse complement strand
CTGCTTCAAATCGCTCACAATTGTCTATAGCGAAACCCTGCTCCCGAATAACTGCGAGTTCGCGCAACATCTCGTCGACATCGGTAATCGTGTTGGTGGTGAAAGGTCTCATCTCATCGTGACGCAGAAGTGTCTCCGCCTCCCCAATGTCGAGGTACGAAAGCAGCAACTTCCCATCTGCCATGGCATAGGCCGGCTGAGGGTGCCCCGCCTCGAAATCGATGAGCTCAGTATTGGGGCCGGCTGACCTGCGCAACTGCACCGTGCGGGTTCCGATCAGGGAACTGAGAACTGCGTCGTGACCTGACCACTCAGCGAGTCGGGCGAGGTAGGCATGGGATTCCCGAATGAGCGGATTGGTCACGAGACCAACGCTTCCAATACCAACAGGCCCCATGCCCAGTCGGTATTTCGAGGTTCGCGGGTTTTGTTCCACCCAGCCCAGACCAACCAGCGTATTGAGGATGCGGTGCACGCTGGGTCGCGATAAGCCGACGTAATCCGCAATTTCGACAAGGCCGAGGGGATACGGGTGTGCCGCCAACGTCGTCGTGATGTGGATAGCACGCTGAACAGATCTCACTCCCCCCGTATCACGAGCAGAGTTCGTCTCACTCACTTCGGCAGCGTCCGACGCCACGTTGACCTCCTTGCTCAAATTCTAGTGGCGGCGTGCATTTTCGGCCCGCGGGGAAGTCGGACGACCACCGACTACCCCTCAGCGCAGAACTAGGCCTCCGTCAGGACAAATCGTCTGTCCCGTGACGGCTTGCGCTGACGGGCTGGCGAGAAAGGCGACAACCTCCGCCACGTCGTCGGGCACGAGAGATCGAGGCAAGGCTTGGCGCAGTACAACGGCTGCGGCGTGTTCCTTGCCCAAACCTGGAAGGTCAATCGGCGGCGGAGTGAAGCCCGGTGCTACGCAGTTGACGGTAATACCGTCGGCACCCAGTGAGCGCGCCAACGAGCGAGCGGCTCCGATGAGGGCCCCTTTGGTCGCGACGTACGGAAGCACGTCAGGAACCGGAGGCGGATCGAAGAAAGTATCCGACACGATAAACACCACTCGACCGGAGCCTCGCGTCGCCATACCCGGAGTGAACTGTTGCAATAGCCACAGCGGCGCCTCCACATTTACTGACATCACTCGCCTCATCAGAGACGACGTCAAGTCAGACAAGATGGCGCGATCGAAGGCAGCCGCAGCATGAACCAGCACATCGACCTGGCCAAACGATTGCAGAATGTGCGCACCAATTCTGCGCACATCGTCCTCGTTGGCCAGGTCGGCGCTGTAATCACCTTCACGGTCGACCACCACTACCTGGTGTCCGGTCTCTTCAAGCTTCCGGACGATCGCACTGCCAATGAAACCCCTACCCCCCGTGACAACGGCAATGCGATTGGCGACGGTCGTTTCAGCCACTGAACCTCTCCTGCAAACCTGCGAGAGCGCCATCAATGTCAGCACCGACGCCAACCTTGGCCATCTCGACCATTTCGTCGGGGACGTCGACGGCG
>CAIYMF010000330.1 GCA_903927265.1 uncultured bacterium | reverse complement strand
TGGTGTCGAACGCGCACGCACTCACGGCGCTGCTCGGCGGCTGGGACCACTCAAGTCACCTCCCCATGTTCGTGCAGACCATGCACGCCCAGGGCTGGAACATGAACGTGCTCGGCGATGACGTGATGTTCGGTATCTATCCGATGCTGCACACCGGACTGTGGTCGGTGGGCGAATGGGTTGCCGGCGTTCCGGCCCAGACTGCGGGGGCCGAACTCATTGGCCCGTACCTCGCGTGGACGTCGCTGACCGCGGCCGCCTCAGCCGTGCTGCTCATGCTCACGGCGTCGGTGGCGGCACGGGCGTTCGCTGCGCGCGGTTCGATGTCGGCGGCACGCGAGCGCATCGTTCCGGTGCTCGCCACCGCGTTCACTGCCGTGTGGTGCCTGTTGGGCACGCTGGCGTTGATGGCCGACTACGCCTTCACCAACTTCCTGCTTGGCGCAACGCTCGCCGGTGCGGCCGTCGTGGTGGCCACGCGCTCGCGCCAGGCCATGCGCACGCTGGGCTGGTTCGTGCTGCCGCTCGGAGCTGTCGCGGCCACCTACGCGTACCCGCCGCTTGCTGGGGGAGTGGCCATCGCCGCCACCATTACGTTCGTCGTGCTGGTGCGCGATCGCTCGCGCGCGGTGGTGTGGATGTTGGTCGTGACGGCGGCATGCGGCATTGCGGCGCTTCCGGCTCTGCGCATCATCATCGAGCCCTTCAAGGGACAGTCGGTGGGCGAGATTAAGGGCGGTATTCCGGCCTTCGAACTGTGGCCCGCGATTGTGCTGGCGGTGGTGGTGGCCGTCGTGCTGCTGACTTCGTACCGCCGGGTTCCGATTGCCTGCCGTCTGTCGATGCTGGGCCCGCTGGTTTCTACCGGTGCTGTTGCCGCGCTGTTTGCCGCGCAGGCAGTGGTGTCGGGGCTGCCGATTTCTGACTCGTACTACACCAAGAAGGTCGTCTACGCGCTGCTGCTGTTGGTGCTTCCGCTCGCGATGGCGTTGGCAGCGGTGTTGGCGTCGCGCTGGATTCCGAGTGTGCGCGGTGCGCGTCGTGTGGTGGGGGCCGCTGTCGCGGTTGCGGTGGTGGCCGTTGCCGTGTCGGTGACGTCGGCCGTGTTTGTCGGATCGCGCCCCGATAGCGATGGCGTGGTGGCCGCGGTGACTCCCGTGGGCGTGTGGTCGATGGCGCAGCGCGTTGATCGCGTGACGTACGACGACACCGAGGGTCGGGCTGAGCTGCTTGCGACGGCGTTGGTGAAGCCGGGCTGGGTCACCGTGGTGGTGGGCGGACGCGGCGAAGTTGAGTCAGGGCGCACGGTCGCGGGTCTGGGCGACGTGCTCACGTGGTCGGACAATCGCGTGATTCAAGCCGCCCATGATGATGTGAGTGATCTGGCCCGCATGATGCGCAACGATCCGTCGATCAAGGTGCAGATCGTGGCCACCGAAGTTCCGGCCGCCGCTTCGGTGACGCCGTTGCTGGCTGAGTTTGGCAGCGCGCGCGTGAACATCGAGGTCGTTCAGCACTAAGCGCCGAGGCTTCCGAGCGTTCTCTGGGCAAAAACGCACGTTAAGCGTGCGGATTTGCCCAGAGATTGGCGCAATCCCCTACAACCACGCGGGAAGTGCGGGCGCTGCGTTGCCGACGGCGTCAGCGAGGCCGTCGTGCGCACGCCCCACGAGGTAGGCGGCGATGGTTCCGAGGCTTCCGTAGAGCACCGTGGGTTCGCCGCTTCCGTCAATGACCCACTCGTCGTCACCGTGACGCAGCACCACGGCCGGAACGTCGGCGGCAAGCGAACGCTGCGCTGCGGTCTCGTTGACCAATGCGCCAAGGAAGCCGAGGGGCAGGGCGTCGAAGGAGATACCCGCGTCGAGGTCGACCGCGTGAATCATCACTTCGCGCGCTCGCATCCACGGAATCGCGCGGGCCTTGACCTCGGTACCCTGTCGCGTGCGCACAGGAGCTTCCCACTGCTCAACGGTGAGGTCCTCGAGGTCGGCAATGATCGCGTCGGATGCCATGGCTACCCAGGTGCGTAAATCATGAGAGGGCAACTTGGCCCCCGACTTGATGTCAGCATCGCGCGCTTCCATCGACGCGTACATGGGGCGTTCTTCGCCGGTGCGTGCCCAGTGCACGAGGTTGCGCAGTCCGTCGGCGTTGGCGGCCGTGTGTGCGGCAACGTGCCGGCGTGACCAGCCCTCGAGTACCGAAGGCGCCTTGAGTTGGTCGTCGGTGAGCGACTCAAGGGCAGTCATGAACAGGGTGCTGCCTTCACGGGTCCACAGCATGGATTCGTCGATCGGTGGAGTCATACCTCTATCTTGGCGCAGAGGGGTGGTGCCTTACACGGAATGGGGCCATACGTTGAGCAGCCAGGCGCCGTAGAACGCGCTGAGTGCGCATGCGGCCGCGATGACGACGACGCGCACCCACATGGGGCAGCGCATGAGTCCGCGCGCGAGGGGCAGTAGCAGCGGGAACACCACGACGAGGAAGCGCTGGCGTGAGTTGAGGTAGTTGACCTGACCGGCAATCAGCAGCACGCAGACGACTGTGTAAACAAGCACTGCACCCGGTGGACGCTGTGTAAACAAGAACACCAGCAGCACGAGCGCCGCGATGATCGTCAGACTGACGATGGTGTCGGGAATAAGGATGTCGCTGGTAACGCGCGTGAAGACGGTGCGCGCCAGTGAGATGCCGAAGTCGAACCCGGAGTTCCACTGCTTTTGCACCACGAGGTAGCCGTCGATGCTGCCCACGCGCATGGTGACCCACGCGAGGTAGGCAATGAGGCCGAGCGGTGCGATGACGATCGCGGCGATGGCGCGCCCACGGTGTGCGCGATCGCGCAGTTTGGCAATGGCCACCCACAGCACGGCGGCGATCAATGCGATGGCCGTCGATCGGCTCAGCCCTGCGACCGCCGTGAGTGCTGCGGCCGTCAGCAGATTGCCGCGTAAGAGATGCACGAGGGTCCACACGGCCAGCGCGGTGAACAGTGCTTCCGAGAGCACCATCGACAGCACGACCGAGCCAGGCAGGACTCCCCACAGAATCGCCAGCAGGATTCCGATCTGGGGGGTGGCAACGCGCTCGCCGAAGCGCACGAGCCCCCATGCGGCGATGAGTGAGGCGACGGCGCTGATGGTGAGCCCCGCGACCGTGGGGGTGAAACCGACCGCCGTCAGTGCACGAATCAGGGCAGGCAGTAGTGGGAAGAATGCGAGGTTGCTGCCCTGCTGTAGACCATTGATGACCGGCCGGCCTGCGGGCCACGAATCGTAGCCGGAGTCAGCGATGTCGAGATACCAGCCGCCGTCGCCCTTGGAGAGGTGTTCCACAAGTCCGGCCGCTGCGCCCGGACCCCACGCGGCAGCGAATGCAAGCGTGACGATGCGGGTGAGGGCGAAGCCCAGAAGTCCTGCCGCGATAGGGGGGATGCGGCCCAGGCTCGGCACGTTCGCACGCTAGCACGCGCGAGGGGGTCAGGCAGTTGCCAGCACCTCGTCGACCGAGCGCACGGTGACAGCGAGAGTGTCGCGCTGCACGGTGAGCAGTGCGCGGTTGGGCATGCTGGTCCAGCCGGCGCCCCAGCCCGTCGAGGCCACGGTCACCGCGTGATCATCGCTTCGGTACACGAGGTCGAAATACTGCATCGACGGACGGTTCGCGAGTTCGGGCGGGTAGAAGTAGCACAGCGCGTACAGGGCGTCAGGAGTCGCGATCATGGCGTTGAGGCTGGTGAATTCGTGTCGGTCGGCGATGTGCGCGGCCGCGCGGGCGAGTGCCACATCAAGGGGTGCTTCGCTGGCGTAGCCGAGCACGAGCAGGTAGTAGAGCTCGCTGTCGGTGGCTCCGGTGCGCAGTGAGTGCAGGTCGCCCGGAACGTGGTCGAGTAGGTCGTTGTGCGCTTCGAATGCGCCGTTGTGTGCGAACGCCGTGGGGCCGATGCTGAACGGGTGGTTGTTGTCGGTGCGCACGGCCAAACCTGACGTGGCCCAACGCAAATGTGCGAGGCCGATGTCGGTTGAGACGGCGTGCACGGTGGTGTCGAACATCGCACTATCGAGGGCGCGCTTGGGCGACTTGCGCACCATGAACTCATCGCCGTCGGGCCAGGCCAGACCCCAGCCGTGCTTGTGATCGCTGGAAAGCTGGGCGAACGCGTGCAGATCAGTGTCACCGATCAGGGTGGCCAGAGTCGTGGGTTCGTCACTGACCCAGCCGAGCAAACGACACATCACAGGCTCCCCGGGTTGAAGTGACGCACGTGGGTGCGGGACTCCACCTTAGAACCGATGGAAGTGATGACGGATCTCGAATGCCACATCGTGTGCGGCGAATCTGGCCGCTTCCGAACGTCGCATGGCGAGGTAGAAGCGGTTGAGGGGGTCACCGAGCACCTGCATCAGAAGTTCGTCGGCCTCGAGCGCATCGAGCGCCTCACTCATGGTTGAAGGCAGCGGGCGCACCTTTCCGCGGGCGAGTGCGTTGGCGTCGAGGGTGGCTGGATCGTGCTGCGTGGGTTCACCGGGGTCGAGTGCGCGGGCAATTCCGTCGAGTCCGCAGGCGATGAAAGCGCCGAGTGAGAGGTAGGGGTTGGCGCTGGCATCACTGGGTTTGAACTCGATGTTCATGCTCTGCTCTTCGCGCCCGTGGAAGGGGGCGATCACGCGTAGGGCGGCTTCCTTGTTTTCAAACCCCCACGCGGTGGTGGCAGACGTCCACGATTGCGGTGCGAGTCGGCGATGTGAGTTGGCGCTAGGTGCGGTGAGTGCCAGCAGCGCGGGCAGGTGTTCTGCGACGCCGGCGATGAAGTGACGGCCGAGGGTCGACAGGCTTCCGTTGGCGTTGGCGTCGAACAACAGATTGCGTGTGTGGTCGGAGTTCCACACGCTGGCGTGAATGTGCGCGCCGCTTCCGACCTCCTCGGGGAATGGTTTGGGTGCGAAGGATGCGAGCAGGTCGTGCTGTCGCGCCACACCGCGCACGGTGTCGCGGAATTGCATCTGATGGTCTGCCGCGCGCAATGCGTCGGCATAGCGAATGACCACTTCGAATTGGCCCGCACCGTATTCGTTCATGACGGATTCAACGCGCATGCCCTGCGCTTCAAGGGCCGTACAGATAGCAAGCAGCACCGGCGTCGCGTGGTCAATTCCGATCGGGCTGTACACGGGCGAGTGGATGGGTGCTGCGAACGGCACGTAGTGTCCGTCGACATCGCGGGCGAGGTAGAACTCGTTCTCGAATGCCGCGTCGATGACGAATCCCATGACACGTGCGCGTTCGATCATGCGCGTGAGGAATAGGCGTGGGCAGGTGCCGTCATCGTCAAGAGTGGCGTTGAGTTGGTTGCCCATCATGCTGGCGCTGCCCGGAACCCATGGCAGCACCGTGAAGGTGTCGGGGTCGGGGACGAGGCGCACGGCACCGACTTTTTCCATGCCGTCGATCAGTTGAAATTCCTCGAGTAGGTTGATGGCGTTCTGCGCGCGCGTGAAGTTCAGCCCCTCGGTCATCGCACTGGCCAGCTGTGAAATATGCACGGCCTTGGTGCGGGCGACTCCGCTGTAGTCGCAATACTCGAAGCGGATGAGCGTGACACCCGCCGTCTGTGCAGCGGACACAACCTCGCTGATGTTCATGGGCTCTATTGTGCCCGCGCGGTGGTGGTTCGCGCTGCCGGTCATCCGATGCGCTCTGGCAGACTGACCTGGTGCCCGACACCCTGACTTCCGCCGTGACCGACGCTCTCGGTGATGCTGCCGACCAATTGGGCGTGCTGATCGACGAGGGAATAGCGACGGTCGAGTTCCGACGACCAGACAAGCACAACGCCATTTCCTTCGCGATGTGGCAGTCGTTCTCGCGGTTGATGCCGCTGTTGGGCGAGGCCGATGAGGTTGATGTCATCGTGGTGCGAGGTAGTAAGGGCGGGCCTTTTAGTGCTGGCGCCGATATTGCCGAGTTCAAGTCGATGCGGTCTGACCCCGAAGGTGCCCTGCGTTACGGCACGGTGTTGGAAGCGGGTGAGCAAGCGATTATCACCTGCCCGAAGCCGACGATCGCCGCGATCGAAGGATTCGCGATCGGTGGTGGAACACAGGTCGCGGCGGCGTGCGATCTGCGTATCTGCGGTGAGTCATCGCGGTTCGGCGTGACTCCTGCGAAGTTGGGCATTGTGTACGCACTGGCGTCGACCGCGCGATTGGTTGAGGTGGTCGGACCGGCCTGGGCGCGCTGGATTCTGCTGACCGGTGAGTTTCTCGACGCGCAGACTGCGTTGCGCATCGGCTTGGTGCACGAGTCGGTTTCCGATGGTGCGGTGCTTGATCGTGCGTACGCAGTGGCGGCGTTGATTGCTTCGCGCGCGCAGGTGTCGTTGCGCGGCGGCAAGGCGATGATCGACCGGGTGGTCGCCGGGCAGCATGAGGTGGACGAGGACGTGCGCACGATCTACATGCAGTCACTCACGAGTGCTGAGTACCACGAGGGCGTCACGGCATTCCTTGACAAGCGCCCGCCCGACTTCCATGCCGCTCGTCGAAGCGGTCAGTAGTTAAAGCCCACGTGGATGTGGTCTTGGTGGGTGTTGTCGCTGAAGAATCCCGAACCATCGAGCAGAACCGGCCCGCCCACTTGGTAGGCGCCGAGTTGTGACGCGTTGCGCATCACACTGGCCGTGAGGTCGTAGTTCGCAGGATCAACGATGTCGTGATGGTCGATGGCCCACAGATCGGCGGCCCTTCCGAGTGGGTGGTCGCTCATGCGGTCGGTTCCGAATACGTGCAGTGGATGGCCCGAGCGCAGTACGGCGACATCGATCACGTGGGAGGTCGCAAGTTCGCCCAGCATGATGAGTACCGAGTTGCGGATCTTTCCCGCATTCACATCGGCGTGGGCGGCGTACGGAAGACGAATGCGAGTGTTGGCGAGCACATGCTGCGCCGTGCTGCTGAGTGTGGTGTCGGGTCGTTCGATCTCGGCGGGAAATGCATCGACGACTCGCCAGTGTGGGCTGGCTTGCTCGAGTCGCACGTCGACGGTTGAGCCGCCGACATGCACGGTTTCGTCGGGCATGGCGCGCCACTGGTCGACGACGACGAGTACGGATGCGGTGGTGTCGAGGATGCCGCCGTAGTGCGCGTGCCGAACGTTGGCGACGGCGGAAGTTCCCACTCCGAGAAGGGGTGCGAGTGCGTCGGCGAGTTGTGGGGTGAATCCTGCGGCTTTGGCGCGTGCCCGCGCGTCGGCGATGTCGCCTGTCGAGTTGGTCCACGTGCAGATGGCTTCGATGAATTGGCAGGCGCGGGTCTTCACGGCGGGCTGCACCTCCCCGGCGCCGGCTTTCCAGGTGGTCGCGCGGGGGAGCGAGGGCTTGGTGGGTGTTGGTGTCGGGGTCGGACTGGTGGTCGGCGTGCGAGTGGGCGTCGGTCCGGGGGCGGTGGGTGTGGGCGTCGGTCCGGGGGCGGTGGATATGGGCGTCGGTGCCGCTGAGCATGCCGCAGCAGCGGCGGCAGCGACAGCAGCCGCCAGCACCGAGCGGCGAGTAAGGGACACACGTCGACGGTAACCCCGCTGACTCTCGATCGCGTGAGCCGTCACCTGCCTGAAACATCAGGAACATGTTCGGGAAACGCCGACAGCCTCGCGTCGTCGATGACGACGCCTCCCCACGCGCCCGAACACAGCACCGCGTAAAACTCGATTTCGCTATTCTCTGGGCAAATCGCTTCACAAAGCGCACCGTTTTGCCCAGAGAACGCCCGGAACCAGCGCCCCACGAAGCCGCGGGCCATGCGTGGAAGGATGGGTGTTATCTCACCCGCGCTGGAAGGGCACCCATGACCGCGTCGTTCGACCGTCTGTGGAATGAGCTCGAGCCGCTCGGACGTGAGGCGTCGACAGGCGGCTACCGGCGGTACGCG
>CAIYMF010000329.1 GCA_903927265.1 uncultured bacterium | reverse complement strand
AGTTGCGATGCGTCCGCGGGCTGCCGGACAACCAAGCCAGAGTCCGTTGCGTGCCACGGCCTACTTGCTCAGGGCGTCTCTCGTACTTCTACTTGCGGTGGTACGTCGTCGGCCGCCCATGCCTTCGAGTGAGTGGGTGGCGTGATGTCGGCAGCCCGAAGTCCGCTCGCCGTCGTTCTTGGCCTGCTGTTGATGCTTCTCATTCTCGAACTGCTGCGACGTGGTCGACTTCGCGAAAAGTACGCAGCGTTGTGGCTTCTGGTCGGAACAGTGGTGCTGCTCCTGGCTGTCTTTCCCTCGATACTTTTCTGGTTCTCCTCCACCCTCGGATTCGGTGTTCCATCGAATCTGGTCTTCTTTGCAGGCGGAGTGGTGCTGCTCTTCGTCAGCCTTCAGTTGAGTTTGGAAGTGGGGCGGCTTGAAGACGAGTCGCAACGCCTGGCTGAGGAACTCGCACTTCTGCGCGCACGCATCGATGGAACACCACCACCGGTCGCGCGACCAACTCAGATCGATCCGCCGCCGGAGTCCTGATGCAGCCTGGTGATCCGGCGTCAGTGGCGGTGGTGGTTCTCGGGTACGGCGATGAGCCGTGGCTCACGCAGTGCATCGCGGCGATCCTGTCTCAGGGCGAGGTGCTCCGCGAGTGTGTGCTCGTCGACAACGGAGTTGAAGGTGCGGGGATCGATGACCTGCCGACCGATCCTCGGCTTCGCATCGTCCGACCCGAAGCCAACCTCGGGTTTGCAGAGGGGTGCAACGAAGGGGTACGACACATCGACTCACTCGTCGTGGCGTTCGTCAATTCCGATGCGGTTCTCGAACCGGGCGCACTGCAGGCGTTGGCGAGTGTGCTGCGTGACGAATCCGTCGGCCTCGTCACGGCGTCGGTGCGACTCGGTGATCGTCCCGAACTGGTCAATGCTGCGGGCAATCCAATGCACTACCTCGGATACACGTGGGCCGGTTCGATGGGTGAGCCCGCGGCCGATCATGCGCAGGCGGGTGAGGTCACCTGCATTTCCGGCGCCACGTTTGCGGTGCGACGCGCGGTCTGGGACGAACTCGGTGGATTCGACGCCGAGTACTTCGCGTATGGCGAAGATGTCGACCTGTCGATTCGCACCTGGCAATCGGGTCGCACGGTGCGCTTCGAGCCCGCGGCCGTGAGCCTGCATCACTACGAGTTTGGGCGCAATCCGTCGAAGTGGTTCCTACTGGAGCGCGGTCGACTAATCAACGCGTTAACCCTCTACGAACCGCGCACGCGTCGGTACGTGTATCCGATGTTGGCGGCGGTTGAATTGGGTTCGCTCGTTCCTGCCTCGATGCAGGGCTGGGGTGGTTCGAAGGTCGCTGCCTGGAAGTGGATCTGGCAGAACCGTGAGTATCTCGCCGAACGGCGCACCCGGGTGGCCGAGGCCCGCAGCATTCCTGATTCGCAGATTCTGCCCAAGCTCAGTGCCCGCGTTGACCCGCCGCCCTCGTTCGGTCAGAGCGTTCCGGCCATCGCCAACTCCGTGCTCGAGGGGTACTGGGGCTGGGCAATGCGTCGATTATCACGCGGCCCGCGTCGCTAGGGTGGGGGACCATGCGCGAGTGGCCAGCGGTGTCGATTGTGGTGCCGATCCTCAATGAGGAGCAGCACCTACGGGAAGCGGTGGCCCAACTACTTGCCCAGGAGTACGACGGCTCGTTGGAAGTAGTGCTTGCACTGGGACCATCGAGTGACGCCACCGATGAGATCGCGGGCGAGTTGGCCGAAGGTGACGCGCGGATTCAACTGGTCGCCAATCCGAGCGGTGCGACCCCGGCCGGACTCAACCTCGCCATCGCCGCCTCGTCGGCCGACATCATCGTGCGATGCGACGGACACGCGCTTCTTCCGGCCGACTACGTGCGTATCGCCGTCGAGACGCTGGAGCGCACGGGAGCCGACAATGTCGGCGGCATCATGGCGGCAGCAGGGGTCACCGATTTTGAGCAGGCGGTCGCTCGCGCCATGACGACCGCACTCGGTGTCGGGGGAGCGCCCTTCCACATCGGCGGTCAGGAAGGCGAGGCGCCGACGGTGTACCTGGGCGTCTTCCGGCGATCGGCTCTTGAGCGGGTCGGGGGCTACGACGAGTCGATGGTGCGCGCGCAGGACTGGGAGATGAACCACCGCATCCGCGATTCTGGCGGCATCGTGTGGTTCACACCTGCCTTGCGCGTGGTCTACCGCCCTCGACCCACGGTGTCCGCTCTCGCTCGGCAATACCGACAATACGGACAATGGCGACGAGTCGTCATGCGCCGCCACCCGGAGACTCGCCGATTCCCCGGCAGCATGCGCTATCTCGCGCCGCCAGCCATGGTGGCGGCCGTGACCGCCGGAACGGTCGCCGGGGTCGTGGGGGTCGCGATCGGTTCGCGCTGGCTGTTGGCGGGATTCCTCGCGCCGGCGGGCTACGCGGCGGCCCTGACTGCAGGAGGGGCCGTTCTGGGCCGCGGATTGCCCATCCGGGCGCATGCCGAACTTCCCGTGGTCTATGCCGTGATGCACTGGTCGTGGGGAATCGGATTCGTGACAGGACCTCGGGAGCACTGAGAAACTTTTCCTTGTCGGGTGCTCAAGGTGGTCCCGAACCGGCCGACGAATCTTAGGAGGGGTTTCATGCCCCTCGTCAGTCATGCCGAGGACAGGAGGGTTGGAATGAGGCGCACCGCGTCGATCGTGGCGGTCATGGGGCTTGCTGGGGCCGTTCTTGCCCTGCCCTCCCTCGTGTCCCCAGCCTCCGCGGGAACAGTCAAGGCTTCGGTCGCGAGTCCCGTTCCTGCCGTGACCGCGACCATCACGCTGTCGAATCGCTCAGCTCGCACCCTGGCCACCCCGGCCACCACGCTGCGCACCGTCTTCACCTCGGGTGATGTCGCGGTGAACGCGGCCACCGTTCTGGGAATCTCGTGGGCGGGTGCCGTGCAGGCGGGCACGCGCGTTGAGGTCAGCGCCCGCGAAGCAGGAGCGTGGGGCAGTGCCTACGAACTCGGTGTTGAGGGTGACACCCGCGATGGCCGCACCGCGGTCGAGCCGCTTGTCGCCCACGCGGCGACCGCTGTGCGTGTGACAATCCGCAATACCTCCGGAATTGCTCCCACCGACGTGCAGCTCGTCGCGATCAACTCGCCCGCCTCCTCGGCTGACTCGCAGCCCGCCGCCATCACTCGCAGCGTTGCGGCGCCGAGCATCATCACGCGGGCGCAGTGGGGCGCAGACGAGACGCGTCGCACCGGAACTCCCGCGTACAGCGCGACCCTGAAGGTCGGCGTGCTGCACCACACCCTGGGCTGGACTACCTACACGCAGGCCGAGGCCTACCAATTCATTCGCGCGCTCTACGACTGGTACACGACTCCCACTGCCAAGGGTGGCCCCGGGTATTCCGACATCGTGTGGAATGCAATGGTCGACCGCTACGGCCGCGTGTTCGAAGGTCGCGCCGGCGGCATGGACAAGGCCGTCGTGGGTGATCACGCGCTGGGCTTCAACCGCGAGACCGTGGGTGTTGCGGCGATGGGTGACTTCGAGGTCAACCCACTTCCGGCCGATACTGGCGAAGCGATGGTCGCGTCCATCGCGCGCGTGATGGCGTGGAAGTTGGCGCCCTACGGTCGCAATCCGTTGACTACCGATCAACTCACCAGCAATGCCAGTGGTGGTACGTCGCGGTTCAAGTCTGGTCAGGTGGCAACGGTTCCGGTCATCGCCGCTGATTCCGATCTCGCCGTCACGACGTGCCCCGGTCGCAATCTGCTCGCACGCATGGGACAAATCCGCACGATCGCTGCGTCGTTGATCCCCTCACTTCCCAAGCCCGCCCCCAGTTTCGGATCGCTGTCGGCGCAGACGGTGGCCTACCGTGCGCCGAGTGGTGTGACTCTGTCGCCGATGACTACGCGTCCCATGGCATGGACGATGACCGTGACCTCTGCCTGCGTCAACGACGCGGTGCGAGTGCTGCGCGGTCGACAGACCTACCCAGGTCCGCTCAACGCGCTGTGGAACTTGCGTGACTCGCTGGGTGTGCCGGTTACTCCCGGAGTATTCAAGGTGACGTTCACCGGAAGCGCCGTCGATGGTGGTCAGTACGCGCCGCTGCGCGCGGTGACCGTGCGCGTCACGGCGCCGACCGGTGTGCCGGCCGGACCGTGTGAGTCGGTGACGCGCACCACCGGTTCGTCAGCGGCCGCCATGTCGGTACAGCTCGGCCGTTGGTCGGAACCGTCGGCAGCATCGGCCGTTCTGGTTCCTGGCACGGTGGCGTCAGACCTCGGTTACCAGCAGGTTGCTGCCCCGCTCGCGCACGCACGGCATCTTCCGATGTTTGTGGTGCAGCCCAGTGCAATTCCCGACCAGGTGCTCGCTGATCTCACTGCTCGTGGAGTGCGTTCGGTCATTCTCGTGGGCGGCACCGACCGCCTGACTGCGGCGCTGGTCAAGCAACTTGCCGTGCGTGGAATTGGAAGTCAGCGTTACGGCGGCGCCGATCTGGCAACGACCGCTGTCGCCGTTGCGAAGGCACTCAATGCGCAGGGAAGCCGCGGCGCCATCTACGCCGACCCGGTGTCACTCCCTGCCGAATCGGCACTGGCCGCTGCGGCCGCGGCGCGCACTGGCCGTCCACTGCTCATCGTGGGTGCCCGCTCGATTCCCGCTGCGACGCGCGCCTTCGTCACCCAGCGAGGAATTACCACCGGTGCCGTGATTGCTCCGACAACGCTCTTCAGTGAAGCGTTGCGCGCCTCACTGCATGCGGTGCGCATCTGGAGCACTGACCCCGCGACTCTTGCTATTCGCCTGTCACCGACCACTGGTGGTGACCGCGCGATCCTCATTCCCTCACGTTCGCGCACCGAGGCATCCCTCGCCGCTGCACTGGGTCGACCCCTTCTTCCCGTCACCCCCACCGGACTTGTTCCCGCGGTTGTGTCGTGGCTCGGTGAGCGTCCCGAGGTTGTCGAGTTGGCTGCTGTCGCATCGCCACTGCAGGCGTCCGATGTCGTGTTGACTCGCGTTGCTCGACAGCTCATCGATCGTGCGCCGGCTCCGTTCTCGCTTGCCGGTGTCGGGCACCGCGGCTCGTCAGCAGTGGTGCGCGTGACAACGCCGCCACCCACGCCCATTCCGGCGAACTTCACTATCAACGGCAGCGGCTGGGGCCACGGAATTGGGTTGTCGCAGGCTGGTGCGTACGGCCAGGCGCGTGAAGGTCGCACTGCCAAGCAGATCGTCACGCACTACTACACAGGCACAGCAGTAACTCCCATCGACGATTCGGTGATCTTGGCCGTCGCGTTGCTGCATCGTGTTCCTGTTGCCTCGCTACGTACCGAGCAGTTGGTCGCTGGCACCGGTGGTGCCGTGCGCATCAAGATCAGCGGCGGTCGTACGGTCGTTGGAACGACGCGCGACGTTTTTCGTTTCACGTACAGCGGCGGCCTCATCGTTGTGACCCGTCGCACCTCGGGCGGACCGACACTCGTTATCGGCCGAACGAATTTCGTGCGTGTGACATGGGAGGGCAATCGTTCGTCGGGCACGCTCGGAACCGGTGCAACGCTGGTCAACCTCGTGGGCCCTGGCGACTCATTCCGCGACGCGCAACATCGCTACCGCTACGGAAGCATCGACCTGCGCACGATCGCAGCAACGTCGTCGTCGCCGGCGGGAATGATGGTGCTCAACAACGTGCGACTTCACGACGAGTATCTCTACGGCATTGCCGAAGTTGAAGCGTCGTGGCCGCTTGCTGCTCTGCAGTCGCAGATTCTTGCCTCGCGTTCGTACGCCTACGCGCAATGGAAGGCCGGTGCTCGCAAGGGCTGCCTGTGCCACAGCGATGACGGCGGAGGCCCCTACTACGACCAGACCTTCCTCGGCTGGGTGAAGACCGACGAAGGAAGTTACTCGCCCGCGTGGCGTGCCGCCGTCGATTCAACGTCAGTGGTTCCGTTCAGTGCGCCGGGTGGAGTTGCGCCGCCGACGATGGGTAAGGCGATCACCTATCACGGCGCTGTGATCACGGCTTACTACACCGATTCGACGGGCGGCCGCACACAGAACAACGAAGACGTGTGGGGCGATCCGCCGCTGGCGTGGGCGCGCTCAGTTGACGATCACTGGAGCCTTGATCCACTCAACAGTCGGTCATTTGCACACTGGCGTCCGCGCGTGCGCGATCAGGCCACGATGGCGTCTGCGTTCGGACTGCCGGATGTCGTGTCGGTTTCGGTGACGAAGCGTTTGGCGTCGGGCACCGCGCGCGTACTGACGGCGACGTCGTCAACGGGTGTGAAGGCGTCGATCAGCGGAGCTGCGTTCCGACGAGCGATGGACTTGCCCTCGCAGTGGGTGAACACGGTCGTCGCTGGAGGCTGACGTCACCACTGCGCAGTCGTGCGTTCGTCGGTCACGATTCGATCTACTGGTGAACCTGCTCCACCGACAATCACTTGCGATCCGCCAACTAGGAGCGCGGCGACGTGCGCGATTACGGCATCGTCGTCGCCTTCGAGTAGTAGTCGAGCCGAGGTCGTGAGTCCCCGCCGCGCCACCTCGCTCTGTGCCGCGTTGAGCACATCGGCGTGACTCATCACAGCCGCGTCGCTCACGAGTGCATCGTCGGCCGCAACGGGCATCGGTGCACTGAATCGATCGGGCTGCGTACGCACGTCGAGTGCGTAGTCGATGAATCCGGCGGGTGGGTCAGGCAGAGGGCGTCCGAGAGGAAGCAGGCTGCAGATCACGGTCTCGTCGGCGTCGGATGTGGCGGCCCGGTCTTGAGTACATACCGTGAGGGCGAGGCCAGACGCAGCGCCACCTCGACTATCCAGCACGGCGCCCATCGCCCAGATGGCCGCCCACCACACGTTGCGCTGCCAGTGAGGCGGGAGGTCAACAGCAACGGAGTCGCCAGCGCCTATTCCGAGTTCGAGCATGAGATTGACAGTCTTTGCCACCCAGTTGTCGAAGGTGGTGTTCGACAATTCAGTGCGTTCACCGGTCGACAGGTGGTACCACGTCACGCATGGCTGCGGACCGTGCGCGGCTAATTGTCGCCGGCGCAGGCTCTCAAGGGTGCTGGTCTGATCGGGCATCACCTTCACGTTAGCGCCAGCCCGCATGCCACAGTGGGAGGGTGACTGAGGCCGTACTTCTGGTGGGTGGACAAGGCACACGATTGCGCCCACTGACAGCGAACACTCCCAAGCCCATGCTGCCCGTGGCTGGTGCTCCCGTGACCGAGCATCAGATTGCGCGAGCTCGTGAAGCCGGAGTCACGCGCGTCATTCTTGGCACGTCATATCGGGCCGAAGTGTTCCGCGAGCATTTCGGTGATGGGGAGCACCTCGGGGTCGAACTCGTGTACGCCACCGAAGAGGTTCCGCTCGGAACCGGTGGGGCGATTCGCAACGTCGCCTCGCTGTTGCAGTCGGGCCCTGATGAGCCGGTCATGGTCTTCAACGGTGACGTGTTGACCGGTGTCGATCTTCGGCATTTGATCGATTCACATCAGCAGCGCAATGCCGACGTCACCCTCTACCTCACTCAAGTCGATGATCCCCGGGCGTACGGACTTGTGCCGACCAACGGCGAGTCACGAGTCACGGCGTTCCTCGAGAAGCCCCAGACGCCCGAAGAGATCGTGACCGACCAGATCAACGCGGGCTGCTACGTGTTTCGACGCTCATTGATCGATGCGATTCCGGAAGGACGCCCGGTCTCGGTTGAACGTGAGACGTTCCCGCAACTTCTTGAGTCGGGCGCATTGGTGTTCGGAGTCGTTGACAACGGCTACTGGCTTGACCTCGGTACCCCCCTGGCCTACGTACGCGGATCGTGTGATCTCGTCCTAGGGCGCGCACCGTCGCCGGTGTTGTCGGGACGCACGGGCGATGCACTCGTTCTCGACGGTGCCACAGTCGCCAACGATGCGGTACTGACTGCGGGTTCATGTATTGGCGCGGGCTCACACGTCGGCTCAGGCGCTGTGATTGACGGCTCTGTCGTTCTGGCAGACACCGTGATCGGCGCTGGCAGTCGCGTGACCAACAGTGCGATCGGTCGTGGCTGCGTCATACCTGAAGGCACGGTGTTGCAGGGTGCGGTGTTGGCCGACGGAACTCGGCTCGGCTGACTACTCGGCGGGTGGTCGCAGTAAGAAGTCGTCGGCACTGCGCGCGTCGCGCGGTCGCGGATCGGCCGCTGCGTATCCGACAGCTACCGCGCCCAGCGGTGTCATGGTCGCGGGTAGCGACAACACCTCGCGCACGACGTCGGGGCAGAACATCGTTGACGACACCCACGCCGAGCCAAGTCCGTTCGCGCTGAGGGCCACCAACAAGTTCTCGACCGCTGCACCTCCAGACACCATGAACAGATCGCGCTCGAAACTCGCCCGCGTCGCGTCGGGATACGCGTGGGCGGCTCCGTCGAGTTCGAGGAAGGGCAGCACGAGGGCCGGTGCTGAACGCAGTACGTCACCACGACGCACTCGCTTGGTGACCGACTCGTCGGTGAAGTCATCAATGCGACGCAGATCGGCTTCCCACTGATCGCGCATGGCATCAAGTAAGCGAGTGCGCACCGGTTCGTCGCGCAGCAGCATGAATCGCCAGGGGGTGGTGTGGTGTGGTGCGGGTGCAGTGATGGCGGCCGTAACGGCATCGACGAGGAGGTTCTGCGGAACTGGCTGGTCAGTAAAGGTGCGCACCGTGCGGCGTTCAAGAACGGCTGATCGACGGCCTTCGTCGATCGCTTCGGCGGTGCCCAATCGGAAGAGGTCGAACGCAGGAGGGCGAATCAAGTCGCGAGCCGTCATACCTTCGGCGACGTGCGCGGCAAGTCCGCGCACCATGGCCACGGGGCAGCCGCCGAGTTTGCCTTTGACTAGGTCGGCCGCCGACGCCACCTCATCGCCGATGGCAGTGATGGTCATCTCCAGTGTGTGACCTGTGGCATCGACGCGACCGCGATGATCATCGAGAACCCGCAAACCACTCGAGCCGATCGCAATGTCGGTGAGACCTTCGCGCCACGGTCGTCCTGACGTGTCGGTGATGACGACGGCGAGTTGAGTCAGACCGAACCGCTCGGACAGCTCGCGGCGAAGACTGTGCGCAGATGCATCAGGGTCGACGGGTAGCAGTGCCACATGGTCGGCCGGAACGTTACTGGCGTCGACCCCAGCTGCAGCCAGCACCAAGCCATGTCGGGTTTCAACAATGCGCGTGCGATCGCGGGTGGCAACGATACGTACCGCCTCGGCAGTGATGGCATCTTCGCGATCGGGCGCGGGGATGAGTCGACCTTCCACTTTGCTGACCGCCTTGCTGGTGACCACGACGATGTCGCCTTCGTCGAGCCCCCGTGATCCGTCTGGCCACTGGGTGTGTGCAATCGCAGCAGCAGCCGCGGCCGCGAGGTCATCACCAGGAGCAAACTCAGGAAGGCCCTCGACCGCAATCACCTGCAGTGGCGCTGAGTTCATGGTCGCGCCTTGACTCGGTCGGCGAGATCAAGAGCCGCGGCAGCCATCGCGGCCGTCGCGGGAAGATCGGTCATCAGCAGTGGAACGGCCACCGTGGTGATTCCGAGTGCCTCAGTGCAATCAACGGATTCGGCGTCAACGGTGTCGATCAGCCAACCGTCGAGAATGCCGCCGCTGGAACGCGCCCCGTAGTGGGCGGCAACGGCGGTGGGGCTGGTTTCAACTCCGATGGCGGCAAGGCACGCATCGGCCATACCGCGTACGGGTGCCGTTGCGATGATGGGCGCGAGGCCGACCACGGGGGCGCTGGTTGAGCGCATCGCCTCACGAATGCCCGGCACCGACAAGATGGTGCCGATCGACACCACGGGGTTCGACGGAGGCAGCACCACGATGTCGGCATCGCGAATACTCTCAAGGACTCCGGGTGCGGGTCGTGCTTCGTCAAGACCCATCAGCACAAAGCCATGAGCCGGTAGTGACGCGCGATACCTGACCCACCATTCCTGAAAGTGGATTGCGGTGTGCACGGGCGAACCGTCGTCGGTGAGAGCGCCGGTGGGGTCGTCAACGAGAACATGAGTTTCGACCCGCTGATCACTCATGGGAATGAGCCGAACCCCCGGATTCCAACGCTCGCACAATCGGGCGGTGACCTCAGACAGGGGAACGCCAGCGGTGAGCATGCGGGTGCGGACGAGGTGCGTTGCCAGATCGCGATCGCCGAGTCCGAACCAGTCGGGCGCTGCGCCGTAGGCGGCGAGCTCGGCCTTGACGGTGTACGTCTCGTCGAGGCGGCCCCAGCCCTGGTCTTCATTGATGCCGCCACCGAGGGTGTACATCACGGTGTCGAGATCGGGGCACACCTTGACGCCGTGCATCCAAATGTCGTCACCGGTGTTACCGATGACGGTTACCTCGGCGGTGCTTGAGCCGGCGCCGTCGGGGTAGGCAGCGGCCAGGTGGGTAAGGAGCCCACGGAGAAACCGTGCGCCGCCGATTCCGCCGGCCAGCGCGGTGATGCGGGGTCCAGGTGTGGTCATGGCGATCCTTACGAGCAGAGGCGTGAACTGCAGCATGCCCGACGCGACGGTCGAGCAGCGAGGCGGGTGGCCTGTAGAACGAGGAACTACGCCGAATGTCGACGTTCGGTAAAGTTTATTTCATAACAAAACGGACATATACCCCGGAAATCAACCCGTCTACACCCCTCCGGCTTGACTAGCCGGTAGTGACACGCGTGTAATTCGACCGTTGTTGTTTGCATTACCGCCCGCCGGAATTTCCGCAGGGTATGCCAGGAAGGACTTGCCACGTGGCCGAACTCATGCAACTCGTGCTCGATGACGACGCGCTCGGTGCCGAGCTCGATTGGCAGGAGCGTGCCCTCTGCGCGCAGACCGACCCTGAGGCCTTCTTCCCTGAAAAGGGCGGCAGCACCCGCGAGGCCAAGCGTGTATGCCTGTCGTGCGATGTTCGTGGCAACTGCCTCGAGTACGCCCTGGCCAACGACGAGCGCTTCGGAATCTGGGGCGGTCTCAGTGAGCGGGAACGCCGTCGGCTCAAAAAGGCCGTTGTCTGACGCAGCTCCTGCGGTAGGTCGCCCCTGAACACGTTGCAAAGGGATGTGACCGCTCGGGTGGCGCGTAGAGTCAGATCCGATGAGTGAGCATCCCGGGTTCGAGCCGCTTGAGGCTCCGGACCTCGACAACCTCTACGACGAGGAACGTGAGTCCGTCGTCGAACGCGTCGACCGTTATGCCGATTTGGTCTTTGACGACGACGAACCCGAAGTGCCACTTGAGCGTCGTGAGCACCGGGTGGTCGCGGTACTGGTGACCCACAATGGCGCCCGTTGGCTACCGCCCGCCATCGCCACCGTCGATCGGATGTCACGCCGCCCCGACCTGATCGTTGCCGTCGATACCGGCAGTGAGGATGCCTCGGGGCAGTTGGTCACCGAATGGCTCGGTGCCGACCGAGTGGTCACCCTGGCAGCCGAGACTTCCTTTGGAACAGCTGTGGCTGCCGGTGTGGCCCACTCCGACGCGCTGATCGGTGCAGACGGGGCGTTTCCCGATGACGTAGACACCCCAGACGAATGGTTCAGCGAACCGCCGGTTGACGCGATGGCCATCGACGACGATGACCAAGCGTGGCCCGACGAGCAGGTGGCCGTGGTTGACGAGCCCGCCGTTCACTGGGTGTGGCTGCTGCATGATGACTGCGCGCCCGCCGTTAATGCGTTGCAAGCGTTGCTCGATGCCAGTGACACCGTGGCGGGAGCTGCGGTCATCGGCCCCAAGGTATTGGGGTGGCATGACCGGCGACTGCTGCTTGAAAACGGCGTCACCATTGCCGCATCCGGCCGTCGCGTCACGGGTCTGGAACGTGGTGAGCTCGATCAAGGCCAGCACGACGGCCTGCGCGATGTGCTGGCCGTCGGAAGTGCCGGCATGCTCGTGCGGCGCGATGTCTGGGATGCGCTCGGTGGGTTTGATCCGTCGGTGCGCATGTTCCGCGACGACGTCGATTTCGGCTGGCGCGCGAATGCGGCCGGTTACCGCGTGATCGTGGCGACCGATGCCGAGGTGCACCATGCCGAGGCGGGCATTCACGGACGACGTCCGCTGCACGCCGTCGACAACGATGCCCCCCGCGTTGACCGCGAGTCGGCCATGCACGTGTTGCTCGCACACACGCGCACTGTGTTGATTCCGCTGGTGCTTCTGCGTCTTGTGTTCGGCTCACTCATTCGCGGCGTTGGATTGCTGCTGTTGAAGGCCCCCGACGAAGCAGCCGATGAATTCGGTGCGCTCGGTTCGGTGCTGCTTCACCCTGGTCGCATTGCTGCTTCACGACGACTGTCTGCCAGTACCAATGAGCTTGCCCCGCGCGACCTCGCTGGATTAAGGCCACGTTTTGGTTCGCAGTTGCGACACGCGTTTGAAGCCTTCGTAGCCTTCCTCGGCGGCACCGCCGGCACGTCGGTGGCGAGTTCGGGGCCTGCCACGGCCGGTCCTTCAGAAGATGAAGCCTTCGATGACTCGTTCGACGATCAGCAAGGTCGACTTGGTTTCTGGGTGAAACGACCAGCGTTGCTACTCGCTTTCTTGCTCTCGCTCGTCTGCCTTATTTCGGTCAGAGCGTGGTTTGCCTTCGGCCTCCTTGAGGGAGGTTCGCTGCTGCCAGCACCATCAGGCTTCGGTGATCTCTGGGACACCTACGCACAGGGCTGGCATGAAGTGGGTCCGGGCGCCGCAACCGCTGCGCCGCCGTACCTCATGGTGGTCGGAGTGGTCGCGGCCTTCCTGCTCGGCAATGCCTCACGAGCAGTCGACGCCATCTTGATGGTGGGCATTCCGGTCGCAGGAGTTGTGATGTACCTCGCGCTGCGGCGAGTGGTCGACAGTCGCGTAGTGCGGGTGATTGCGGCCGCGGCCTATGCCTTGCTCCCCGCCGCCGTCGGTGCTGTTGCCACCGGGCGTATCGGCACTGTCGTTTTCCTGATTCTCTTGCCGGCCATGGTGCGCGTGGCATTGCGTGCGCCAGTGTCGTGGCGGGCGGCATGGGGTGGCGCGTTACTGCTGGCCATCATGACGGCGTTTGTACCGCTCACGTGGTTGGTGTGTCTGTTGTTGGTCGTCGCCGCGATTGTGTGGGCTCGAGGAATTCCGCAATTGGCTGCCAGCGGAGTGGCCGAGACTGCTGACGAGCCGCGCAGCTTCCTTGACCCAGACAGCGCCACGACCGCGACCTCGCTGGTACCGCTGAGCTTCCGGTCTCGCGAGGTACTGCTCAGATTGGCGGCTCTGGTCATCGTGCCGTTGCTGCTTCTTGTGCCGTGGTCCCTTGATCTTGTGCTTCATCCCGCGTCGTGGTTCTTGCAGGCAGGACTCCCTGGCCCGGTCGATCCTGATCTCGCACCGTGGCAAGTGGCGCTGCTCGATCCGGGTGGCCCCGCCGCGATTCCGGTGTGGTTCACGGTCGGAATCGTCGCGCTCGGAATTGGCGGTCTCATGCGGCGCCGCTCGCGATCGGTGTCGCTCGTGGCGTGGATTGTCGCGCTGGTCGGACTGACATTGGCAATTATTCAGTCGTTGGTTCAGGTGCGGCCGCCTTCCGAATCATTGCCACTGCTGACGTGGCCTGGCCCTGCCACGATTGTGTTCGGCCTCGGCCTGATCGTGGCGTGCGCTGTGGCAGCTGATGGCATCGGCGTGCGCCTGGCTGGCGACAGTTTCAGTTGGCGTCAGCCGGCTGCGGCGATTGCGGTAGTCGCGGCCATCGCCGCGCCATTGCTGACTGCTGGTTGGTGGGCATGGCACGGTGTCGGCGACACCGTCGTTCGTGGAGACGGCTCAGCGGTACCTGCGTTCGTCGCCGCACAATCGCTTGGCGCCGATCGTCCGCGGTCGTTGGTATTTCGACCCAGTGATCGCGGTATCGAATATGCACTGATCGACGGTGAGGGTCCACGTCTCGGAGCTGCCGAGACTGGACCGCCGGCCGTCGCATATGACCAACTCAACAGCTTGGTGGCCGATCTGATGGCCGGCCGCGGTGGCGGTGAAGTCGACGGACTGGGTCGTTACGGCGTGCGCTTTGTGGTGCTTGCCGCATCGAGCCCTGAACTGGTGACCGTGCTCGATTCTGAGCCGGGGCTTCGTCGCATCAGCACCGCCGAAGGAGACACACTCTGGCGACTCGACACCGACAGCGATCGGGTACGCGCTCTGGCAGAGAAACCGCTCGTGACTCCCATTGCCGCAGGGTCGCGTGATGGCGCGGTGTGGGTTGACGGGCCGCTACCCAAGGCAATGCCGTCGGAGTCGGTGGTCGTGCTTGCCGAACGCTCCGACCCGTCCTGGCGGGCCACTCTCGATGGCGTGGCACTGGCGCTTCACGATGATCGGGTCGACGGCTGGCGACAGTCATTCACCTTGTCCGAGGGCGCGGGAACGCTCTCGGTCTGGTTCGACCAAGAGCCGCGGCACCGGTGGTTGTGGTTGCAAGGCCTACTCGTGGCCGTGGTGATTGTCCTTGCTTTGCCGGGTCGTCGTCGCCCGACCGATGATCCCGACGCCGACATCGTGGGCGATGACGAGCATCTGGGTTCTGTGGGTGCTTCCGTACCGACCGCTCCTTCCACGGGCGTGGTGACGACATGAAGCGCGGCCACCTCGTGGTACTCGGTGCCGCTGCGGCGATTGTCGTGGTCGGAAGCCTTGTGCACCCGGTTGTCGCCTCAGTACCTGAGCCTCCCGCCGTCGTGGTGCAGCCAGTGGAATCAAGTCGACTGGTATGCCCCGATCCCATCGCGAGTGCCGACGTTCAGTCGTCGGTCACGGCGATGGTGACTCCGGGGCTACCGGGTCAGAAAACAGGCACGGGTGGCGCCCAAATCGCCACACTTCCACCCAAGGGCACCGCTGTTGAGAAAGCATCGATTCCGGCCGCTGGCGCCGCGCGCACATTGAGTACGGCCGGCAAGCCGCTTCCGCCAGTCATCGCCTCGGCGAAGGGCTCGCTCGCACCGGGACTTGTGCTTGACCAGATGACGCTGGGCGATCAGGGGAAGGCGCGCGGCCTGGCCGGAATGGAGTGTGCCGCTCCGGGCACCGATCAGTGGTTCGTCGGTGGAGGTTCGGGAGTCGGCCGCACGAGCGTGGTCACTCTCGCCAATCCCGAAGAATCACCGGCTACCGTCGATGTGTTGCTCTGGGGACCCACCGGCCAACTACCAGCGCCAGGCGGACGCGGAGTGTTTGTGCCGGCGCGAGGTCAGGTGCGTCTGAGCCTGAGCACGTTGGCCCCCGGAGTTCCTCAATTCGTCGTGCACGTTGATGTGCAATCCGGTCGCGTGTCTGCTGCGGTGAGCGATCAGCAAGTCACCGGTCTTATTCCTCGGGGCGTCGACTGGGTGCCCAGTGCGGCGGCGCCTTCGACCACCGTGGTCGTTGCCGGAATTCCCGCTCGAGTGACTCCGGTTCAGTTGAGCGTGCTCTCACCTGACCACGACGCAACGGTCAAGGTGCGACTGCTCACACCATCTGGGTCTTTCTCACCTGCCGGCCTCACCACAGTGAGTCTCACCGCAGGCCAGGTCGAGGTCGTTGATCTGACCAAGGTGCTGCGTGAGCAGCCGGCGGCGGTCGAACTTACCTCCACAGTGCCCATCATTGCGGGTGCGTGGTACCGGCTGGGTGAGTCAACAGGTGTCGGCGAATTCGCTTACGCGGGTTCGGCTCCTGCACTCACCGGACCGGCTGCCGTCGCGGGACTTCCCGCCGCGACCGGATACCGGCACCGTCTGTACATCACCAACACAGCAGGTGATCGTGATGTGAGCGTGGTGGTCACCACCATCGATCGACAGGGCAAGGCGACTAAGACCAAGTTGAAGATTACGCGGGGCTCAACGCAGGTGTGGACCGCCAAACCACCTGGTGACGGGTCGTTCTCGCTCGTGGTGACCCCACCCTCAGGAACTGGCATGGTGCGGGTCGCGCGCGTCACAAGCCTGCCTGCGGCGAGTGGCACGATGGCCACCGGAGTTCCGATGTCGCCGGTTCGGTCGAAGGTCTCGGTGCCCGAGGCGCAACCCAACCTCGCGGTAGCGAACGGCTAGATGATGCATCGGGTTCGTCTGGTACCCCGTGCGGCCGTGTCGGTGCCGCCGTGGGGGCCCGAGGGCCGCTACCGTCTGGTCCGTGAGCCCTGTGCGTCGTTGCTCTAAGCCGTCGTGTGCCCGTCAGGCATACGCGACGCTCACGTACGTGTACGCCGACTCAACGGCAGTGCTCGGGCCGCTGGCCACCTACGCTGAGCCGCACTGCTACGACCTGTGCCAAACCCACGCTGAGCGGCTCACCGCGCCGCGCGGCTGGGAGATCGTGCGGCTCGAGCCTGATCCGGCCGCTCTGTTGCCGAGTATCGACGATTTGGAAGCCCTGGCTGATGCTGTGCGTGAGGCAGCCCGGGGGCGTGATGAGACGCCGTACGTCGAGGAAGTGCACGAAGAAATGGTCGAGGTCAACCGGCGGGGGCATCTTCGGATGCTGCGCAACGCCTCCGATTCCTAGCCCGACCCCTGCTCTTTCCGCATCGGGGGACCCCAAGCGCGCTTAGCAGCAGTTTTGGGCACCCAACTCGGTGCTCGTCTGGCACACCAGTATTGGACTATTCGTGAGAATCGACTACTAAGAGTTACATTAGTCTGCGAAAAGTAATCACATCTATCACTTGATTCACACCAGTCACACGGCTATCGTGGGGATGCGACCAAATGGGTCACGTGTCGATTCGGGAGATTCGGGAGGTATGGCGCCATGGGGCCAACCACTGACGAGCACATCGACCTTGGATCCCTGCTTCGGCCGGGAACACGCGGTATCGCTGCGCCCGGCTGTGCCGTGTGCGAAAGCGCTCGCATTACCCGCATTGCCCTCGAGCTCGAAGACGGCAGTCACGTCGAATTCACCAACTGCCTCGACTGCGACCACCGCGTGTGGATGCGTGGCGACGAGGTACTCAGCGTTGAGCGCGTCCTTGACTCAGCGCGCCGTCGCACAGGCTGAGTCGACGCGCTTACCCACGAGAGTCCCCTCGGGACTAGTGTGACGGCTGTGCGCGATCTCGATGCCCTCATCAAGGCTTATGACATCCGCGGCGTTGTGCCGCAACAACTCGACTCCGACATTGCGCGTGCTGTAGGCACCGCATTCGTTGACGTCCTCAGCATCACCACTGCGGCCGGAGGCCCTGGCGCTGTCGTCGTGGGGCATGACATGAGGCCCAGCGGCCCCGACCTCGTTGCTGCCTTTGCCGAGGGAGCCACCGCCGCAGGCGTCAACGTCATCGAAATCGGACTGTGCTCAACTGACGGTCTGTACTTCGCCTCCGGTTCGCTC
The DNA here is from genome assembly GCA_903927265.1 of uncultured bacterium. GTDB lineage: Bacteria > Actinomycetota > Actinomycetes > S36-B12 > CAIYMF01 > CAIYMF01. Next base: position 18,667 of record CAIYMF010000329.1, on the reverse strand, counting down.
GGTCTGCCGGGCGCGATGTTCACTGCGAGCCACAACCCCGCCCAGTACAACGGCATCAAGTTGTGTCGTGCCGGAGCGGCTCCGGTCGGACAGGAATCGGGCCTGCGTCAGATTCGTGACCTCTTGGCTGCTGGCCTCATCGACTCGCCCGCGCCGACGGTCGAGGTGCCCGGTGTGGTGTCGCAGCAAGACATGCTCACCGCCTACGCGCAGTTCCTGCGCGACCTCGTGCCGCTCGCCGGTCGCTCGCTGCGCGTCGTGATCGACGCGGGCAATGGAATGGGCGGCTTCACAGTTCCGGCAGTTCTCGGTGATGCCGCAGGGCTCGCGCCGCTTCCTCTCGACATCGTGCCGATGTACTTCGAACTTGATGGAAGCTTCCCGAATCACGAAGCCAACCCCATCGAGCCGGCAAACCTCGTCGATCTGCAAGCGCGCGTGGTGGCCGAAAAGGCTGACATCGGACTTGCCTTCGACGGCGATGCCGATCGCTGCTTCGTGGTCGATGAAACCGGCCGCGTCGTCAACCCGTCGACGCTGACTGCGCTGATTGCGGTGCGCGAACTCGCGCGCAACCCAGGCGCCACGATCATCCACAACTTGATCACCTCGCACTCGGTGCCCGAGATCGTCACCGAGCACGGCGGAGTGCCATTGCGCACTCGCGTCGGCCACTCGTTCATCAAGGCGGAGATGGCGCGAACCGGCGCAGTGTTCGGCGGCGAGCACTCGGGTCACTTCTACTTCCGTGATTTCTGGAACGCGGACTCGGGCATGCTCGCTGCGATGCATGCGCTCGCTGCACTGTCGGAAGCCCCCGCCGGAACAGCGCTGTCGAGTCTGCTCGGTGATTATGAGCGCTATGTTGCAAGCGGCGAAATCAACACTGTTGTCAGTGATGCGTCTGCGTCGGTCGCAGCGGTGCGCGAGCACTTTGGTTCGCGCGGATACCAACTCGATGAACTCGACGGGCTCACCGTTGACGCAGGTGCATGGTGGTTCAACGTGCGCGCATCCAACACTGAGCCATTGCTTCGACTCAATGTCGAAGGTGCAACGCACGATGACATGCAGGCAGCCCGTGATGAGGCGCTGCTCGTGATCGGAGGAGCGCAGTGAGTGGTCCCCTCGGGCTCGATCCGATCCTGCTCGACATCCTCGCCTGCCCATGCGAACACCACGCACCGGTGGAAGTCGACGAGCCGGCCTCGACGCTTGTCTGCACCAGGTGCCGCACGAGTTTCCCTGTGCGCGATGCCATCCCCGTGATGCTTCTCGACGAGGCCACCGCGGGACCGAACGGCATCGGTAACCCCGCAGGGGAGTGACTCGGTGGCCGACGACCTCATCCTTGATGATCCGGTTGCCCTTGTGGCGGCCGATCCCGGACTGATGCTGCGTGCCGTGGCCTCGAGCGGCGCGCAAATACGCATCGGCCTCGACACCCTCGACCGTCAGGCGCTTGCTCGACTGGCCTCGGAAGGTCGGCCGCGCGCAGTGGTGGTGTGTGGAATGGGCGGATCGGGAATCGTGGGCGCAGTCCTTGCCGCTCTCGCCTCGCGCAGTGCGGCGATTCCGGTGGTGGCGGTCAACGACTCGGTACTGCCCGCCTGGGTTGGCGCCGTCGATGTGGTGATTGCGGTGTCGTGCAGCGGAGAAACCGAAGAGACGCTCTCCTCGGCAGCCGAAGCGGGTCGTCGTGGAAGTCGGCTGGTCGCAATCGGGGCTGAGGGCTCATCCCTTCACCGCCTCGCCCAGTCGTTTTCCGGGTCGGTGGTGTTGGCGGTCGATGCCCAGGGCCGCATGCCGCGAGCGAGTCTGTGGACGCTGCTCACGCCCCTTCTGATGGTGGGCGAGAGTCTTGATCTGGTGAGTGGCTCAGAGCCGGCGCTCGTGCGTGCGGCCGATCGCCTTGACGATGTCGCTCGACGCTGCGGCCTTGAGGTGCCGTTGGAAGAGAACCAGGCCAAGACTCTTGGTCTCGCGGTCGCCGAGTCACTTCCTTTGCTCTGGGGCTCTGGCGAGTTGGGTGCCGTGGCTGCCTACCGCTTCGCCTGCCAACTCAATGAGAATGCGCAGATTCCTGCGATTCATGGCGCTCTGCCCGAAGCCGTTCACAATCAGGTGGTGGCACTCGACGCGCCGCAGATACTTGCCGATGACAGCGATGACATTTTTCGCGATCGGGTCAGCGATCCCGATCCGACCTTGCGTATGCGCCTGGTGTTGGTACGCGACGCTGCTGAACCAGAACCAACCGCTGCCCGCGCCGACTTGGCGCTGGATCTGGCCACCGCGCGGGGGATCAACGTCAGCTCGGTCAGGGCGGTCGAGGGGCATCCAGTTGAGCGACTTGCTGACCTCGTGGGCGTGGCCGATTGGGCCTCGGTGTACGCAGCGCTGTCGCTCGGAGTTGACCCGACCCCGATTCTGCCCATCCTCGAACTCAAGGAAAGGCTGGCAGAGCGCGCGTACCCGCGGCCCGGCCAGTAGGTTCCTGACATGAGCACTGAAGGTGGCACCAAGGCGGTCATGGCGGCGCTGGCAGCGAATGTCGGAATTGCCATCAGTAAGTTCATCGCGTTCTTCTTCACCGGATCGTCCTCCATGCTGTCGGAGGCGATCCACTCGGTTGCCGACTCCTGCAACCAGGTGCTGTTGCTCATTGGTGGAAAGCGGTCGAAGCGCACGGCGACCACCACGCACCAGTTTGGCTTCGGCCGCGTGCGCTACGTCTACAGCTTCGTTGTGGCCATCGTGTTGTTCCTCGTCGGCGGTGTGTACTCGCTCTACGAGGGCTTGCACAAGTGGCAGCACCCAGAGGAAGTGAAGGATGCATGGATCGCATTCCTTGTTCTGGGTATTGCGATCGTTCTTGAAGGGTTCTCGTTCCGCACGGCAATCCGTGAGGCCAACCGCTCGCGAGGTTCACGGTCGATGGGTCGATTCATTCGCGACGTGCGACAGCCCGAGCTTCCCGTGATCATGTTGGAAGATGCCGGCGCCCTGATGGGTCTATTCTTCGCGCTCATCGGTATCTCGCTGGCTGTCATCACGGGCGACGGCAAGTGGGATGGCATGGGCGCCATGGCGGTGGGTTGCCTGCTCCTTGTCATCGCCGTGTTCCTTGCTCTCGAGATGTCGAGCATGCTCGTTGGCGAGTCAGCACTTCCTGAAGAAGAGGCCGCGATCGCCGCTGCCCTTGCGTCGACCGACGGCGTCAATCGGATCATCAGTATGCGCACGCTGCATGTAGGCCCCGATGAACTGCTGGTGGCAGCCAAGATCGCGATCGATCGCGATGAAACGGGGGCCGACATCGCTGCGGCAATTGATGCTGCGGAGAATTCGATTCGTACGGCAGTTCCGACTGCTCGCTACATCTACCTCGAGCCCGACCTCGACCGGTTACTCCCCGACCGGTAGCGAGCCGGGTCGTCGGATCGGCCCGATCGTGCGAGAATGTTCTTCCGTGGGCACCGGAGACCCCGTGCTGCCCCAAGCGAACCATCGAAGCCTCGTGACGTTCGTGGACCCACTGTCGATCACAAGGAGTTCCGCACGCATGTCCGCTGCCCCTGATTTCAAGGTTGCCGATCTTTCACTGGCCGAATTTGGTCGCAACGAAATTCGCCTGGCTGAGCATGAAATGCCCGGCCTCATGGCGATGCGCAAGGAGTTCGGCGAAAGCAAGCCCCTCCAGGGCGCTCGCGTCACCGGCTCGCTGCACATGACCGTGCAGACGGCGGTGCTGATTGAGACTCTCGTCGCACTGGGTGCCGAAGTTCGCTGGGCATCGTGCAACATTTTCTCGACTCAAGATCACGCCGCTGCGGCCATCGCCGTCGGCCCCCACGGCACTCCCGAGAACCCCCAGGGTGTTCCGGTGTACGCGTGGAAGGGCGAGACGCTCGACGAGTACTGGTGGTGCACGGAGCGGGTGCTGATGTGGCCAGACGGTGGCGGCCCCAACATGATTCTCGACGACGGTGGCGACGCCACGATGCTCGTTCACAAGGGCACGCAGTTCGAAGCGGCGGGTGTTGTCCCGAACCCCAACACGGCCGATTCGGAAGAGTACGCGGTGGTTCTCTCGGTTCTCACGCAGTCACTCAAGGACGACCCGCAGCGTTGGACCCGCATTGGCGCCGGCATCAAGGGCGTCACTGAAGAGACCACGACCGGCGTTCACCGTCTCTACGAAATGATGCGCGACGGCTCGCTGATGTTCCCGGCGATTAACGTCAACGACTCAGTTACCAAGAGTAAGTTCGACAACAAGTACGGCTGCCGTCACTCGCTCGTTGACGGAATCAACCGGGCCACCGACACGCTCATCGGCGGCAAGGTTGCTGTGGTGTGCGGTTACGGCGATGTCGGCAAGGGGAGCGCCGATTCGCTGCGCGGCCAAGGCGCACGCGTCATCATCACTGAGATCGACCCGATCTGCGCGCTGCAGGCGGCCATGGACGGCTACCAGGTCACCACGCTCGACGAGGTGCTTCCGGTTGCCGACATTTTCATCACCGCCACCGGCTGCTACGACGTGATCAGCGCCGAGCAGATGGGCAAGATGAAGCACCAGGCGATCGTTGGCAACATCGGTCACTTCGACAACGAGATCGACATGGCCGGTCTGATGGCCGTTCCCGGTATCAAGCGCATCACGATCAAGCCGCAGGTTGACGAGTTCATCTTCCCCAACGGCACGTCGATCATCGTGCTGAGCGAGGGCCGATTGCTCAACCTCGGAAACGCTACGGGGCACCCGTCCTTCGTGATGTCGAACTCGTTCACCAATCAGGTGCTGGCGCAGATCGAGTTGTTCACCAAGCTCGACGAGTACCCCCTCGGCGTGTACACCCTGCCTAAGTACCTCGACGAGAAGGTGGCGCGACTTCACCTCGAGGCTCTGGGCGTCAAGCTCACCGAGTTGAGCAAGGTGCAGGCCGAGTACCTCGGTGTTGACGTTGCCGGACCGTACAAGCCCGAGCACTACCGCTACTGAATCTGTCACGGCGGAGGTGGGCCATCCCTTCGGGGCCGGCCCACCTCTGCCGTTCCGCATCGGGGGTCCCCACGCGCGCACCTTGCGCGCCTAGACGCCCCACTGCGCCGTGTGAGTGTCGAGCGCCTCGCTCGGAAATCTGCCGTGTTTGCAGTTTCTGAGGCCCGAAAACAACCATGTCGGCAGATTCCTCTTCAGTGCAGCGGCCCAGCCCCCGATGGGAATGGCGGTAGTTTTGGGTGCCCATGGGTGAGGGGCGGAACGTCGAGGCGCGATGAATCGTCGACATACACTGACTGAACGTTCCCCACTTCTCGCGAGGTCACCATCGATCCTGTGAATCTGCCGCCGCCGCAACAGCCGGCTGTTCCGATGGCTGCGCCCGTGGTTCAGGGCTACCAGACGGTGATGGCGCCCGTTGCAGACGAAACGCCATGGCCTGGAGCGCCCACGACTGCTACCGACGCCTGGCACGCCCGCTTTCCGCTGCGCTACCCGCGTTGGGGTTTCGGCGATGCCTGGATCACTCTCGCCGGCGCTCTGCTGTTCTCCATCGCTGCCGGGCTGCTCCTGCTGGCCGATTCGCAGTCGCAGTCGTGGCAGAAAATCGTCATCTTGCTCAGCTTGGTGGCGCAGTGGATCCCCATGCTGGGATGGCCGCTGCTGGTCACTCGCTGGAAGGGAAACGGCGCGGTACTTGACCTCGGCCTCACGCTGCGCAACATGGACATCCCATGGGGCCTCGTGGGCGGAGTCGCAGCGCTGGTGGCCGCCACAGCGATCGGTGCCCTCACGCAGAAAGTCTTCGGCGACTTCGACTCGTCGGCAGGGGAATTGCTTGCCGAGTTCAAGTCCGACACCGCCCTGCTCATTGCGCTGGCAGTCGGAGTGGGCATTATCGCGCCCATCATTGAGGAAGTCTGCTTTCGCGGATTGTTCTGGGGCGCACTCGCCAAGCGGGGAGTAAATCCGTGGTGGGTCACGATCTGGACCTCGGTGGCGTTTGCCGCTTTCCACCTTGAGCCGGTTCGGTTCCCGCTGCTGTTGGTGACCGGAATGATCCTGGGGTACCTCCGGCAGCGCACCGGCCGCCTCGGGGCAGGAATCGTGGCGCACATGGTCAACAATCTCGTGGCCGTCGCGGGGTTGTTCCTCGTCTAAGTGCCACTTCACCCACTGGAACGAACCCTGCCAGCGGTGCGTTGAGTGGCTATGACTACCTCGTGGACAGTCCCGCCAGGTTCGCCCTCTCATGGGGGAATTTGGGCGCTGGAAGCACAGAATTCGACCGTGTGGGGTGCATCCCGACAGGTTGATGCCACCATGAGACCTGTGAAGGGACGAGTTCTTGTAGTCGATGACGACACGGCGTTGGCCGAGATGCTCGGTATCGTGCTGCGCAGCGAGGGTTTCGAACCCGTGTTCTGCGCCGACGGGGCCGAGGCGCTGGCAGTATTCCGTGAGTCGAAACCTGATGTCATCCTGCTCGATCTGATGCTGCCGGGCATGGACGGAATCGACGTCTGCCGGTTGATCCGTGCCGAGTCGGGTGTTCCGATCGTGATGCTCACAGCGAAGACCGACACGGTTGACGTCGTCCTGGGTCTTGAATCGGGAGCCGACGATTACGTAGTCAAGCCCTTCAAACCCAAGGAACTGGTCGCGCGGCTGCGAGCCCGCCTGCGCATCAATTCCGATGATTCGCCCGAGGCACTCACAGTGGGCGATCTCGACATCGACGTCGCCGGGCACACCGTGCGCCGCGGGGGAGACACGATTGCCCTCACGCCCCTTGAGTTCGACCTCCTCGTCGCGCTCGCGCGTAAGCCGTGGCAGGTGTTCACTCGCGAGGTATTGCTTCAGGAAGTGTGGGGCTACCGCCACGCGGCCGACACGCGACTGGTGAACGTGCACGTGCAACGTCTGCGCTCGAAGGTCGAGTGCGATCCGGAAAACCCCACCATCGTTCTCACTGTCCGCGGCGTCGGCTACAAGGCCGGACCCGCATGACGACCGGACCTCGGCCGGACTGACTGTGCGGCGTATCCGTTCGCTCTGGCGGCGATCACTGACCCTGCGTGTGGTGTCCACCACTCTCGTGGGGTCACTGCTCGTGGTGGGTTTGCTGGGTTACCTGCTGCTCTCCCGCGTGACCGCCGGTCTACTTGAGACCAAGCAGCGATCGTCGATCACCGAAGCAACCGCGGGACTTGCCGAAGCGCAGCGAATCTTGGCGGCGGCCGATACGGGTCCCTCGACTCCCGGTCCGGCGAGTTTGGTCGACTCGGTAGTGGCCGCTATTGCCACGCGTGCGGGCCAAGCGGGCCTGTACGAAGTGCTCTTGCTGTCAGCGCCGCCGCTCGCCGGTGCCCCCGAGCGTGCAACCAACAACGTCGCCGAAACCAGCATTCCAGCCGACCTGCACATCTCGATTGCCGCGACGAGCCGACAAGCATGGACGTACACGCTCATTCGCTACCTCGACGGGCGCTCGGGTCCGGGTCTGGTCGTGGGTGCGCCCCTCGTCGTTCCGGGTGTGGGTGGTTATGAGTTGTACTACCTGTTCCCGCTGACACAAGAGCAAGACACGCTGACCCTCGTGCGATCCGCGGTACTCGTGACCGGAGTGCTGCTGGTGTTGGGTCTGGTCGCGTTGGCGTGGCTACTCACACGCCAAGTAGTGCGCCCGGTGCGACTGGCTGCCCGTACCGCTGAACAGTTCAAGGCGGGCAAACTCACCGAACGTATGGCTGTGCGTGGTGAGGATGACCTCGCGGCGCTTGCGACATCGTTCAATCAGATGGCTGCGTCGCTACAGGAACAGATTCGCCGGCTCGAAGGAATGTCGCGCGTTCAGCAGCGTTTCGTCTCGGATGTGTCGCACGAACTGCGCACTCCACTCACGACAGTGCGGATGGCCGCCGACGTGCTGCATGAATCGCGCAGTGAATTCGATCCGGCCACGGCGCGCTCGGCTGAACTGTTGCAAACCCAACTCGACCGCTTTGAGTTGCTCCTTGCTGATTTGCTGGAAATCAGCCGCTTCGATGCGGGTGCGGCCATGCTTGATGCTGAACCTATTGATCTGGTGTCACTTGCCCGCCGCGCAATCGATTCGGCGACTCCGCTGGCCGATCGGGTCGGAAGTGAGTTGACCCTCGTGGCGCCGCGCGGTCCCGTGCGCGTTGAATGCGATCCTCGACGAGTTGAACGGATTGTGCGCAACCTCGTGGTGAACGCGGTCGAGCACGGCGGGGGTCGCCCCGTCACGATTACCGTCGGTGGTGACGATGACGCGGCGGCACTAGCCGTTCGTGATCTGGGTGTGGGATTGAAGCCCGGCGAGACCGCCCTGGTGTTCAACCGCTTCTGGCGCGCTGACCCCGCGCGTGCCCGCAGCATTGGCGGAACGGGTCTTGGTCTTTCGATCGCCTTGGAAGACGCTCGTCTGCACGGAGGTTGGTTGCAGGCGTGGGGTGAACCGGGCCGCGGGTCGAACTTCGTGCTCACCCTTCCGCGTCGTGCCCGCGACGAAGTCCGCTCGTTCCCTCTTGCGCTCGATCCCACGGAGCAGGTCGAAGAGGTGCGCAGTGGCGATCGCTAATCACGGTGTGGCGCGTGGCCTACGTGCACTTCAGACGGCTGTTGTCGGCGTCGTTGTTCTGAGCGTGGCAGCCTGCGGCGCCAGCATTCCTGACAGCGGACCGGTGGTCGAAGGCCCTGCCATCAACGCAGCCGACGCCAATCAGTTCATTCGAGTCATCGCCCGTCCTCCCGTGCGTGGCGCGAGCCCGAGCGAGATTGTGCGGGGCTTCCTTGAAGCAAGCGCATCGTTCCAAGACGACTATGCGGTGGCGCGGTTGTATCTGGCAGCCGACGCGGAAGCCAAATGGAATCCATCGCTGCAGACGCGCGTATATGAAGCGTCAACCGTGCGCATTCAGCCGGTGGGTACCAACATCGTGAATGTCGCAGCACCGCAGGTCGGAAGCATTGATCGTGCGGGCTCGTACACGGTGGCCGAGCCGGGTGCGGTTCTTGAGCAAGAATTCAAGGTGGTTCGCGAGTCCGGGAACTGGCGCATTAGCACTCCACCGCTTGGATTGTTACTCAGTCGCGGAGATGTCGATCGCGGCTACCGCACGTACAACGCGTTCTTCCTCGATCCTCAATTTCGCACGCTGGTTCCCGACCCGATCACGGTGCCGAGCACCGGTTCAGGGGCTGCCACCACGCTGATTCGTCGACTGGTTGCCGGACCGACCGAGTGGCTTGCGCCCGCGGTTCGTACCGCTTTCCCCAACGGCGCGACCTTGACAGTTGACTCGGTTCCGATCGACAACGGTGTTGCCGAAGTTAACCTCGATGCCCAAGTGCTCGCCAGTGACGACAGCACCCGCTCGGCGATGTCGGCGCAAATTGTCTGGACCCTGCGCCAGATTCCGGAAATAGTGGGAGTGCGTATTCGCGCGGGTGGTGTCCCTTTGCCTGTGCCAGGCCAGCCGCCCGTGCAGTCACGCGATGCGTGGCCTGCCTACGACCCCGACGCGATTGGGCCCACTGCAACAGCTTTTGCCATCACCACCAGGGGAGTGGTGTCTTTGACGCCTGAGCTCATTGCCCCGGTCATCGGTCCCGCGGGCAAGCCCGACCAGCCACTGACTACCTTGGCCGTGTCGTCTGATGGGTCACGGTTTGCCGGTGTTGACTCCAAACAGCAAACACTGTTGGAAGGTACGTCTGAGCCCGGTGGCAGTTTCCGCGAGCGAGCCACGGGAAAGGCGTTGACCTCCGTCGGCTACGGCTCGGATTCATCGCTGTGGTGGATTGACGGCAATGCGGTCTTCACGCTCAGCTTGCTCGGAAGTGAACCTCAGCCAGTGGTTGTCGATGGTGTCGAGGATGCGCGCGTGGTCGGCTTGAGCCTTTCTCGCGACGGCACGCGGGCCGCGCTCCTGCTTCGCCGGGGTCCCAGAACCGAGGTGGCACTCGCGCGGGTTGAACGACGTGGAGATTCGGTGCGCATCACCGGCGCTCGCCGGATTGAATCACGCGTGAGTTCGGCCATTGATGTCGCATGGAAATCGTCGAACCAACTCGTCGTACTCGGAACTGAAGGGGCAGGGGCACTTCATGTGTTCACCATTACCCTCGGTGCTGAACCAGCGCGTATGGATCTGGCTCCTGCGAAATCGGTCAGTGTCTCAGCGGCACCCTCACGCCAATTACTCGTCGGTACGACGTATCGATCCGTTCAGGGATTCGATGGCGTGCAGTGGTCGCACGTAGTCTCGGGCGCCTCGCCGGCGTATCCAGATTGAGTCGCGTTCTCCACACGCCGGTGTTGGTGTCGTTCCACACAGTGCTCGGATACATCGGACCGCTCAAGTGCCCGGCCGTCGCATGCTAGAACCGTGTGGGGACCTCTCCTTGACCTCGTGATGCCGCGACAGTGCGCAGCGTGCTCCCTTCCAGGACTCGTGCTCTGCACAGGCTGTCGCATTGACGTACGGGCGCAACCCGTGATCGCCGTTGACGCGACCGTGAGTGCGGTGAGCGATCCCATGGGGCGCGGCCGCGCGGTGGTGCGCGGCTACAAGGTCGGTGGTCACCGCTCGCTTGCTCCAGTGATTGCCGAGTCGCTGGCTCGAGCGATTCGGCAGTCGCTTCACCCGCAGCGAGGGTCAACCCGAGTGGCGATCGTGGCAGTTCCGCAGCGCCGACGGGCACATGCAGCGAGGGGATTCGACTCGACGGCGGTCATCGCCCGGCAGGCGGCAAGACTTCTGACACTGCACGGCCTTGAGTGCGATGTCGTGCAGGGCGTGCAGTACGTACGGCAGCCTGACGACCAGCGGGGGTTGGGGGTGGCCGATCGCTACCTCAATGTGGCCGGGTCGATGAGGCTCACCGGCAAGGCAAGCGGGCGCGTCTGCAGCGAGCAGTTCGGCATGGTCGTGGCCGTCGATGACGTAGTGACCACGGGCGCCACCCTTGCGGAGTTGAGACGTTCGTTGGTGGCAGGTGGTGCTCTCTGTGTCGGTGCAGCTGCTGCGTTCAGCACGCCGCGTATCGCTCACCCGGGCAGCACGTCACCCGGGTGATGGCGGCGTGCGCGCCAGCGCCAGCGGTGAGAGTACGGTGGAGATGTCAGCAGCCACAATGAAGGGTGGGACATGGACGTCATCGTCAGAGGTCGGCATATCGACCTGTCACAGCGTTTTCGCGAGCACGTTGAAGAGAAGGTCGCCAAACTCGACCGTTTCGGTGTTCCGCTGACACGTGTCGATGTTGAGGTCACCAAGGAACCCAACCCTCGTCAGGCAGATCGCGCCTTCGATGTTGAGCTCACGTGTCGTGGGGGCGGGTCAATCATTCGCGCCGAAGCTGCGTCGGCTGACAAGTACGCAGCTCTTGAGTTGGCGTACGACCGACTCGTAGAGCGACTTCGTCGCGCGTCAGACCGCAAGCGGTCGGACCGACGCCACGGCACGCCGCTGAGTGAAATTGCGGCAGCGGCCGAGGTTGGCACGGTCGAAGTCGAAACGACGATTGTTGACGTCGATGATGATGACGCCGTGTACGTCAATGGGCCGATTGTGGTGCGCGAAAAGACCCACGAATCTGCGCCCATGAGCGTGGCCGAGGCAGTCGATCGGATGGAACTCGTCGGTCACGATTTCTACTTGTTCACCGATTCCGAGTCCGGACTACCGTCGGTTGTTTACCGCCGTCAGAGTTTCGATTACGGATTGATTCGACTGTCCGCCTAACTCGCGAGGGCCGCACGCACTCGGTCGTTGAGAGGGCGGGTGGCTGTTGTCGGAAGCACGCGTTCGATGCGGACAGTGGTGCAGCCGACCCAGTGCATGGCCTCAACCAGTGAAGTGGCGGTGCCCTCCATTGCGGACTGCGTGACAGCCCCGCTCGGAGCGCCGGTGCCGTCACTGGTTTCGAAGGTGACTTGGCGCGCCACCAGCGTGCTGCCGTCGCGTTTCGGGTCGACGCGGGCGACGAGAGTGCCGCCGTGCAGCACCGGCATTGTGAAATACCCGTAGACCCGTTTGGCCGCGGGCACGTAGGCCTCGAGTTGATACTCGAAGTCAAAGAGCCGCTGAGTTCGACCGCGATGCCACACCAATGAATCGAACGGCGAGAGCAGCGCGGTGCGATGACGGCCACGCGAGGATCCCTGCGCGAGGAGGCGCGGGTCGGCGTAGGCCGGCGCCTTCCAGCCCTGCACTGATACCTCGGTGAGTTCGCCATCGGCGACTAACTCGGAGAGCACGGAAGCGCAGTGCTTCTTACCGGTGTAGCGCGGACCGATGCGGTGCACATCGAGGATGTCGACGGCTGTTCCGATTCCAATCGCACGCGCACCAAGGAGCGCGAGGTGGCGCACGCATTCCTCGTCGCTCGGGCCTTCGATTCCGTCGGTGGATGCCCAGGTAGTGCTGCCCGCGCCCGTCTGGGTGAGCAGTCGGGGGTCAAGTGTGCGATCTGGCAGGTCGTACACCCGGCGCCAACCGACTCGTCGGGCCACCACCACGTCTCCGATGTTGAGCAGCCATTCCATCCCGATCTTCGATTCCGACCAGTCCCACCACTCGCCACCAGACTTGGCTCCACCGATGTCGCGCGTGGTGAGAGGGCCGTCGTCGAGTCGTCGACGCAACGACGCGAGCGACTGGCGTGGAACCTTGTGCCATCCCTGCCCCCGGCGTTGATAGAAACGCCGACGGAATGCGAACCACGGCCATAGATCCGCCGGAAGCACGCACGCCGCGTGCGACCAGTATTCAAACGAGTGTGAGGGGTTTTCGCTCGGCCACAGGGCCGCTTCAACCGATTCGCGTCCGATGGATCCGAGTCGTGCGTAGGGGATCAGTTCGTGTGACCGCGCGAGTACCGAAATGGTGTCGAGTTGGATCGCGCCGCAATGTTCGAGGACGCTGCGTACCGCCGTGGTGCGACGGGTGAGTGAGGCGGTACGCGCTGTCGTTGGCGAGACTGGAAATGGCGAGCCACGCAATCCCTGCGCCGTCAGCGCGAGGGAGCGGGCTTGCTCGAGTGAAAGTGTGACGCTCACGTCGGTGACAGTAGCGCCATGAGCTAGGTGAACTCCGCTCCGTGCGCGAGTTCATCGTGCTTGACTGACGTATGGGCGCGAAATGGCCGAGCGAACCTCCCGTTCTTTCCGACGGTGTGGTGATGCTGCGAACGCCTCACGAGTCCGATATCGAGGACATCACCGCCGGGGCTCAGGACCCCGATGTACAGAAGTTCACGATGGTGCCGCGACCCTACCTGCGTGCGCACGCTGAGGAGTTCGTCGAGGCGCACAATGCGGGCGCCTGGGGAATGGTTGGCCCGCGACTGGGTCATCAAGGGGCGCAGCCCCGGCTCAATGCCGCGTTTGTGATTACCGGAATCGACGGTGACTTCCGCGGTGTGATCGGCCTGCACGATGTCGATCCGAATGGCGCCACGGGCGAGGTGGGGTACTGGCTCGCACCGCAGGCCCGGGGAGTGGGGTCAATGTCTCGGGCCCTCGGCCTGGTACTTGCCTGGGCCTTCAACGAAGTGGGGCTCACTTCCGTGCAGTGGAACGCCGCTCAAGAAAATGTGGCCTCGTGGCTCGTCGCGCAGCGACACGGGTTTGTGGTGACTGGAGTGACCACCTGTGGGCGCCCGGGTGACGTGCCGCTTGAGGCGTGGGCCGCGGCTCTCACGCGCGAGAGATTCAGCGCCCCGGTGGTCTAGCTGGCGCTGTTGACGCCGGCAATGAGCAATTCGCGCGCCGACACCACGGCCTCAGCAACAGTGGGGTCGGCGGGATCTGCGGCCGCCACGGCCCGCACCCGATGCTCCGAATCCCCTTCCAGAACGACCGCGTAGGCCAGAGGGGTGCCTGAATCAGTGCGTACCACCCAACAGTCGACATCGTCGGGCACGGGAAGGCCTCGCCCGATGGCATCCATCCGCTCATCACCACTGGCGAGGTTCACCCGCCGACTCTAACCCGCCCTTGTGCGCATGAGGGGTCAGTAAGCGCGCAAAGAAGCAGTTTTCGGTACCCAGCGCGGTCGGGCCGCGAAACTGGTGGGGCGTCGCCACGCGCTAGGTGCGCGCGCGGGGACCCCCGATGGAAAGGGGTGGGGGAAGCGTGCTCGGTCGGCCTCCCCGCAGACCGTGACCGGATCGTCACCTACGATGGCTCAATGGCGATTCTCGACAGGCTGCTGCGCGCAGGCGAAGGGCGCACCCTCAAGAAGCTCACTGGGCTCGCGGCTCAGGTGAATGCACTTGAATCCGACTTTCAGGCGTTGACCGACGCCGAACTGCACGCGCTCACCGACGAGTACAAAGAGCGCTACGCCGCGGGCGAGACGCTCGACCAGTTGCTCCCCGAGGCCTTCGCCACCGTGCGTGAAGCCGCGCGCCGCACATTGGGTCAGCGACACTACGACGTACAGATCATGGGTGGTGCTGCCCTCCACCTCGGCAACATCGCCGAAATGCGCACGGGTGAGGGTAAGACCCTGGTCGCAACCCTTCCTGCGTACCTCAACGCGTTGGCCGGCGAAGGTGTCCACGTTGTCACCGTCAACGACTACCTCGCCGAGCGCGACTCCGAGTGGATGGGGCGCGTTCACCGCTTCCTTGGGCTTGAGGTCGGTTGCATTCTTGCGTCGATGACTCCGGCCGAACGTCGGGTCGCCTACTCAGCCGACATCACCTACGGCACCAACAACGAATTCGGCTTCGACTACCTGCGCGACAACATGGCATGGAGTCAAGAAGAACTGGTGCAACGCGGGCACTTCTTCGCCGTGGTTGATGAGGTCGACTCGATTCTCATCGACGAAGCCCGTACACCGCTCATCATCAGTGGCCCCGCCGATGAGGCAAACAAGTGGTACGTCGAGTTCGCGCGACTCGTTGAGCGATTGAAAATCGAGCGCGATTACGAGGTTGATGAGAAGAAGCGCACGATCGGAATCCTCGAGGCTGGAATCGAGCGCTGCGAGGACTGGCTCGGAATCGACAACCTCTACGAATCGGTCAACACGCCACTTGTGGGTTTCCTCAACAACGCGGTCAAGGCCAAGGAACTGTTCAAGCGCGACCGCGACTACGTGGTCATGAACGGTGAGGTGCTCATCGTTGACGAGCACACCGGCCGCATCCTGGCTGGTCGTCGCTACAACGAAGGAATGCACCAGGCAATTGAGGCCAAAGAAGGCGTCGAGATCAAGCAGGAGAATCAGACTCTTGCGACGGTCACCTTGCAGAACTACTTCCGTATGTACGACAAGCTTGGTGGGATGACCGGTACGGCCATGACCGAGGCCTCGGAGTTCAACCAGATCTACAAGCTCGGTGTCGTGCCGATTCCGACCAACCGACCAATGGTGCGCCTTGACGAGGCCGACCTCGTGTACCGCACCGAAGGCGCCAAGTTCGACGCCGTCATTGAAGACATCGCCGAGCGTCATGAGGGCGGGCAGCCGGTGCTGGTCGGCACGGCGAGCGTCGAGAAGAGTGAACTGGTCTCAACGCTGCTGCGCCGTCGTGGAATTCCGCACGAGGTCCTCAACGCCAAGTACCACGAGCGCGAGGCCGCGATTGTTGCGCAGGCTGGTCGGCGTGGCTCGGTCACCGTAGCGACCAACATGGCTGGCCGTGGAACTGACATCATGCTCGGTGGCAACCCCGAGGCGATGGCGCAGGCAACTCTTGCCCAGCAAGGCCTCTCACCCATCGAGACGCCTGAAGATTACGAAAATGCCTGGCCTGACGCGCTGCACGCGGCCGAGAAGTCGGTGGCCGCCGAGCACGAGGAAGTAGTTGGTCTGGGTGGCCTGTACGTGTTGGCCTCCGAAAGGCACGAGTCACGGCGTATCGATAACCAGTTGCGTGGTCGTTCCGGTCGTCAGGGTGACCCGGGTGAAACGCGCTTCTACCTCTCGCTCGAAGACGATCTCATGCGTCTGTTCAAGGGCGACGTCGTCGATTCTTTCCTGCGCCGATTCAATGTGCCCGACGATGTTCCGATTGAAGCCAAGATGGTCTCAAGCGCAATCCGGTCGGCACAGACTCAGGTGGAAGCGCAGAACTTCGAAATCCGCAAGAACGTTCTCAAGTACGACGATGTGCTCAACCGTCAGAGGCAGGTCATCTATGCCGAGCGCCGACGCGTGCTCGAGGGCGAGGACATCTCTGACCAAATCCGCGGGTTCCTCGACGACACCGTCGCCGCTTATGTTGAGGCCGAGACGGGCGAAAACGCGGGTGACGAGTGGGATCTCGATCGACTCTGGACGGCACTGCGCACCCTCTACCCGGTATCTCTTGACATCGACGAGCTCGATGAATCATCGGGTGGGGCCCTCACTCAGGAATTCCTGACGGCCGAATTGCAGGCCGATGCCGAGGCTGCCTACGATCGCCGCGAGGCCGAACTCACCCCCGAAGTCATGCGTGAACTCGAACGACGCGTGGTGCTTAGTGTTCTCGACCGCAAGTGGCGCGAGCACCTCTACGAAATGGATTACCTGCAAGAGGGAATTGGACTGCGCGCAATGGCCCAGCGCGATCCGCTCGTCGAGTACCAGCGCGAAGGTTACGACCTTTTCAACGCCATGATGGAAGGCATCAAGGAAGAGTCGGTCGGCTTCCTGTTCAACGTTGAGGTGCAGGTCGACCCGCAGCCATCGATTGAAGATGAACTTGCCGAGATGGGTCTAGGCGATGCGACGGCGCTCGACGCCACATCGGCAATTGCGGCGGCGGCCTCGGGTAGGCCGGCTGAAGCCAATCCCGAAATCGCAGTGAAGGGACTAGCCCCGCAGCGCCCGGCGCAATTGACCTACACGGCCCCGAGTGATGCGATCGGGTCGGAGGTTAGCGAGATTCGCACCGAAGTAGTTGACCCTGAGTTCGCCGACACCGCGCGCAACGCACCGTGTCCGTGCGGGTCGGGTAAGAAGTACAAGCGTTGCCACGGAGATCCCCGTAACCGCTAGGCCATTTCCAGGGCGGTAACTCGCCAGCGCCCGTCGTACATTTGCAGTTGAAGTGCGACGGCGCGGCACCGCCCGGCCACGTCAACCACCGCTGAGGCCTCAACACGGCCGGTGCTGATCACGGAGGTGCGTACCGACCGCACCGTGATGCGCGGTGGGGTCGACGTCGACCGGGCTACGCACGCGGACCGGCTCACGAGGGCGGCGTGCACGGGCGGCGCAAACCATTTGCGTAATTGCATGGGTGACCGAGCGCCGTGCAGTGCCTCAAGGGTGGCCTGAATCAGACTCTGCGCCCACTGGGCAAGTTCGGGCTCGGGTTCGCGCATCCGTGACGATGGAAACGCAAGGACCGTCGCGGTAGTTGACGGGGCAGGGGAGGAGGGGCGTAGATCGAGTTCAAGTTGACGATCGTCAACGGGTTCTGGATCAGCGGCCGAGTCGAACTCGAGCGGAGGTTCGTACGCGGGGATCGCACGAGCGGTGCTGTGTGCCGAGGCCATGGGCGCCTGGCTGTAGGCGCTCACGACGCTCACAGTGCTGATGGTGTGTGCCATGAAATCTCCCCCTTCCAACGAGCACCCTGGCTCGGATGCTCGTTGTCGACCGTTTCGTTCGGCACCCCGGTGCGATGCGAACCAGAGGAGCGGTTCGCGGAACTACCGGATGGCTGATGTAACGACATGGACGGCCCCTAGGTCAAGACCCCCTGTCCAAACTGTGGATGACGGGCATGTGGGACCCGATGGCGCGCTCCCCGCGAGGGTTGCGTACCCCGACAGGTACGGTGGAGTTATGGCTGGTGATCCCGTGACAAACACGCTGCGTGTCCGCGCGGTGGCAGCATGTGCAGGCAGGGTGCGCGGTGAGTAAACCCTCCGCCCTCATCGTTGATTGGGGTGGCGTTCTCACGGTCGATATGCGCAGCGTCGTTGAACGCTGGGCTGAGATTGACGGTATCGATCTGGCGATGTACTCCGATGTCATGCGTCAGTGGCTCGGTGAGCCAGCGGGGCAAGAAGCGCTGCTCAATCCGGTGCATGCTCTCGAACGAGGTGAGATGACACTGCCCGACTTCGAACACAAACTTGCGACTGCTCTGTCGGAACGAAGCGGTACCACCATCGAGTCCGAGGGACTGATGAAGCGCATGTTCGAGCATTTCGGCCATGCCCATGACATGTCAGCCCTCGTACGCCGCACGCGCGATGCGGGTTTCCGTACCGCGCTCTGCTCTAACTCGTGGGGCAATGACTACCCGCGCGACGGCTGGAACGACATGTTCGATGCAATCGTCATCTCTGGTGAGGTGGGTATGCGTAAGCCGGAGCGTGCAATCTTCGAGTACACGCTCGAATTGGTCGGCGTACCGGCTGCCCAGTGCGTGTTCGTCGACGACATGCCGCACAATGTGGCCGCTGCCGTTGATCTCGGCATGATCGGCATTCGTCACGTGAGTTACGAGGCCACTGCGGCCGAGATTGACGCACTGTTCGGGATGACACTGTCATCATGACGGCGAGCCGTCGCGGGCGGCGGTGTAACGAGAGGGAGGTGCCATGTCCGACCGGTTGAGTGCTCTCGACGTCTCCTTCTTTTATCTCGAAGGTCCCACCACGCCCATGCACGT
>CAIYMF010000328.1 GCA_903927265.1 uncultured bacterium | reverse complement strand
GGTGGAGTGGTGTCCGCTGCTCTCGGTCTGTGCTTGGTGGCACCGACGGTCGCTGCCGCGGAACCGGCGAGCGTCAACCCGGGACCAGCGGTGGCTCGGCTTTCCACGGCGGTCGAACCCGCGCTGCGTCAGGCAGCGGTGACGCTCATTGACGATCGAGCCCTGATTCGCTCGGCCGGTGGCTGGGCCTCGCAGGCTGACGGCGCTGCCTACGCGCACACAGTCACACGTTCCCTGAAGGCCGGGGCATCGCTCGTGACGCGAGTGGCGGCAGTCAACGGTGGCTCAGTGCAACTGCGGTTCGGCCCCGGCCGCGGTGTGGTCGACATTTGGGTCGGCACCGTGCGACGAGCCTCCCTCAGCACGGCGGCAGCCACCGTGCAGACGCGGAAAGTCAGTGTCGTCGGAGTAGGCAAACTGACGCTGCGAGTGCGTACCCAGGGCAAGGGGGTGTTCGTCGACGCCGTGCGGCTCAATCCGCCCGCCCCAGCGTCCGCTCCCGGCGCGTTGATGCAGATGGACCGTAACTCTGCTGGGGTTGGCGGCAATGGTGCCGGCGTGGAGCGCGCGGCACTCTCGCCCGGAGGCAAGTTGGTCGCCTTCTGGTCCAACGCCACCAACCTGTTCGCCGGGGTGACCGACGGCGACTACCACCTGTTCATCAGTCAGGTGTCGACCGGAAAGGTCATCGGGGTCGCAGACACCAACTCGGCTCTCACCACGACGGCGCATCCCACACCGTCGGAAGATCAGGGTGATTCGGGTCGGATGGTCGTGGGCTGGGCACCGATTCAACCCGGCGATAGCGACTCCCGGTATCTGCTCTTCACCACGCGCGCGACCAACCTGTTCGCCCCGGGAACGGTGCCGTCCTACGCGGGCCCTTACCCCTTCATCAAGAACATCGTCACCGACCTGCTCACGCCGGTTCCGCTCGCTGAGGTGTCTGAGGCCGCATGGTCGCCGGACAGCAAGAAGATTGCGATTTCGACCACGGCCCGGTACGGCTCGGACACCAACGACGACGCCGACATCTGGTCCTACGATCTGACGGCGCCTTCGAACGCGAACCTATTCCGGGTGAGCGCCAACGCGTCTGGGCAACTTCCGCCGAGGCCGATTTCGGGTGTCACGACCTCGAACCACTTCTCGTGGGCCAAGGACTCTGACCGCATCCTGTTCGAGTCAGCCGCCAGCACCCTCGTTCCCGGCGACACCAACGGCGTGGAAGATGTGTTCATCAAGCGGGTGAGCACGGGGGCGATCACTCGTGTGTCGACTAGTGCGAACGGGGCTCAGGGTAACGACCGGTCGGGCAAACCGTCATGGTCTCCGGACAACACCCGAATCGCATTCGATTCCAAGGCCACGAACCTCGCGGCCGGAGGTGGAAGCGTCAACTACGACGTCTTCGTGAAGACGCTGGCGTCAGGCGCGATCTTGTTGACGTCACGGAACAGTCAGGGTGGAGCAACTTTATTTGACAACCGTGCCCCTCGATGGGCTCCGACGGGAACACGACTCGCGTTCGACTCGGATAACGACACGATGGCGGTGAAGGCCGACAGCAACGGATACGAAGACGTGTACGTCACCGACCTGATCACCGGGAAGCACCAACTGGCATCGGTAACGCCGACGGGACATTCCGGCAACTTCCGCTCGTCGCAGTGGAACATCTTCGGAGCCAATCCTGTCGGCTGGACGCCCAACGGTCACGGGTTGCTGTTCCTGTCGACATCATCGAACTTCAGTTCGACCGACACCAACGGATTCGCCAGCAGTCTGTTCCTCAAGACCGTCTGACCCGAGGGGCCACTGACC
>CAIYMF010000327.1 GCA_903927265.1 uncultured bacterium | reverse complement strand
GGGTTGCTTCGGCGAAGAACGACCGTGGCGGCTCATGCTCACCAGACGGTCGCCGAAAAGTCGTGTACGCATCGCGCGCCAAATCACTCCACGCGTACAAGGCCCCCTCAAGTTCCGGAGCGTTTCTGCAATTTACCTTGAGCGCGTATGGCGGAGGGAGGCTTGCAATTCGTTCATTCAATGCATGCTGACCCCCCACATGGTAGATCGCCTGTCGCGAAGGGTCGCCAAACCAGAAGGTCATCCCCCCCGAAAGGCCGCCCCTGACCAGAAGGTCAAAGCAGTCTAGGTATGGGTTTGATATCAGGTCTTGGGCTTCATCAATGACGAGTGCATCAAAAGGTGCCGACTCCAAATCTAACAATTTCTCCATGGCGGCTTGTGGCAAAACAACGCTGGCGAAATCAGGCGCCTCGACCCACGGTACGGCGGCGAGCTGCAGCAACTTGCGATGGACATTCGTGGCCTCGACATCGGCTAAGTCGTCAGTCGCTACCACGAGGGCATCAGCGAGAGCCCGGTTGAAACAGCACAGAAGGACTTTCATGCCCTGAAGTGACAGACGCCTCGCCTGTTCCAACGCCAAGAACGTCTTCCCTGTGCCAGCGGCGCCTACGATTTCCGCATGCCGCTGAGCTCCGAGCAGATCTAGGACAACGAACTGCTCCTCGGTGAAGCGCGTGAGCTCCGCCTGAACTGCCTCCTGTTGCAGCCCTCTATTCGTGGCGAGTTCGAAGTCGGGACGAAGGAACTGCGCGATCGCCTTTGCCTTACGGGCATCCGGCTCCTGATTCTCGCCCAGCCTCCGGTAGCCCGTCTCAACCAAGTGACGTCGTGCGTGGTTGATCACATCCAGAAGACTCTTCTCAGCTGGAACTCGCATGTGATGACGACGATCAAGCGCCTGCCACTCATGCCACTCACCTCCCGACTCAATCCCTAGTGCGTCGCGATGGGTGAACCAGACTGCGCTAGTGACCACCACGTCGGCGAATTCGGGTCGAGTCGAGATCTGCCTTCGGAGAGTCTCAGCGTTGTCTGACGCCTGCCGAAAAGGGCCCTTGGGTGACTTCACGTCACCGAGTTCCCAAATCCCGTCGTCTCTCCGTCGTATCCTGGTTTGAGGTTGATGTGACTTGACCTCAACAACGACAATCCCCTTGCGAGGGATGATCACGACAAAGTCTGCTTCGCCGCTTCGTTGCACGGCATGTCGCGCAAAGTAAACACTATGCAGAATGTGCCAATCCTCAGTACCGGGGGTGTCGCGCAATTTCTCGAATAGGAGCCGCTCGCCCGGCGGTACCCCGTTCTCGCCAGGAATAAGCACAGGCGGATATAGGTGGGCCATCAAAAGCCTCCGTGCGTTCTCAGCATACCGATTTCAGTCGCACGAGCTTGAGTAGTGCCGTCCTCAGCCTCTTCGACCCTCAGGACCGCGAGGGGCCTGACGTCAAGGTCATCAAGGGCCAACTGCCCCACGCCACTCATCGTGAGCTCGGCTACGTCAAGGCTTGGAAGTTTCGCATCGAGGAGCATTCTGATCCTGTTTCCTGCTCTGATGTGAGCACTTCGGATGGAATCCATAGCCTGGAAAAAACTATCTCGCTCAGTCTCGTCCATCCCGCAGATCATAAGAACCGCGTCGAAGTGCACATCTGACATCGGACGGATGACAAGTCCCGCACTCCACGCTCGGAGATTCTGCGCGGAGCACCCAAACTGGACAAGTCCCTCAAGGGTGCTATCGAAGCCCCGTTCCAATACGACATCGTGAAGTTTGCGTGCCCACTCGCGCTGCATCGATCTCAGGCGCACGGCATCGTGCCCAAGCAAGCCATCCGCAATCGCAGGAATCACATCCGGACTTCCACCTTCCGTGCGCAGCAGGAGGAAGTCACCCGCTTCAATATCGCGGACAAGCCGGTTTCGATCGGATGCCT
>CAIYMF010000326.1 GCA_903927265.1 uncultured bacterium | reverse complement strand
TGTGCGCGTCGCGGTGGGTGTGGCTGTCGGCGTCGCTGTGGGCGTCGCGGTGGGTGTGGCTGTCGGCGTCGCTGTGGGCGTCGCGGTGGGTGTGGCGGTGGGTGTGGCGGTGGGTGTTGCGGTGGGCGTTGCGGTGGGCGTTGCGGTGGGTGTCGGAACGACCACTGGTGACTTGGTACCACCAGGCACGCACACGGCGTGTGCAACGAGAACTCGAATGCGCGCGCGTGTGGTCGCTCGCGCTGCGCTTGTTTGCTTCACGCGGATTCGCCAGGCGGCGCGTGCCTTGCTCGTCGCAGTGTGCGCCTTGTGCAACTTTGCTACCGCGGATCGAATCTGCGTGTTCGTGGCGTGTGTCGAGAGGCGGTTGACTGCAGTGACGGCTGACGCCTCCGCTCGGATGGCGCGTGACAACACGGTGTGGGCTGTTTGCTGACGCTTCACCGCTGCGATGACAGTCGGGTAAGTCTCGGCAATTCGAGCGATGTCTTGCGTAGTCACGCAGGTTGGCGTGGCGGCCTCGAGTCCGATTCCGGATTCGTGCAAGACAGGCAATGCTGCGCCTTGTGCAACGCCCACCATGCTGACGGCGAGAGTCGATGCGCCGATCACCGCGAGTGCGGTGCGGGCTGTGCTGTCCATGTTCTGCCGCCTTCATCCCGAGGTTGTTTCTTTGTCTGAATGAGGTGTCGACAGGGATAGGGGAGCATCGTTGCCCTAATCGGGTGAACCTTGTGTGCAGCGTCGAAGAAGTCGCTGAAAAGTCAAGTAGCGCAAGGCATTCCGAAGAATGCCTTGCGCTACTTGAGTGACAGGTTTAGAGGTGTGCTGCAGTGAGTGCCGCTTGAAGAGACTGGTAGAAACCCTGAATGCTGTAGCTCGAGCCGGTGCCCGTGCCAAGTGGCAACGTGGCACCGAAGTTGGTAATAACTTCGGTGTTGAGGCGCGCATTGATCTGTGCCTTCGTTCCGCCCAGCTTCCCAGCGGTCTCAACCATGCCGTGGCCATCTGCGGAAACCGGCTTGTTCGACAGCACGATGTCTTGCAGGTTTTGGGAAGTCGTCACCCAGTCAGGGTGGGCGGTGAGAATACTGGCCACATCGGGCGTGCCGTTGCCGACGTTGACGTTCTCGTCGACGGCGACACACACGCCATTCGCCACAACCTTGCCAGCTTTGACGTAGACGCGGGTCGTGTACTTGCCCCACTGCCACGCGCCTGGGAAGTTCACCGAAGTGGTGCCATCGATGGCGCCGGGAACCGTACTGCCGCTGAACGACGAGGTGTAGTTCGCCTTCTTGAAGGCAGCAATCGCAGTTGCTTCGGCCTTCTCAGCCTTCTTCTTCGCGGCAAGTGTCGTTGCGTTCTTCTTCTTCTTCCACGCGGCAGTCTTGGCGACGGTGACTGCGTGGAGGGCCTTGTACTTGGCGGTCTTCTTGTAGGCGACTAGCAGTGCAGCGTTGGCGCCGTTGAGTTGGGCGGTCACCGTCGCGTCGGATGCGGCGGCCGATGTTGTGCTGCACGTGCGCAGATTCGGAACGGCGTTGGCGGTTGCGGTGAGGCCGATCAGCGAGGCGCCCACAGAGGCGGTGGCTGCAGTGGCTCCCGTGGCAAGGGCAAGAACGCGGTGGCGGCGGGTGGTCATGTCATATCTCCTGTGGTTGTCAGTGCTGATCAGATGCCGGCTCGGGTGAGCGCGCTCTGAAGTGAAGTTTTGAAGGCGGGTGATGTTGCGGATGCTCCCGAAACGGCAGCGATGGTGGCGCTTTGTGCGCTGATGGCTTCGGCGCACAGGGTGGGAATCGCGACCGAGTTGATCGATCCCGAATCTCCGCTGGTCGGGTAGGTGGCCCAGCAACCGGTGATGCGGTTTGCAGTGACTGCCAAACTCACCTGAATCTGTCCGTACGTTGACAGGCCACGCTTGTCGGCGATGCTGTCTCCGACGTATCGGCCAGCGCTGATCGCAACTGAAGAGGTCGAACGAACTGATCCGTTGATTGCAGTAACTGTGTACGAGTGACGCGAGTTCGCCGCTGTCGAGGCGGGCGTGTACGTCGTGTAGGCAGTCGTTCCGAGAACAACACCGTCGCGTGCGATCTCATACGAAGCGGCACCTGTCACTGCCGACCATGACAGACGGAACGCGCCGTTACTCAACGCTGATGCAGAGTTCGACGTGACACCCGTCGGCGTTGTGAGACCGCCAACAGGTACGGGCGCGGGCGTAGGTGGTGGAGTCGGTGTAGGCGTCACCGGTGGGGAAGTGGGAGTCGCACCGCAGGCAGGTGCCTTGGCCGCTGCTTTGCGTGCGGCGTTCAGCGCTGCGTGAGTGATGTGCTCGGCACGATGTGCTCGGGCGGTGACGCGTCGAGCTTCGCGGTAGGCAGCGTTGGCGCGCTTCTGTTGGGAGTTGCTTCCGCTCTCGATCGTTTGGTGTGCCTTGCGCTGTGCTGCTGCCTCAGCGACGTTCGCCTTGTGCAGCTTTTTCAGGGCGGCCTTTTCGCGAGCGACGGCTCCGGCGACCATACCTGCGACGCGGTTACCGCCTTCACACTCGTCGTCGCCGTCGTCCTCGTGATCTAACGTTGAGATCGGTGCTGTCGCTGCCCACGCCTGGGTCACACCCAGCAGTGATGCGGCGACGCTCGCCACGCCGATAGCGGCGACGGTGGACGGTCTGCGCAATGCCTTCATGATGTGCTCCCAGTTGATGTTGCGTTGTGTGCGACGACTTCGAAAGCTGGTCCGAAGAAGCTGGCATTTCCGTCTTTGATCAGATAGGCCGACCAGTGGGGCAAGTCGGTGAACCACTCGACTCCATCGACACCGGCAATGACCAGCGCTGTAGCGAGGGCGTCAGCGATTCCGCCGTCGGCCCCAACGACTGTTGCCGATGTGAGCTTGACGTTGGTCGTGCCCGTGATGGGGTCGAGGATGTGCTTGCCGCGCTCGTACTCGCCCGAGGTTGCGACGGCACAGTCGAGTGCTTCGACTGTCCGCACGACAGCCATGGGGTCGTCAGGGTGACGGATGCCAACGATCCACGGCTGATCGGGTGACTGGTAGCCGCGCAGGGTGACGTCACCTGCCGCGTTCACGGCGACGTTGTTGTAGCCGCGCGCCACGATCATGTCGGCGGCAACGTCTGCTGCCCATCCCTTGACGAAGCCAGAAGGATCAATGCCGCCCGAGACGGCCCACGGGTCGAACACTCCATGAGTGAGATCGCGCACGATTGCGCAGCGCTCGAGCACGTCGCGCACGACTGCTGGCATTTGGTCGATGGTTGCGATGCCGCTGCGCAGCGCGGTGATGGGAGTGTCCATGCGGTAGGTCGAGAACCACGCGTCGACCTGGTGAAGGTAGGCGGCAGCTTCGGCGATAGCAGCCTGTGCGCCTTCGTCGAGGGTCTCGTCGCGAACGTCAAATGTGACGACTGTTCCCCACACCTCTTCGGCGTGTACTTCGCGCACCCACCCGTTGAGGGAGGCGGCAACCGTCTTTGACGCGTCGATGGTCATGCCAGACCTGCTGCGTGAAGTGCTGACTGAAGTGAAACCTT
>CAIYMF010000325.1 GCA_903927265.1 uncultured bacterium | reverse complement strand
GGTGACCACGCGCTGGCACTCACCAGCAACATCTTGCATCAGGTGTCGGCCACACTCTGGATGGCCGGGGTGGTCGCGCTGATCGGAGCTGCGATCAGGCGTGATCCCAAGATTGCCCGCAGCGCGCGCGTATTTAGTTCTCTTGCCGTCTGGGTCGTTGCCGTGTTGGCGTTGAGTGGTTTGCTCAGCAGCGCCACTCATCTCGACTCGTTCACGCAGCTGTTTACTAGCGGCTACGGGCTGCTGATCGTTGCCAAGGTCGTCGTGCTTGTCGCACTCCTGCTGATTGCTCGTAACCTGCGCGAGCGCATCATTCCGCGCATTGAGCAGTCGCGTGCTGCGTTGGGTCAACTACTTCTCGTCGAAGTCGGACTGTTGTCAATCGCGATGGGGTTAGCGGTGTCACTGGCACGCACTCCTTCGCCACGAACAGTCGTCGATCTGCCCACGGTCGCTGAGCAAGTGTTGGGGTATCCCTTCCCCCTGCCGCCTACGTACAGCACCGTGATGTTGGGTTGGCACCCTGATGCGTTCTTCCTGATTGCTGGACTTCTTGCAGCCGCCTTCTATGTCGCTGCCGTTCTTCGGCTCCGCGCACGCGGCGACAAGTGGCCCCCCGGCCGCACCATCGCATGGCTACTCGGAATCGGCACCATGATGTGGGCGACTAACGCTGGAATCGCTTCGTATGCAACGGTTTCGATGAGTCTGCACATGCTGCAGCACATGACGCTGGCGATGCTGTCACCGATTCTGCTGGTGTTGGGCGGACCGTTCACGCTGGCACTGCGCGCCATTCCTCCCGCACCGCAAGGAACACGCGGCGCACGCGAATTGCTCGTGTGGGCTTTGCATTCGCCACTCGCACGTTTCTACACCAACCCAATTGTCGTGTTGCTGCTGTACACCGTGGGACTCTACGGCCTCTACTTCACGCCGTTGTTCGGCGTTTTGATGTCGACACACATCGGGCACGTGTTGATGACCATCCACTTCCTGTTCTCGGGCTACATCTTCTACTGGGTTGTCATCGGAGTAGACCCCGTACCCAAACCAATTCCCTACTGGGCAAAGTTGTTACTCCTGCTCGTTTCCATGGTCGTTCACAGTTTCTTCGCTCTACCCATCATGAGCGCGGTCAATCCGATGTCGAGCGACTGGTTCAGTCAGGTGCAACCGCCATGGCTTGACAGCCTTCTCGCTGACACTCAAACGGCGGGCGGCATCGCGTGGGGATTCGGTGAGGTGCCGGCACTCATTGTGTTGATTGCGCTGAGTGTTCAGTGGGCACGCGACGACACCAAGATTGCGAAGCGGCGAGACCGGCAAGTGGCACGCGACGGCGACCACGAACTTGATGAGTACAACGAACGTCTGGCTCGCTTGGCAGCGGCCGATGCCGCGCGTGAGGCTCGAGACCGCTAGCGCTCGCCGCGCACCACTCCGCGCGCGCGCAAATCATCACGCTTGACTTTGCCCATCGCGTTACGCGGCAGTTCGTCAATGACGCTGAAAGAGCGAGGGCACTTGTACGGAGCCAACTGCTCGCTGCACAACGACTCCCACCGTTCGAGGGTTTCGGCATCAGCCATCGAATCGGACTCGAGTACGACGAAGGCCGCCACCGTCTCGCCCCAGGCGTCGTCGGACAGACCGACCACCGCTGCATCGGCGATAGCTGCATCAGTGCGCAACACGTCTTCGACCTCACGCGGATACACGTTGTAGCCACCGGTGATGATCAGTTCACTGGCACGGCCCACGAGCCGCAGGTCATCTCCATCCCATTCGCCAATATCACCGGTGCGAAACCAGCCGTCGTCGGTAAATCCCGAACGAAGCAGCGACTCAGTCGGGGCCGAAGTGAGGTAACCGCCGAAGACGCCCTCACCGTGCACTTCGACCACACCGTCGTCAGCGATGCGGAGGCGCATACCGGGTAGCGGCCGACCAACTGTTCCCGCGCGCCTCACACCGCCGACGGGCGTGCTGGTGAGAATCATCGTCTCGGTCATGCCGTACCGCTCGACGGGCGCGCTGCCGATCGCGTTCTCAATGGTGGCGAAGAGAGTTGGTGCGAGCGGCGCGGAACCAGACACTGCGAGCCGAAGGTCAGCAAGTTCGGAAAGCCGGCCGCTCTCAGCAAGTCGCGCCCACATTGTTGGCACTCCGAAGACGAGGGTCGCGTGATGGGCCAGCACGCTGTCGACGAGGCGGTTCGCATCAAACTTGTGATGAACGACGATCGTGCCGCCAGCAGTCAACGTTCCTGCCAATGCCACTAGAAGGCCGTGTACATGGAACATTGGAAGCGCCGAGACGAGCACGTCATCGGCAGACCACTGCCAGCATTCAACGAGCGCCGTTGTTCCGGCAAGAAGGTTTGCGTGCGTGAGGGGCGCACCCTTAGGAGAGCCTGTCGTGCCGGATGTGAAGCAGATGAGCGCGCGATCGGTGCCAACGGCCCGGTCGAGGTCGACTAACGTGGCGGCGCCCTCAACGGGAACCGTCAGCGGTATGACCGAATGTGCCGGAATCTGGTTGAACCGTGCCGGTTCGGCGCTCAAGGCATGGGTCGCACCTGAGACCTCAATGATGTGCGCGATCTCGCGGGGTGTGGCCGCAGTGTTGACCGGAATTACCACAGCGCCAAGCCGAAGCAGTGCGATGAATGCAAGAGCGGTGGCATCCGAGGGAGCGGCCGACAGAATTACCGAATCACCCGTGTGGATGCCCAGAGCGTTCAGGTAGGTGGCTCCCCACGCAGTCGCTGACTCGAGTTCACCAGCACGCCAATCGCGGCCCGTTGCTTGGTCGACCAACACGACGGCTTCAGGTGCGGCAGCCCACACAGCCCGCCAACGATCAACTACCCCTGCGTTCAACACATCTCCATCATGGCAAAGCTTCGGGGCCGTAGAGTCAGTGACATGAGCCACACCACAAATGGTCCTGACCTGCGTTTGTCACAGGCAGACGTTGCCACCCTCATTTCCGCGTGGGAAGGCAGCGCTCGTGACTTCCTCGATCTCTGCATTCCTCTCACAGCCGAGCAATGGCAGTTGCCCACACCGTGCCCCGCGTGGACCGTCGGCGACATTGCTGCGCACATCGTGGCCATCGACAGTGAATTGGTGGGCGATCCGCAGCCCGTGCACGAACCTGATTGGGAGACCCTTCCCAAGGTGCGTGACGACGGCTTCAGTCGCTACACCGAGACTTTCGTCGATGCGCGACGGTCGCTGAGCCAGCAGGCGATTCTGGCCGAGCTTGCCGACGTGATTGATCGGCGCACCGCACAACTCATCGAGGGCAGTCACGATCTCACCGCTGAATCGTCTGGTCCGATGGGCCGGCCGCGGTCGGTCGAACTCGCGATTCGAATGCGTACCTTCGATACGTGGGTGCACGAGCAGGACGTGCGGGCAGCGATCGGGCAGCCTGGTAACGAGGGCACGGCGGGTGCCCACGCCAGCGCACACACGCTGGTCGCCGCCATTCCATTCACACTGGGCAAGAAGCTGCAGTCGCAGCCCGGAATCTCAGTTCAGTTGGTGGTGACAGGCGCTGTGCCGTTCGACCGAACGGTGGCAGTGAACGACGAGGGAGTCGCGGGGTTTGTTCCTACCTTCTCTGGTGAGCCAGGCACTACCGACGGCCCGACGGTGCGCATCACTACCGACTGGATGACGTTCATGTGGCTGGGATGCGGTCGAGTGAGTGCACCGCAGGTAATGGATAACGTCACTATCGAGGGTGACCTTGCACTCGGATTGATCTATCTCGCCAACTGCAACATCGCGCCGTAGCCCACTTACTGCCCAGCGCCGAGTATCGCTGCGACGTCGGCGAGCAGCATCGATCCGAGTTGGCCGTCGATCACGCGATGGTCAAACGACAGACTCAGTTGCATGACGTCACGCGGAACGACGGCGCCGTCGACAACCCACGGCCGCTGCATCACGCGTCCCGCGGCAAGAATCGCTGATTCCCCGGGGTTGATGATCGGCGTGCCACCGTCGACTCCAAATACCCCCACGTTGGTGATGGTGATGGTGCCGCCACTCATTGCCGACGGAGGGGTACGACCCTCACGTGCGGTCGCAGTGAGTTCGGTGAGTGCCCGCGCAAGTTCTGGAAGTGTGAGCGATTGCGCGGCCGGAATATTCGGCACGAGTAATCCGCGAGGCGAGGCCACAGCGATTCCGAGATTCACATCGGCACGCGTCACCACTTCACGATTTCGCGCATCCCACACCGCATTGATAGCGGGATTACGTTCAATGGCATGCAGGAGAGCGCGCGCGACAAGAGTCAGCGGTGAGAGTCGACTGCCCTGGAATGCTGTGTCTTGACGCATCTGCTGCAGCTGAGCCATAGATTCGGTGACGTCGACATCGACCCATACGGTGGCATGCGGAGCCGTGAACGCTGAGCGCACCATGGCATCAGCCATCGCGCGCTGAACAGCCGTCGCCGGGGTGCGCACATCACCGGGCATGGCCGCGAGCGGTGGCTCGACGCGACTTCCTTTGCCCGACACCGCGTGCTGCACATCGTCTCGAGTGACGATTCCACCCGGACCGCTTCCCGCGATCAGTGACAGATCGAGGCCGAGTCTGGTGGCCAGATGACGCACCGGTGGCTTCGCCAGCACTCGTCCCGACGGTGCCGCCACCGCCGTCGTAGCTGCTGCCATCCGTCGACGCCGTCCCGGCTGCCGTACCTCATCGGCAACTCCGTATCCCACGAGCAAGGCACCGCTGCCTTCCGCCGGTTGCGACTCATCGAACTCGACTTCGAACGCCACCAACGGCGTTCCGATCGGAAGCACAACGCCGGTCGTAGCCAGCAGTTCAACCACGACTCCATCGAAGGGACACGGAAGTTCGACGAGCGCCTTGGCCGTTTCGATTTCTGCCAGCGGCTGATTGACCACCACCTGATCACCCGCCGCAACGTGCCAGCGAATGATTTCTGCTTCGGTCAGTCCTTCGCCTACGTCGGGTAAGAGGAACTGGCGTGTCACTGACATGTCAGTACGCCATCGATCGATCGACGGCGTCGAGAATTCTTTCGACATCAGGTAGGTAGTGCTGCTCAAGTCGGTTGGGTGGGTACGGCGTGTGGAATCCGGCCACCCGAATCACGGGCGCTTCCATCGACCAGAAGCATCGTTCGGCGATGACTGCAGCGATTTCGGCGCCCACACTCGCCATTCCTTGCGCCTCATGCACCACCACGAGCCGTGAGGTGCGCTCAACCGATGCCACCAACGTCGGGAAGTCGATGGGAGAGAGCGATCGCAGGTCGACTACTTCAAGCGAACGGCCTTCTTCGGCAGCGACCTCAGCGGCCTCAAGGCAAGTGCGCAGCATGGGTCCGTAGCAGGCGATCGTCACGTCACTTCCGCTGCGAGTGACGCGGGCGCGACCCATCAGAGTTGCGTGTGCGATGTCGACATTCAGGTCGACTTCACCGCGATCCCAATAGCGACGCTTCGGTTCGAGAAAGATCACGGGATCGTCGGAGGCGATGGCTTGTTGCAGCATGACAAAAGCATCCGCCGGCGTAGCCGGCGCCATCACACGTAGGCCAGGCGTGTGCACGAAGTAGGCTTCCGGCGATTCGCTGTGATGCTCGACCGCGCCGATACCACCACCGAACGGCAGGCGAATCACGATGGGCATCGCGACCTGGCCATCGGTGCGTACGCGCAACTTCGCTACTTGGGTGACGATCTGATCGAACGCTGGAAACACGAATCCGTCGAATTGGATTTCGCACACGGGACGATAGCCGCGCATCGCAAGTCCGACTGCGGCACCGATAATGGTGCTTTCAGCAAGAGGTGCGTCAATGACTCGTTGTTCGCCAAAGTCCTTTGCTAATCCGTCGGTGACTCGGAATACTCCGCCCAGTGTCGCGATGTCTTCGCCCATCAGTAGCACCTTGGAGTCGCGATCTAGCGAGGCGCGCAGAGCGGCATTGAGTGCAGCCACCATCGTCAATTCCGTCATGTCAGGTCACCACTCGGTGCCGCCTGCAGGTAGCGCGCGAGGAATGCACGATCGTCAGTGACTTGTTGATGTGGTTCGGCGTAGACATGGTCAAACATGGTGAGCGGATCAGGTGGCGTCAACGCTCGGGTTCCGTCGCGCAAGGTTGCACCCATCGCGTTGGCTTCGGCATCGAGGCCGGCGATGAAATCACCATCGGCCCACCCCTCGCGTTCCATCAAGCGCAGCACGCGTTCGAGTGGATCGCGCGTCGCCCAGTGCTCGAGGGCATCGTGTGGTCGATAGCGCGTGGGGTCATCGGACGTCGTGTGCGAACCCATCCGGTAAGTGACCGCCTCGATCAACATCGGCCCGCCGCCCTCGCGAATGCGTTGCAGCGCTGCGCGAGTGACGGCCAATGAGGCAAGCACGTCGTTTCCGTCAACTCGGATGCCGGGGATTCCGTATCCGTCGGCGCGCTTGACCAGTTGATGTCTGGACTGAGTTTCGACGGGCACCGAAATAGCGAAGTGGTTGTTTTGTAGAAAGAAGAGCACCGGCGAATGGAATGCCGCCGCAAAGACGAACGCTTCATGCACGTCACCTTGGCTGGTGGCTCCGTCACCGAAAAAGGCGAGTGCGACATCGTCGGTTCCGTCGCGCTGGATTCCCATGGCATAACCCACCGCGTGCGGTACGTGGTCGCCGATGACGATCGAGTAGATGGCCATGTTGTGCTCGTAGGGGTTCCAGCCACCGTTCGTGACTCCTCGGAACAGCCCCATCAGCGTGAGCGGTTCGATGCCGCGGCACCAGGCGATTCCGTGCTCGCGGTAACTCGTGTAGGCGAAGTCACCGGGTCGCATGGCACGCCCGGCGCCAATCTGTGCGGCTTCTTGACCGACGATGGGAGTGAACAGACCCAGTTCGCCGTGTCGCTGCAGGGCTGTGGCTTCGAGGTCAAAGCGGCGCATCATCACAAGATCGCGATAGAGGGCGCGTACCTCATCGCCAGTAACGTCCAGTGGATAGTCCGGGTGGTCGAGTCGCTCACCTTCGGGCGTCAGCAACTGAACGAAGTCATCCCCGCCATGCGTGTGCATCTCCACATCCAACCACCGTCCTTCCGCATGGGGGGACACTAAGCACGCATAGACGCAGTTTTCCGGCCCCAAGGTAATGAGCCGTCGCTACCTCTGGGGCGCCGAGACGCGCTAGGTGCGCGCTTGGGTGCCCCCGATGCGGGAAGGGTGGGGAAGAGGGGAAGAGGGAAGGTAGGGACGGGTAGGGACGGGTAGGGACGGGTAGGGAAGAGGGTTAGAGGAAGTAGAGGCGGGCGAGCGACACCGCATCAACCGGGGCACTCGACACCGGCACGTCATCGACTGACACCGCACCCGTCGCCGGATCAACCCGAACTTGCGCTGTCCGGTCATTGCGATGCATCTGCGCCAGACCCACCCCGCGAATACCCTGCACGGCTACTCGGCGCCGACGCGTGGGCAACAGATCAGCCCCTGCACCCAACGAGGCGCCCGACACGAAGGCCACCGACAGTTCAGCCGGCGCACCGCCATACCCACCAAACTGCGGACCTAACACCCGCGGTTCAGCGCGCTCGACCGTGGCGTTCGGATCACCACTTGATCCCCAGGCCGGGAATCCGCCCTTGATGACCAACTGCGGAGTAGCACCGAATCGGGCCGGCTCCCACAGCACGATGTCGGCCAACAACCCCGGCTGAATCGAACCCACTTCGTGAGCTAGACCGTGCGCAATGGCGGGATTGATCGTGAGCTTGGCCATGTAACGCAGCACACGATCGTTGTCATGCCGATCGTTTTCGGCTCCGCGCTCAACTTTCATCTTCGCGGCGAGCGCAAAAGT
The DNA here is from genome assembly GCA_903927265.1 of uncultured bacterium. Classification (GTDB taxonomy): domain Bacteria; phylum Actinomycetota; class Actinomycetes; order S36-B12; family CAIYMF01; genus CAIYMF01. Next base: position 19,065 of record CAIYMF010000325.1, on the reverse strand, counting down.
ACGACGAACCGTTTCACCCGCACGGCCCATACCCATCGCGTCACTGGACGTAATCGGAATGATGCCGAGGTCGTGCAGCACATCTTCGGCACCCATCGTGCTGGCACGAATGCGGTCGCGCGCCATCTGCGCATCACTCGGAACTTCAGCAGTCAGACCATGACTGGAAATAATCATGTGGAAGTGCTCGGCAACCGCATCGCGGCCAAATGGAAGCGTGGGGTTGGTCGACGATCCGATGATGTTCGGAACGCCGGCCATACTCAACACATTCGGAACATGGCCGCCGCCGCACCCCTCAATGTGGAATGCGTGAATGCTGCGACCACCAATCACCGCAACGGTGTCAGCGACCGAGAGCGCCTCATTAAGACCGTCGGTATGCAACGCCACCTGCACGTCGTACTCGTCAGCCACCGTGAGCGCGGTGTCGAGTGCTCGCGCGTGCGCACCCAAGTCTTCGTGAATCTTGAATCCGCAGGCGCCACCTTCCACCAACGCTTCCACGAGTGGTTCGGGCCGCGAGGAAGAACCGCGCGCGAGAAAGCCGATGTTGACCGGCCAGGCGTCGAACGCCGCAAACGCAGTGCGCAACGATGAGGGCGCGCTCACGCCGACCCCCCACACCGGTCCGAATTCTTGGCCGATGATGGTGGTGACACCTGAGGAGAGCGCGGCCTCCATAATGCGCGGGGTCATGAGGTGCACGTGCGTATCGATCGCACCGGCTGTGGCGATCAAGCCCTCGCCGCTGATGACGGCCGTGTTCGTTCCGACCACCACCTCGACGCCTTCGAGCGTGTCGGGGTTGCCAGCGCGACCAATAGCCACGATGCGGCCGTCGGTGATACCGATCGACGTCTTACGCACACCCAACACCGGGTCGATGACCAACGCATTGGAAATCACCAGATCGCACGTCTCGCGCACGGTGACGGCCTTCATGTGCATGCCGTCGCGTGCGGTCTTTCCGAAACCGATGATGAATTCTTCGCCCGGAAGCTGCGAGTCGCCCTCAACCTCGACCACCAGGCCTGTGTCACCCAAGACCACGCGGTCACCCGTCGTGGGGCCGTGAACGTGGGCGTACTCGCTGCGGTTCATGCGTCAGCTCCGAGGTATCCGGTGGCCCGCGCTCGCTCAAGTGCCTGTTCCTTGGCCCCGGGAGCATCGAGGGGGCCATCCACTAACCCGGCAAATCCGATCAGCACGCGGTCGCCTCCAATCGGGGTCAACGCCACTTCGACACTCGCCCCGGGATCGAACCGCACCGACGTTCCGGCCGCGATTGCCAGCCGCATGCCGTACGCGGTCGCGCGATCGAAGCTCAATCGGGGATTGACCTCAAAGAAGTGGAAATGGGAAGTGACCGAAATGGGCACAGTGGATGTGTTGATAACCGTCACTCTTGCGGATGATTCGGGCACCCCGATGGTCTCCTCCGGTGCATCAATGAGAATGCTGCCCGGACCCTGACCGTCGCCACTGCCCAGCGGCGAGGGAATGACCACGAGCCGAGTGCCATCGTCGAAGACCGCCTCGACCGCGACTCGGTCGATCACCTCAGGAACCCCCGGAAGCACGTCCGCGACTGTCAACGCCGACCGTCCAGCCTCGATCGCATCGGCCAGGCGCAGCCCATCGCGGGCCGCCTCGGCGGCTGAATCAGCAATAATCGCGGTCGCTTCGGGCACATTGAGCAGCAATCCACGGGCTCGACGTCGGCGGGCAAGGTCGGCGGCGGCGGCCAGTAGCAGCCGGTCGCGCTCCGAAGGAGTGAGATCCATAACCCCATCGTGCCGCGATCCGGCCCTGACAGTCCGCGACTCGCTGAGGGAATACCCGTAGGCTGAACCACATCACCGGCGGCTGCCGAAGCCAGCCGCCAACGTTAGGGGAAACTATGACCATCAAGGTCTTCCTGCTCGACGACCACGAAGTGGTTCGCCGCGGGCTAGCCGAACTCATCGGCCTCGAGGACGATATCGAGGTTGTCGGTGAAGCCGGCACGGCCACCGACGCGCTTCACCGCATTCCCGCCGCTCGACCCGATGTGGCGGTACTCGACGTGCGCCTTCCTGACGGATCGGGCGTTGAGGTGTGCCGCGATATTCGCTCGAGCCTTCCCGAGGTGCGCTGCCTGATGCTCACGTCGTACGCCGACGATGAAGCGCTCTTCGCCGCCATCATGGCCGGCGCCTCCGGCTACGTACTCAAGGACATTCGCGGCAACGACCTCGTCGACGCCATCCGTTCGGTTGCGGCCGGCAACTCACTACTCGACCCGGGAGTCACTCAGCGAGTGCTCGAGCGCCTGCGCAACGGCGCCAAGCAAGACGATCGCCTCGAGGCCCTCACCGACCAAGAGCGCAAGATTCTTGAACTCATCGGCGAGGGACTCACCAACCGCCAGATCGGTGAGCGCATGCACCTTGCTGAGAAGACGGTCAAGAATTACGTATCGAGTCTGCTCGCCAAACTCGGAATGGAACGCCGCACGCAGGCCGCTGCATTTGTCGCGCGCCTCGAAAACGAGAACCGCGACAACTGACAGTCAGTTCAACGGAGCTCGCCAGGTGAGTTGAGTTCCGCCGTCGGCGCGCGCCGACAAGGTGAACGAGCCGTCAACCTCACTCGCTCGCGCCTCGAGGTTCGCGAGCCCCGATCGACGACCACCCTCGGTGATGCCAACGCCGTTATCGGTCACCGTCAGTTCGACCGAATCGGCATCGACCACCACAGCGACGGCCACTGCACTCGCCTCTGAGTGGCGCGCCGCATTCGACAGTCCCTCGCGCAGCGCAGCGATCAAATGGTCGGCTACCGACTCTGACACTGCAGCATCGACGGTGCCGGTGAAGTGCACGGTAGGCGCAAACCCAAGCGACGTAGTGGCGACCCCAGTCTCAGCGAGTACCCGGCTGCGAAGTCCTGGTCCCTCAGTTCCGCCTTCCTGCAGGGCGAAGATCGTCTGGCGGATTTCGCGTACCGTGGCATCGAGCGCATCAACCGCCGACTCGATGCGGCGCGATGCCTCGTCCGGTAGGCCCTCGATTCGAGTCGTACCCTGCAACTGCATTCCGGTGGCGAAGAGCCGCTGAATCACTAAGTCGTGCAAGTCGCGGCCAATACGATCGCGATCCTCGAACACTGCGAGGCGCTCACGTTCGACGCGGTTTTCAGCCAACACCAGCGTGACCGCGGCTTGAGTGGCGAAGCCTTCCGAGAGTTCAAGTGCCTCAGGAGTGAATGTCACGCCGTCGGTGGCACGGATGAGAGCGAGTGTTCCGAGTACGCGGTCGGGAGTTCGCAATGGAAGTGCGATCACAGGACCTCGACGATGCACCGCATGTTCACCATTGCCGACGACGATCGAATCACCGACGCGCACTTGGCCGGTGCGGAAGACCTCCGCCAAGATCGAGTCGCTGGGAACAGATGATCCTTGGAAGACACTTGCTTCACGACCACTCGCGATTTCAACCGCGAGTTCACCATCAAGTCCGGGCAAGCACACCAGCGCAAGGTCGGCATCGGCCAATCGCCGCGCACGCGCGGCCACCATGTCGAGCACATCACCCGCATCGGCTCCGGCCAACACTGCATTGTCGACTTCAGTCACCGCGCGCTGCCACCGCTCGCGTGAGCGAATGCGCTCAAACAGTCGCGCATTTCCGATGGCTACTCCCGCGGCGGCGGCCAGTGCCTGCACCGTGTCTTCATCATCCTGAGTGAACTGCAATCCACCGCGCTTTTCGGTGAGGTACAAGTTGCCGTACACCTCGCCACGCACCCGCACCGGAACACCCAAGAAAGACGCCATAGGTGGGTGGTTCGCTGGAAACCCGTACGAGTCGCGATGCTCGTTGAGATTGTCAAGGCGAAGTGGGGTGGGGTGCTGGATCAGGTGCCCTAGAAGACCTCGGCCGTGAGGCAGATCACCGATGGCAGCGGCGGTCGACTCGTCAACACCGACGTAAAGAAATTGCGTGAGCACACGCGAAGGGCCAAGCACTCCGAGGGCCGCATACTGCGCGTCGACAAGATCGGCGGCGATGCGCACAATTCGGCGCAGAGTTTCGGGCAGATCCAAACCCGAACCTACCGACACCATCGCAGCGATCAATGGACGATCGTCGTCGGGAAGGCGTCGAGGCGTCGAGTTCATAAGTCACCTGCCTGTACGTCTAATGCCAATGCCCGCGAGTACGGACCGCCAGCAGTCACGAGGTCAGTATGCCGCCCCCGCTCAACGATACGTCCGCCCTCCAGCACAACAATTTCATCAACCTCAGCCAAGCCAACGAGTCGGTGAGTGATGAACACCGTAGTGCGACCTTGGGTGAGGGCAAGCAGGTCGGTTGTGAGCGCATCGGCCGTGGCGGTATCAAGATGTTCGGTGGGCTCATCAAGCACCACCACTGGACGGTCGGCCAACAGCACGCGTGCCAATGCGAGTCGTTGCTGCTCGCCCCCGCTCATTCCGGTTCCGTGCGCACCCAGTGGTGTGCGCAGACCATTCGGAAGATCAGCGAACCATGCGTCAAGGTGCACAGTAGAAATCACCGCAAGCAACTCGTCGTCAGTCGCATCACGCTTGGCGATCAGCAGGTTCTCGGCCACTGTCGTGTCGAACACGTGCGGGTCCTGAGTCAATGCCGATACGACGCTGCGCAGATCGTCGTCACTCACATCGGCAAGATCAACACCGTCGATGGTGGCCGAGCCTTCATGGTCAAGGAAGTGCAGCAGCACAGCGGCGAGCGTCGACTTACCGGCGCCACTCGGGCCTACGATCGCGACACGATGCCCAGGAGGCAAATCGAGAGTGATGTCCTCGATCGTCCACGGTCCATCGGGCGCCCACCTCGCGCGAACATCACGCAACTGCAGTGACCGCTCTCCCGTGGGAAGTGGTGTCGGAACCGCGGGTGCATGCACGACGTCTGGTGCATCAAGCACTTCGCTGACGCGCAGTGCACTCGTGCGCACCGACGCAAGACTCAAGGCCGCCGAGGGCATCGCGACCACGGCTTCTGAGGCTGCGAGTGGCAACAAGGCAATGACGGCCAGAGCAGTACCGGGAAGACGGCCATCGAGCACGGCAGGAATCGCAACCAGTAGCGAGGTCACGACCGCAGTTCCGATTGCGAGCACTGACAACGCTGATGCCACGCCAGAGGCCGCCGCACTGGTCGCCGACAACTTCGTCAATTCACGGTCGGTCTCGCGAGCGCGATCGATCGCGGCATCTGCTGTTCCGAAAGCGAGCAGGTCACCGCTTCCGACGAGAACTTCGACAACTTCGCTCGACAGTCTTCCGCGTGTCATCGCTGAACGCCGCTCTGCGCGCCGTCCGGCGATGGTGGTGAGCCACGGAACGACGACACCAGCAATCACTAGCGCGATCGCGAGAATAATGCCCGCTGCTGGTAGCAGCCAGTACGCCAGCACCACGCTGCCTGTGCCGATCAGCAGCGCTGAAATCGCTGGAATGACCACGCGCAACGGAAGGTCTTGGCTGGCATCAACGTCGGCGACAAGCCGGGTGAGTAGATCACCTCGACGGAAGACCGGAACGCCGGACGGTCCTAGTTGCGCGAGGCGTTCGTAGACGAGCACTCGCAGTCTCGTGAGCGAACGGAACGCCGCGTCGTGACCCACAATACGTTCGCTATATCGGAAGACGCCACGGCCAAGACCGAATGCTCGCACTGCGACGAACGCCACTTCGAGAGTGAGGATCGGCGGACGAAGTGAGGCCTCACTGATCAGCCATGCACTCGTTGCCAGCAAACCGACCGCGCAACCGATCGCAAGCGCCCCAAGGAACGCCGCGAGTGCGAGGCGCGGCCACTCAGGACGCGACACGTGCAGCAACCGCCGCACCGGACTCATCGTGCTCACGACAACACCGCACCTTCGACCACGACGGTCGGAAGTTCGACTACGACGTCAGCGATGGCCACCAGCGCTGGCCTATGTGCAACGACGACAACTGTGCAACCGCTGGCACGCAACCGTTCGACTGCGGCAACAACGCGCGCCTCGGTTTCCAAGTCGAGTGCTGCCGATGGTTCATCGAGTAGCACCAACGGCGCAGGTCGCAGCAATGCACGCGCTAAGGCGACCCGTCGCCGTTGACCCGCCGACAATCCAGCACCAGCATCACCGATGGGCGTTGCGAGGCCGAAAGGCAGCGCCGCATCGTCGATGGGAAGGCCCGCTTCGCGCAACGCCTCGGCCACCTCGTCATCAGTGGCAGGCATACCGGCGCGAACTGCGTCTGCGAGAGTCCCCGCCGCGAGGTAGGGCGACTGCGGTACCCAACTCACCTGCTCGCGCCACACTTGCGGATCGAAGTTGTCGAGAATGCCAGCCACTCCCTCCGCCGACTCAATCTGAACGCAGCCTTCACTTGGTGCGATGAATCCGAGCAACACCGACAGCACCGTTGACTTTCCGGCACCGCTGGGCCCGATCAACGCAGTGACTCGGCCAGGTTCGATCACGAAGGATGCCCGCTCGAGCGCCGGCGCACGATCATCGTCGTAAGCGACCGACACCCCCTCGAAACGAAAGCGTGCTCCCAGCATCGGCGGCACATCAGTACGCGTACCAACGACAGGAAGTGGCTCATCGAGCACGTCAAAGACGCGACCGGCAGCCCCGAGGCCCTCTGCTGCCGCGTGGAACTGTGCACCGACCATCCGCAATGGAAGGTACGCCTCCGGCGCAAGAATCAGCACGACCAAAGCAACACGCAAGTCCATGCCACCGTTGACCAAGCGAATACCGATCGACACTGCGATCAATGCCACCGACAGTGTGGCCAACAGTTCGAGGGCGAGGGACGACAGGAACGAGATGCGGAGCACCCGCATCGTGGCCTTGCGATATTCCTCGCCAACATTGCGAAGCGACTGCGCCTGTGACTTAGCTCGTCCGAATACGGCCAGGGTTGGCAGACCTGCGACGACATCGAGGAAGTGTCCGGACAGTAGGCCCAGCGTGCGCCACTGCCGATCAACGCGACTCGAGGTGTACATACCGATCAGCACCATGAATACCGGAATCAGCGGCAGTGTCACCGCGATAATGACTGCCGACAGCAGGTCAAGACCAAGAATGGTGAGTCCGACGACGAGCGGCACAATGACCGCGAGTACCAACTGCGGTAGATAGCGCGCGTAGTAGGCATCCAGTGCGTCGATACCGCGCGTGGCGAGAGTAGCGAGTTCGCCGGTTCGATGTTGCGCGAGGCGTACCGGGCCTAGTTGAACCGCGTGTGCGAGTAGGCCTTCGCGAAGCTGCGACTTGGCACGAGCCGATGAACGTTGTGCGGCCCAGTCACTCAGGAAAGCCAGCGCAGCCCGCGCGACCACAATGGCCGCAAGTGCCACCAAGGCGGGGCGTAATGCGTCGACATCAAGCCCGTGCTGGAAGGTGCCGGTGACGATGTCGGCCAACGCGTAAGCCTGAAGCACCACGAGCACAGCCGTAAGGGCACCCACCACGATGGCCACCACAAGGAATGCTCGGGTAGATCGGGCGTAGCGCAGTAGTCGGGGGTCGAGCGGTTTCATCGTGTCCTTACCCTAGGCGTCGACCCTCGTGGGGCCCGCGGCACTCCGACTCGCGACCCGGCAACCGGACACGAGAAGGGGCGCCAGATCGCCTCACCCCCGATGCGATCTGACGCCCTGTCCCCCCGAGTCTGCGCCGAGTGATCAGGACCCGACGCCGACATGGTCAAGCGATCCGACCTCTGGGTCGGGGATCATGTCTGCACTCAGTCGCTTGCGGAAGACCCAGTAGGTCCATGACTGGTAGCAGAGCACGATCGGCGTCATGATCAACGCGACCCACGTCATGACCGTGAGCGTGTACGGCGTTGAGGACGCGCCAGGAATGGCGAGTCCGGGCATCGCACGGTCAATGTTGGGCATCACGAATGGGAAGAGCATTCCGAACAACGCGATGACAGCGAGTCCGAGAGTCACGGCACTGAACACAAACGCCCACCCATCACGCTTCAACCTGTCCATGCCGAGGCCGACCAACCAGCACACCGCCGCGAGCAGAACGGGGACCCAGGTCCACATCTTGCCGCCGGAGTAAGCCAGTTGTGACCACAGCAGGAAGACCACTGCGAATACTGCCGCAGCGACTCCGACCTTGGGCACGAGTGCGTGCGCGCGCTCGCGAATGGTGCCATTGGTCTTCAGCGACAGGAAGATCGCGCCGTGTGTGACGAAGAGCAACAGCGTCGTGACGCCACCGACCAACGCGTACGGGTTGAGCAGGTCGAAGAAGGTACCCCCGTAGATCGGGCTCTCACCCGGAATCGACGGCTGGCCAGGGACTCCAGCAATCGGGGTCATCGCGAAGGTGACACCGCGCACGATGTTCGCAAACGCCACACCCCACAACAGCGCCGGCAGGAACGAGCCGACCACGATGGCAATGTCCCAGTTGCGGCGCCACTTCGCACTGGAGTGCTTGCTGCGGTACTCGAAGGCGACCCCGCGCAGGATGAGCGCCACGAGGATCAGCAGCAGCGGCAGATAGAAGCCACTAAAGAGAGTTGCGTACCACTGCGGGAATGCCGCGAAGGTGGCACCACCGGCGGTGAGTAGCCATACCTCGTTACCGTCCCAGACGGGTCCGAGTGTGGTGACCATCGCGCGGCGTTCGGCTTCGGTCTTGCCGATGACGGGGAGCAGGATTCCAACGCCGTAGTCGAATCCTTCAAGAACGAAGTATCCGATCCACAGCACTGCAATCAAGCAGAACCAGAGCAGCTGGAGGTTTGAGACCTCGACGGGCGGTAGTGACAACATGATCGTCTCGATTCCTTCCTGCTACTCAGTACGCGAACGTAAGGGGTTGGTCCTGATCGTCCGACCGTTCGTACGGGTCGGCCGGCAGGTTCTCGGGTGGGCCCTGCTTGATGGTGCGCAGTAGCAGTCCGAACTCAACCACCGCGAGTGCTCCGTAGAGCAGTGCGAACACGACGAGCGAGATGATGACCTCCGCGACGCCAACACCCGGAGACACACCGTCGGCCGTCTCCATCAGGCCGAAGACGATCCACGGTTGACGTCCCATTTCGGTGAAGATCCAGCCGGCGCTCATGCCGAGTAAGGGCAGGAACGGCATCAGAATCGCCGCGCGAAGGAACCACTTGCTGCTGGGAACGCGCTCGCGGCGAGTTGCCCACAGTGCCCACATTCCGAAGAGCACCGCGATCATGCCCAGACCGATCATCAGTCGGAAACCCCAGTACGTGATCGGGATGTTCGGCGTGTACCAGCCAGGGCCGTACGTCTGCTCGTACTGCGCCTGCAGGTTGTTGATTCCCTGCACGTCACAGGTGAAGTCGCCGCAAGCCAAGAAACTGAGTGCACCTGGGACATCGACGCTCACCAGCGGTTGCGAGCCGTCGAGCGTGCCAATGGTGAACAGAGAGAATGGTGCGGGACCTGCGGTCTCGTAGAGCGCTTCAGCTGCCGCCATCTTCATCGGCTGCTGTACGACCATGATCTTCGCGTCGGCGTCGCCACTGATTCCGACGAACACGCCGGCGACGATCGCCACAATGGCGCCCATCGTGACGGTGGAGGTCGCCATCTCGCGAGCCTTGCCCTTCATCAACAGCCACGCGCTGATTCCGCAGACCAGCGTGCCGGCCACGAGGAAGGCAGACGACACCGTGTGCACCCAGGCGATGACTGCCGTGTTCTGGAAGAGAACTCCGAAGAAGTCAACGAGTTCGGCGCGCTTGGTTTCGGGGTTGTACACGTAGCCCACGGGGTGCTGCATGAAGGCGTTGGCCGCCAAGATCATGTAAGCCGACAGGGCGGTGCCGATTGCGGCAGCCCAGATGGTGGCCAAGTGCAGTTTCTTCGGCAATCGGTCCCAGCCAAAGATCCATAGACCCAGGAAGGTCGACTCGAGGAAGAAGGTGAGCAGCGCCTCAACCGCAAGGGGAGCGCCGAAAATGTCGCCGACGAAACGTGAATAGTCACTCCAGTTCATTCCGAACTGGAATTCCTGCACGATGCCCGTCACCACACCCATCGCGAAGTTGATCAGGAAGAGCTTCCCGAAAAACTTGGTGGCCTGAAGCCACTTGGGGTTGTTGGTACGCACCCACGCCGTCTGCATACCTGCCACGAGGAACGAAAGTCCGATCGTGATGGGGACGAAGAGGAAGTGGTACACAGTCGTGATGCCGAACTGCCAGCGGGCTAGATCCAAGTTGCCCATTGTCATCTCCTGAAGTTGAACTCCGGTAGGTCCGCAGACGGACTCAGGCCTCAGTTTTTCAGTGCCGACGACCAATTACCGTACGCATGCGTCCCTAACCGGCGGGACCTTGGTCCTGACCTTTACTTGTCCTTGACATACCGTCTGGCGTGCTTTTCACCCCTGCATGGGAGGGTGATCGTGTGACCTCCAGACCCGCTCCGACTCGAGCGCTGGTGGGGACCAATTTGGCGATTGTTTACATCATTTGGGGCTCGACCTACCTCGGCATCGCGGTCGCAATCGAGACGGCCCAGCCAATGTGGGCGATGGGCGTGCGGGTCACCGGCGCCGGTCTGTTGATGACGCTGGTAGTGGCGATTTTCAAGGGTCCACGCGTACTCAAAGTTCCACTGCGTGAGGCCGTGTCGGGAGCCGGCCTCGGCTTGGTGATGCTCACCGCCGGCATCGGCTCGGTGGCGATGGGCGAGCGGTACGTTCCCATCGGAGTGGCGGCGCTCCTGGTGGCAACGGGGCCCCTGTGGGGTGTCTTGTTTCGTACGGTCACGGGTGACCGACCACATGCCTTCACCTGGATTGGAGTCGCCGTCGGACTGCTCGGTCTCGTGATGTTGTTGCGGCCAACCGGCGAGGGGATGTCGGTCGATCGCATTACGTGGTCGCTAGTGATTCTGTGCGGACAGGTGATCTGGACCCTCGGATCGTTCATGGCCCCCAAAATGACCCTCCCGCGCGACCCCTTGGTGCTCGTCGCGTACGAGATGACGTTCGGCGGAGTGTTCTTCTTCCTGTGGTCGCGGTTGCTGCACGAGAACGTTGACCTCTCAGTGATCAGTACCCGCTCATGGGTGGCGATTCTGTATCTGACGACTGCCGGTGTCGTCGGGTACACCGGGTTCACGTGGCTCATTACGCATGTGCCCTTGTCGCTGGCGATGACGTACGCGTATGTGAACCCGGTGGTAGCGCTGTTCTTGGGGTGGCTGGTGTTGCAGCAGCAGATCACGCTCGCGCTGGTGCTCGGCGGTGCGCTGACACTGGCTGGAGTTGCGCTGGTCGTGACGGGTGAACGAACGGGTGCGCGAATGAAGGTCGAGTCGCAGTAGTTTTCCCATTCTCTGTACAAAAACGCACGCTTAACGTGCGAATCTGCCCAGAGTTTCCCGGAAATCGACAGTGCTGTGGATGGTCAGCGCGCGTGCCGATGATTTCGACCACCATGATCCCATGCGAATCGACCCCGCGGGCATCACGCGGTTAGCACTCGACCAGGGCGGCCTGGTCAGCCGGCGTCAAGCAGCCGAGCTCGGATTCGATGACGCTGCGATCAGCCGCAGGGTCAAGGCCGGTTTGTGGGGTTCCTATCTCGGCTGTCTCGTTGTCGGAAGTCAGTCGGCTGGTAGCGACCTTCGTGACGCGTGGGCGGTACGTGTGAGGTTGGGGCCGAATGCGGTGCTCAGCGGAGCGACGGCGCTACGCCTCACGGGGTGGAGTATCGACGATCGTCGTTTGGTGGCGTGGTGTCCGGCAACTGAGCATTCACGAGTACCCGGAGTCCTGCTGCTGCGCGATGCCATTGAACGCCGCACGCGGCGTGGTCCAGCGGGTTCCGTCGCACTGCCGGGTGACGCGCTACTCGACCTCATCCGCGTGGCAGACGAATTGGAAGTACCGGCGCTGATTGATCTAGGTGTTCGTCATCGCGTGTTCGTTCCGGGAAGAGTGGCAGCGCTAGTCGCGGGACGACTCGGACGCGGCCGCACCGGAGCGCAACGGTTGGCGGCGTTAGTCGAACACGTGGACGGCGGCACACGTTCGGCGGCCGAGCGTCTCGTTCCCCCATTACTCAAGCGAACGCGCATTCGGGGATGGGTCTCCAACTACCCGATCTACGACGCACGCGGAAAGGTACTTGCCGAGCTCGACTTTGCCCTTCCCGAACTTGGCCTCTGTCTGGAAATCGACGGTCACGCGTTTCACTCGACCCGAGCCGACTTCGAACGAGATCGAGTGCGGCAGAACCTCATTGTCAATCGAGGCTGGCTGGTGCTGCGGTTCACGTGGCAGCGGTTACGCGACGAACCCGATGTCGTAGTGGCTGAGATCCGCGCCGCCGTGGCGTTGCGTCGACGAATACTGGCGGCGTGAGTGATGCGAATTGCCGCATTCTCTGGGCAACTTCGCACGCTTAACGTGCGGAATTGCCCAGAGAATCCGTGAACTCGACAGTGCTGCCGATGGTGGGTGCCGTGCAGATCAGGAAGTCAGCGCCTGCCAGGCCGCGGACACCTCGATGAAGCGGTCGTTGGCTTCAGTCTCGGCGATCGTGATGCGCACGCCTTCGGGGAAGGGACGCACGGTGAGTCCGTAGTTTTCGGCGTGGGCGGCGAATGCGTGCGAGTCGTCGAGCGGCAGCCAGATGAAGTTGGCCTCAGAGGTCGGAATGCGCCAGCCCTGCTCACGAAGGGCATGCTCAACGCGGCGACGTTCCTCGACGAGTGCATCGACGCGCGCGAAGAGTTCTGCTTCGTCGTTGAGTGAGGCGATCGCGGCCTCTTGCGCGATCGTGCTGACACCGAAGGGAGTGGCCGTGCGCCGCACATAGTCGGCCAGTTCAGGCGGGGCGATGACGAAGCCGACGCGCAGTGCGGCAAGACCGTAGGCCTTGCTAAAGGTGCGCAGCACGGCGACGTTGGGACGCTCGCGGTGCAGGGCGAGTCCGTCGGCGATTTCGGGGTCGCGCGCAAACTCGACGTAAGCCTCGTCGATGACGACGGGAACGTGGGCTGGAATGCGGTCGATGAAGCGCACGAGATCGGCGTGCTTCACGGCCGGACCCGTGGGGTTGTTGGGCGTGCACACAAACACCAGGCTCGTGCGATCGGTAACCGCGTCGGCCATCGCGTCAAGGTCGACGGCCCATTCGGCAGTGAGTGGAACCTGCACGCTGACTCCGTGCGCGATGGAAGTCCAGATCGGGTACGCCTCAAATGAACGCCAGGGGTAGACGACTTCACTTCCGGGCGTGATGGTGGCGGAATTGAGTTGTCCGCACACGGCGACGCTGCCGGTTCCGACGGCCACATTCTCGGCGGGCACATCGAACCGCGTCGCGAGCGCGGCAATGAGATCGGTGCACAGCGGATCGGGGTAGCGGTGCGTGTTCTGCGCGGCGCGCGCGATCGCTTCAAGCACGCTCGGAAGCGGGGGGTAGGGGTTCTCGTTCGAACTGATCTTGAAGGTGGTGAGGTCGTCGGTGCGCTCGGCGGGTCGCTGGCCAGCCTTGTACGCGGGAAGGTTCGCGAGGTCAGGGCGCATCCGGATTGCCATGGCCCAAGGGTAGAGGCAGGTCAGGCCGGCTGCAGAGTGCGGCGTCGCGGTCGCACTACCCACAGCCATCTACTTCAACGTGGCGACCACATCACTGATGAGTTGGCAGTCATCGAACTGGTCATTGTTGAAGGTCCAGCCCAAGCGCACGATCACGGCGTCGAGCGACGGAATCATCACCACGTCCTGACCCCAGTGACCTTCCATGGCAATCGTGTCAGCCGGAACTCCCGGGTACGCGCTGCACGATCCGCCATTCTTCTCGCCGTACAGCCACGTCTGTGCGCCGTATCCGTGTCCTTCACCTTCCGGAACTGCCGGTGTGGTGGCGACCTTTAACCAGCCGGCCGGAAGCACCTGCTTTCCGTACCAGTCACCGTCATGCAACATCAACTGTCCAAGGCGCGCCCAGTCGAGCGAACTGGTCCATAGGTACGACGAGCTCACCCAGGTACCGGAGGTGTCGGTTTCGAGAGTGGCCGTCGTGACGCCGATGGGGTCGAAGAGTTCGGTCTTGGAATACGCCCAGTACTCCTCGTCGGAATCGAACTGTCCCTTGGTGACGTCGGCCAGAATGTTTGCCGTCGCGCTGAGGTACTCCCAGTGAGTTCCGGCCGGGTATTTGGCAGGCATACCCGCGGCCCACGCGGCCATGTCGGGTTCGCCGTAGAGCATCTGCACGACAGCTCCGGTGACGCTGTAACTTTCCTCGTTCTGCAGGCCGTCGCGCATGTACAGCAAGTCGGCGACCGTGATCTTCGCGCGCTCGTCTTTGCGCCACTCGGCAACCCATGACGGCTCGCGGTTCGGTCGGAAGGCGTTGACGACAGGTGTGTTGATGTCGAGGCCGACTTCGGCAGCGCGCTTGTAGAACAACATCGCGCCCACCGTCTTCGTCATTGACCAGCCATGCAGCGCGGTATTCGTCTCGAAGTCTTTGCCCTCACGCGAGATGAGCAACTTGCCACCTTGCACGACGGCGACGGCGCGGGCGTTCGCCTTCTCCGGGTCGCCTTCACCGACGAATGCATTGTCGACCACCTTGACCAGTTTCAACATGGCGTCCTGCTGAGGCTGGGGAGCGACTTCGTCGCCTGCGGGCCACTGGCCGGGCTTCGGCGGGGCAGGCGTGTAGGCAATTGCTCCGGGTTGCGCCGGCTCATCAAGTACACATCCGCGCTGGTTCAGCAGTGACGCCTGGCGGCGCACGACATAGAGGAAGCGGGAAGTGACGGTCTTCTCTTCTTCATTGATTGACGTCGAGATGATGCTCAGCGCTGGGCTGGCAGGTAGCACGTCTTGTTCCATCAAGGTCAGTGCGTCAGCTGGACGGCCCGCTACAAAATGCGCCGAGCACACGCTCTTGGCCGCCATGCCCGCCGCGTTCTGGGGAATGCGCACGTACAGCAGGTAGCCGAACGCGACCACCACCAGCACGACGACGAAGCCCATGGCCAGTCCGATAATGACGAGGAGCCACTTGCCCACTTTTGCCATGACGCCAGTATGCCGATCAGCGACCATTGATGGGGGCGAGTTCACTCTGAGTTCGCTATTCAACGGTGGGCAGGTGGGAGCTGGCGAACAACTCGGAATCGGGCGCTGCAGCAACTCGGCGAACGACCACACTCAACCATTCGACGATCGACACATCACCGAATTCGTGACGCGTACACGCACCCTCGTCGTCGCGGTACACCACCCACGGTTGACGATCGAGAGGCGAACCGTGCGCCGGGCGACCGACCACGACGTCGATGGAAGGGCGCGGGTCGACGCACGAATACACGGTGGTGACGTGGATTCCTACCCGCGGATTGTCAGCGGAGTCGAGGTAGACCGGCCCCACGGTGATGTTGAATCCGTCGAGATCGTCACCTGCGGCGACCCACCCTGAACCCAGTTTCGAACGCAGGCGTGCGGTGGTGACACCCAGTTCGCGTGCCAGTCTGCGCAGATCGTCGGCCATGTCGCCTCCCTTCGTTTTACACCGTAAAAGAGGGGTGTGACAGACACGACTAGTCGGACACGTGCTCGGTCCACTGCGTTCCATCCCAATAGCGCAGCCGGTGCTGGCCGTGCGGGTCGTGGTACCAGTTGGCCGGCGCCTGTGTCGCGGTTGACACATTTTCGGCGTCCGTGACTGCTCCACCACCGTCAACGCGATCCGAGACGACCGAGTACCACGACTCTGCAGTATCGAACGGAACTCCCATCAGTTCGAAGTACAAAGGCATGCCCGCGTCATCAACATCCATCAGATTCGGCAGATCGATGAGGGCGAGCAACGCCCGACCCAGGAACATCTCGGTCGTGGTGCGAAGCCGACTCTCAACCAACTCAAACTGCCACCCCGCCCAGACAATGCCTTTGAGGTCGAAACGGGCGACGCCCTCTTCGTACACAGGCATCAATCCAGCGATTCGACGTGAACTCCAGCCGGGGAAGGCGCCCGTATTCGCCGTGGCACTTGGCGGCGATTGCGGATTGACCAGAAACTCAAGGTCGCCAAGCAGTGCCGGGTGGGAAGTTTCAACTTTGCGGAGCATCCATTCGACTGTGAGTTGCAGTTGTCGTAGGTCGCACCACTCGCGTTGCCACGGTGCGTCCGCTCGTGCTCCCATCTCTTCAAGCAGGCCACTCACCGCCTCAGGGCGCCGCACAAAGATCGGTGCATCTACCTGTAGGAATGGCTTTCCTCCGACGTTGACAACGCCCAACCGCACACTTGAGACGAGCTGGCTCATGGGTCCTCGAGTACGC
This sequence comes from uncultured bacterium, assembly GCA_903927265.1. Lineage (GTDB taxonomy): Bacteria > Actinomycetota > Actinomycetes > S36-B12 > CAIYMF01 > CAIYMF01. The sequence goes on along the minus strand of CAIYMF010000325.1, from coordinate 2,700 downwards.
ACCACAGTCCAGCCCGACCGCAGCATGGCATCCTCATCGACAGGAGCCGTTGCCGACGCTTGGTCAAGGGGGGACATGACCCGCTCATGTAGCACCTCGACTACTGAGCCCTGCAATGCACTCACGACCTGCTGGACTTGCTCGTCAGAGGGTTGGCGCGCCGCTTCTGCTGCCGGGTTGCTCACCCACACCCACTGCACTCCGCCTTCGGCAGGCTGCTGAACTATCTCGCCAATCGCAAAGAGAGAGACTGCGGAGGCGTACTCGTAGCCATCTGGAAAGTAGTCGTCGTCGCCTTCATCGTCGGACTCTTCCTCGTAGACGACTGCGGTCGCAACAGTTGCGCCACGCTGAACTTCCGGTAGCAAGGGAAAAGCTGGCTCCGGGCACAAGCCACCGGACCTTTCCTCGCCACGATGTCGAGCGGCGTACGCGCTCGTGGGTAGCGCGCGTTGCAGTAGATCACGCAGGCGAGTCGCCTCCGATTCATCACCTCGTGCCTCGGCAATGCGAGCGAGATAGTGCAACGCTTCGTCGAACGGTCCGTCAGGCGCACGTAGCACTTCAAGGAAGTGCACCACCGCGGCATCGATGTGGCCCTGTTCGAATTCACAGACGCCGAGATTGCTGCGGCAGTTAACACTCTGATATCCGAGGTTCAGCAGAACACCTTGATTCAGCAACTGCTGCGCCTCGTCGAATCGTCCCTGCGGCATGAGCACCGAAAAGCAAAGGGAGTTGGCCGAGTTGATCACCCAAATCGGTGCCGAGGAGTTGTTGAGCTGAGTCCAATACCACTCCGCGGCGTCATAGTCGCCGCCTCTGATTGCCCACCTCGCTAGGTATTCGAAGGCGCTTGCGTTTTGCGTCGTGACTGGTTCAGAGGCGTCGACCCTTAGGCCCGAAAGGATCCGGGCGAGATTCCTATAGCCACGAGCCAGTTCTTCTCGGATCTTTGCTCCAGATTCCGTTGTGGGTGCCGGCGTGTCACGGGAAGGTGTCTCTAGTTCAGCCCGCGTGGCGTCGAGCCGCTCGATTCCTTCCCGCAGGTCCGTCTGCACCAGAAGCATTCCTGCAGAGAACACTTGGCACAGGAGTCGTACAGAGACGAGCAAGCCGATGTCGGCGGCGCGGCATTCTTCAATGACGAGGTCGTACCGGCGCACCGATTCGGCCACAGCCGGCAGGCTCCAATTTGAGGTCTGCTGCCACACGCGCTCAACACCCTGCGCATATTCGTAGGCATCGCCGAATAGCTCGGTGATGCGTTCCACGGCACAATCAAAGTGTTCTCGACGAAACCCGATGGGATCGTCGACCAACTCATCACACGCCGGGCAGATACTCATCACTCGCCCACAACCCTTCCACCGATTTCATCGAGCCAGCCTGGCGCGACAACGGGAAGATCAATAAGTGCAAGAGCCGCTCGGTGGCCATAGATCGCCATCACCATGGACGCGAGCTCAACCGGCAGGTCCCAACCGATCGACAGCGACTCCCCAAGAGCCATCACGCGGGCACCTGCAGCACTCGGGAACGCGCCGTGATTCGCGCCAAATTGGGGAATTGCGGGGTCGGCGAGTTCATCGACGTTCGACAGCGGTCCTGGCACCGGAGTTCCTGCGCGCTGAAGATCACGACGCAGACTCTCTTCCCGATCTGTCGTTGATTCAGCCAGCCCCGTGTAGTTGAGGTAGTAAGACTCCGCTTTCCGCAATGCCCAACTGACCGAGGCGTTCCAGCCCTCGACATTGGGCGCTGCGGCAGACACTCCGCGGGCTACCGGGACAAGCACGCGCACGCACGGCTCGCCGCCACTTCCGCCGCGACAGTGACGAAGTCGAACGGTGCCGGGGCACCCCAACGCAGACGTCACTGGAACGACCAACTCCAACCCAGTCCACGACGATGTTCCGACAATGAAACTGCCGAACCAATCGCGTACCTGCTCAAGCATGGCGCGATCGCTGATGAGCGTTTCAGCGCTAGGAACGTCAGGTACGACCAGAACCTGATCGGGTGCTGCTGATGCACCCATTGACATCACGGCATTGCGAAGCATCGAGGATGCTGCCTCATCGCCGTACACCGAACTTGACGGTACGTCGGCGGAATCCGTTTCCAGACCCACACCATCGAACACAACCTCGCGCGGCAGCCACTCCCAGGTTTCGCGGGGAGCCTGCACATCGGTGAACACAAAGACGTCGCGTCCAGCACCCATGAGAGCGGCGACCGAGCGCACTGTCGCGAGCGATAACTCGCCAGCGGTAATCACCGCCAGCGTGGGCCCCGAGGGTCGTTGCGTGTCTAACTCGTCGGCAGTGACAACCTCGTACGGTCCCCACTCCTGCGCCTCAACAACACTGCCCGCGTATGCCGCAAGTGCCAACTCGACTCGTCCCATGTGCACCCCCTAACTGGCACCTTATCCGCGCGGAGTGACCATGTCAGGAAGAGACGAAAGGGGGCCGAATCCCTTCGGACTCGACCCCCTCACTTTCGTTACGCGGCAGGCAGCGCCGCCAGCGCTTCTTCTGCGGTGATGGCGCCACGATCGACGTCACACCAGCACATCCAGCATTCGGTCAACGTGCTGTGCGTGCCCTGGCTCGAGCACGGTACGTACTGCCCCGGACCGAATTCCGGCGTGACTTCCAGCAGCTTCTGCTGCCTCGGATCGGTGTTGCGTGCATC
>CAIYMF010000324.1 GCA_903927265.1 uncultured bacterium | reverse complement strand
ATGCAGGCGACACCGTCCACCGTGGCGAAGTCACCGCCCAGATACACATGAGTGCTATCGCCGACTGCCACTGCACGGACCGTTGAGCTGGCTCCTGCGCCTAAGGCAGACCAAGCCCATGTCGACCCACTCAGTGTCCCAAGAGCGACCCTGCTTGCTGACGTCGTGGACGCTGGAGAGACGCTGGAAACGCTGGTGAAGGTACCTGCCATGTAGACCATCGAAGAGGAGGACATGGCCATGTCGAGGACGTTCCCGTTGGCAGTTGCTACACGTGCCCAGGACGGCGTACCAGCGCTCAGATCTATGGTGCACAGCGACGTGCCGCTCGAGTAGTCGAAGGCGGCCAACAGATGGCCCGCATCGACGAAAGCCATAGATGTAACAGGCATGCCGCTGCACCAATTGCCCGTCAGATCGGAGCCCAGTGCGTGCCATGTGCCGTCGTAGCGCCCGATGAAGCTGGGCCCTGCGTTATCCAAGGCGAGGATGCCCATCTGCTGGAAGTTGCCACCAACGTAGAGGTCATGGGTGCCTGGCCGAAGCGCCATCGTCGCGATGCCATTCGTCCCATTGCCAGTTCCCACGGTTGCCCAGGATGTGCCGTCCCACTGGCACACGTTCCCGGCCGCGGTGCCGCAGGCACTGTTCGTGGCCCCGGTGCCGACGTAGACGTCAGCGCCATCAATCGCCACCGATAGTGCGGGGGCAGTCAGACCCGGAGTCGATGAGCCTGGAGTCGAGGCGGTCCAAGCGGCCCACGTATCTCCGCCCCCGACAGCCTGAACGGATGGGGTGGGCAGGACAGCCAGCCCGACGCCCATCAGTGAGACGGCACTCACAACAGTCACCAACCGACGAACCCACACAACTTCCTCCTTGGCCGAATGCCCAGGGCAGGCTTCAACCAACGTCACGCTAAGCGGTGATTCGAGGACCAGATCCGGTCTCGGTGCACAACCCGAACGTCTCCATAGGAGCAACGGCCGTCAGAACTCTTGGGGAGCCACTTCCTCGATAGCCGGCATGCCGGCCTCCTCGATATAGATGCGGGCAGCGATCACGCGCGTGTTCGATCGCGGGTCAGCTCCGAGCCCGAGAGCCGTGAAGGTGCGCTGCACCATGTGCTCGGCGGCGCGCAGGGAACACCGTCGATGCTCGGCGATCTCAGCATTCGACATGCCCACGGCGATCATGCGCAGGACATGGATCTGGGAGGTGGTGAGCGCTGCGAGACGTCCTCCGTGTCCGTGGTCGGGGCCCGTCTGGCTGCCCTGCTCGCGAAGCACGGTGTCGAGGGCGACGAGCAGCGCTCCGGTGTCGCCCAGATCCTTCTTACGAAGGTAGGCGGCGCGTGACAGGACGGGGTTCGTGTAGTCCGGGGTGATCACGTAGTTCGACAGCACCACCACCGGCAGGTGGGGATTCCTCGCGGAAAGGGAGACGACGAGGTCGAGCCCAGTCGCGCCGGCGCCGAGGTCGATGTCAGTGATGAGGGCGTCCGGATCCACGGCGACGAACGCGTCGATCGCCTCGTCCGCGGTGGCCGCCGTGAACACGTCGAACCCTGCCGCTGTCAGCACCGCGGCGAGCAGTCCGCGGGACATGGCTTCGTCCTCCACGAGCAGGACACTCCGAGGAGGGATCACTTGATCATTCATCGGGCAGGTCGCCCTTCGTCGGGAACCGAGCCACCAGGGTGTGACCGCTCTCGTTCGCGTTCAGGCTCCAACTGAGGCAGGCCGCGTCCATCGTGCGCGTTCCGAGGCCAGCGGGACCCTGCTGCAATCCCGTCACTCCGTCATCAGCGATCACGAGGCACAGGGTGTCGTCGCGGTCGAGGGCAAGCT
>CAIYMF010000323.1 GCA_903927265.1 uncultured bacterium | reverse complement strand
GGCTCAATGACGCCACACTATCCGGCCGAACGTTGCGGCTTTCAGGCAACTCAGGCCGGATTGGCTTCGGACCCCTCGGTGACCAGCAGCACTACCGTGCTTTCCGATGTGATGCCCAACGCCGAGCGACGAGCATCGGCCCCTTCGCCGACCAGCAGCACGCGTGCGGCTGCAACGCCAGCGCCACCGCACGGCCCGGCCTCAAGGCCCTGCGCCGCCAGATCGTGCACGGCTGTTTGCGCCGCCGAATCGGTAACGGAAACGGCGCCATCCAATCCCGCGTGAAGCAGCGGCCACGCCAAGGTTGACGGAGTTCCACAATTGAGCCCCGCCATCACTGTGTACGAGGTGGGAATTGATACCGCCTCGCCAGCACGCAGACTGGCAAGCACACAGGCTGCCGTTTCGGGCTCAACAGAAACGACCGAAGTCGAACCCGCGCAGTCGGCTCGCCGGTAGTGCGTCACCGCCGCTTGAGCAAGCGATCCAACACCCACAGGAACGATGACGAGGTCAGGCTCAGTGGCCAGTTGTTCGTCGATTTCGGCGAAGAGCGTCGCGTAGCCCTCAACAATCCACGCGGGAATCGTTTCGTAACCGGCCCACGCGGTGTCTTGCACCAAGATGCCGCCTTCAACGCGCGCCACCTCAGCGGCCGCAGCAACGGCTTCGTCGTAACTGCCCTCAACCATCGTGACGCGCGCACCTTCAGATTCGATCGCCGCAATTGCTACGGGGTGCACCCCAACGGGGATCACGATGTGTGCTCGATGGCCAAGCAGGCGCGCGAAACGCGCCACCGCACGCCCGTGGTTTCCATCAGTGGCGGTGACGAGTAACGCCGGACCAAGGTCGGCGTCACGTTCTGCGAGTGCACGATGAATGGCCCACGATGCACCGAGTGCTTTGAACGCCGGCAGGCCTAGACGCAACGACTCGTCTTTCATTAGTACTCGCGCGACTCCGAGCTCTTCGGCCAGAGAAGGCAGCGACACCAGCGGAGTGTGCGCGTAACCGTCGAGTGACTGATGGAATGCCACGACTTCGCCCGACGCACCCTCACACGTCCAACTGCGATCGCGTTCGCGCAGAAGCCACGCACTGTCGGGTGTGGTCATGCGGACGGCAACGTGTTCTTGTACACAACGCCGGCCTTCATGATCACGACGAAGTTCGTCTCGGCATCCGCAACGAGATCAAGATTCTCCAGCGGGTTGCCATCTACCAACAGCAGGTCGGCAAGCGCGCCGGCTTCCACGACGCCGAGTCGACCGGGATACGGCGAGCGCTCGCCACTCATCTGCAGCAATTCACCGTTAACCGAAGTGGCCATCTGCAAGACCTCAGCCGGTGTGTACCAGCGGGTCATGCGAGCAAGTTGGGCGCCTTGAAGTCGAATCACGCGCTGGTCGAAGAGCGCGTCCGTACCCCAGGCCACCTTGACGTTGTGCTTGCGCGCGAGTTCGTATGCCGTGTCGGTGCCATTCGCCACGCGCAGTTGCTTGGCCCGGTTCGTTGGATTGG
>CAIYMF010000322.1 GCA_903927265.1 uncultured bacterium | reverse complement strand
GCCAACACTTCGGCCCAGCGGGCGGGAGCAAGCATTCCGACGAGGGCCGAGGTTTACGTTGATCGTGCTCGAGTCACCGTCGTCGATGACGACGTCACAATTCTGGGGCGATTCCTCAAGCAGGATCTTGAGACCTATCTCAACACCCCGGACATCGCCGAACAATCGGCCCGCGAAGCCACCTTTACTGCGGCGCTTGGTGCGGCGCTTCGGGCAAGTGGCCCGATGGCAGATATCCGACCCGACTTGCTTGGAATCGTGCATCCCGGTCAAACGGTGACCTCATATACATCCGCCAGCACCCTGCCGCGTTCGTTGCAGCATCTGATCGAACCTGTACTCGATAGTAATCAAATCGAGCGGCAAGGTGGCATCAAGTTCGGGGATGTCAAGCCTCAGCAGCTCGACTTCTTCCAAGTAACACGCAAGGCGTACCACCCCATGGTGTTCCGCACATTGATGCAGCCCATTTCGTCGAGTTGGGGAGAAAACAACCGCGAGCTTGGTTTACGTTCAAGTTGGTGGGAGATGCGTCGTGGACGCCCGCTCACTGAGGCAATTCCTGCGACCGATGACGTGATTCAGCAAATGATCACGGGTTGGTTCGTTGCGGGCATGATGGGAATTAGGCGCACCTCCAATCCGACTGTCTCGGGTGGACCACTCGTTGAGGTGGGCGATGTTCGCGGACAATGGATTGAATTCCCGCACCCGCTTCTTGGATTCCGTCGTGGCGATGCCGAACACGAGATCCTGCCCGCAGTGCTCAAATCCTTGGGCATCGCAATTGCACAAGTGGGCGTCAGCTCGCCTGCCAGTCTGGATGCCCTCTTGCCGTATTGGCGTTTGCGTGACCTTGGCGAAGGGGTCCAGGAAGTACTCTCCCAATGGGTGCGCAATGGCGCGACTCCTTCTCAGGGATTGACTCCGAACGCTGCAACCGCTGGTACGGCCACTGATCCTGCCGAGGTGCGACGAGATGCTCTACTGAAGTCGGTAGCCTCGGCGCGCGCGACCGTCGAGAAGGTCTTCGCAGGTGTCGAGGCCAATCCAAACGAGTTGAATACCCATCGTCTGTGGGAGTTGCGGGCACAGGTGGTCGCAGCACTTCAACTCATTCATGAGGCTGTCAGTCGCACCGATGCCATTGAGGACACTACGGGGATTCTGTGACCGACGAAATCTGGTCCGACGGCATCGTTCCGGTCATCCTCCTACCGGGGGAGCCGCGGGGTGGTCGGCTGCTCGATGTCATCGAGCAGTGGACTCGCTCGTGGCTGCTTGCACCGGCATTGTGGATCCGAGTTGAAGATGTTCTCGATGAGGCCGGCGAATACGCAGTGGCGACCACCGGGCGACCACCGCGCATCACAGGCCACGTCATTGGCCACAACGGCCGCCGCACGGTCGATGTCTTCCGTGAGCTGGGGCGTGGAGAGGTATCAATCCTCCGAATGCTGGTGGTGCGCTGGGTTGACGATTTCGTTGACCCAGCGTTGACGACGCATGACGCGCGCCAAGACCAAACGCTCGAGGTTCTCTCGGAGTTCGTCAAATTGTCGCAGCCTGATGAGCGGCGTACAGCGACTGGCGAGACCGTCGGAACACGTGTAGTGAAGGCGAACCTTGTGTTCGCCCCCACAAACCGATTGGGGGGGTCCCGACTTCACCTCCTTGAACGCAAATGGAACGTCAACATTGTGGTCGCGCCGGAGGATCGACCAACGCCGTCGTCTTTCGACGCATTCACGCGTGACACAGATGAAGCGCGCATGGATGCTTTCATTCTCGCCAATGTTGCGACGGCTGCTGGATTGTGGCCTGGGCTTAACAAGTCGGTGTACGAACTTGACACCGCTGACCTCAACGCTCGGGGTCAGGAAGTGTGTGTAGCCCAGCGAGTCAACGTACGCGCAGTATTGAGCGATGCCCTCGCATTTCGTACAGCGCAACGGGCTCTGGTCGATTCGGTCCGCGCCGAGTCGCCGCTCCTTGACCCGCTGATAGCCAGCAACGTGTCGACTCTCGAGGTACTTGATCCCGCAGATAACGAAGAGGCTGTAGCGCGCATGGTGGGCCTCACGATGCGTATCGACAACGGACGATTGGGCTATCGACGGCGTGATCTCCTTCCCTACCGCAAAATCAGACGCGGAATCTGGGCCTCAATTTGGGCCTTCTTCAAATTCTTCATGGACAAACTTCTCGCGACGCCAGGCTGGATTTTTGACATGATCACGACCAAGGCGAGTAAGAAAGCTACCGCTGCACTCCACGGTGAAGAGGGAGCAGAGGAAGTCGATGCCAGCCTCGACTTCGGCCGTTCACGATCGCGTCTCGATCGGCAGATTGGCCAGCAAGCTGAACAACTCGAACAACGGAAAGAACAGTTGCGTCGTCAGTTTGCTGAGCCATTGACTCTTGGAAAGCGCGATTTGGCGCCCAAGATGTGGAGCGAGATTCGCACGCTGATCTTCTCAGTGCTTGACGGCTCGACTATCCCAGACCTGTCGAAATCGGCCCCGCAACGGAGCGCAGGCAGGAGCGACGACCTTGCGATTCTTGGGTCGCAGGCGCTTGCCACGCGAGCCGCCGCCCCGGCGCGAAAGGGGAGGCGTAAGAAGCGCGAAGAGTCGAATTCGCAAGCCGGCACTTTCATGCCGGAAACTACCCAAGCGATGCAGTCGCGTGAGATCACGATGGTCTCGGAACAGGGTCACCCGAAGGTGATCGGCGATGTCGGCTTCGTATGTCCTGATCCCAGTGATCGTTGGGTACCCCCTGCTGGGGTGCTCACGACTTTCCGGCCGTCGACCGTAACTGATGACGGAGTTCAATGGTTGAGTACCAGCGAGGCGGAGCGCTGGATTCGTGAGGTTGAGAAGCGCATTGAGTTCACCGAGCAGCGAATCGCTGCCCAGATGGAGTCCCTCTCGACCATCGAGACGGAGGTCGCCGAACAAGAGCATCTCCTCGAGGTCGCGTCGAGTGAGGCGTACAGCGCCCAGATCGAATATGAGTCCCTCGTCGAAGAAGCGGAGTACGCCGATCTCTCTGAAGAGAGTGACGATGATTCGCTGGCCCCCGTAGACGTAGTTCACAATGACTCGGTTGTCGTCACTGTTGACGACGAGCCTGAAGAGTCGGACGTCGATGAAGGCGAGCTCGCTGACGACGACGGAAATCTCGAACGCGGCTCGAAGGCGGCCGGCGATGTCGCTGAAGTAACTGCAATGAAGGTGGGTGACTCGGTAGATGCCAAGTAACTTGATTCCGTCCACGGGGTCCGCCCTCGGCTCGACGCTAGTGGCGCCGCCCGTTTCGACAACACCGCTTGCACCGCTTGATCGTCGGGTGAAGGATGCTGCAACGTCTCTCCGAGATAGCGAGGCCAAGCTCACGCAGGTTCAGAGGGAAGCACACATTGCGCAGCGTCGACTTGACCGGGCGCGTGCTCGCCTCGCTGAAGT
>CAIYMF010000321.1 GCA_903927265.1 uncultured bacterium | reverse complement strand
CTCGCGCCACTGCTCAGGAGGCAGCGGATTGCCATTCTCACCGTTCTCGAACCACAGGACCGAGGTGCCCATGATGCCGCGCTCACGCAGGTAGGCGCGCACCCACGGCTCTACCGTTCCCAGGTCCTCGCCCACGACAAGGGCGCAAGCCCGGTGCGCCTCCAGCGCCAAAATACCAACCATGGCTTCGTGGTCGTACCGTATGTAAGTACCCATACGCGGGCCGAGACCGACGGGAACCCACCACAGCCGGAACAGGCCGAGAATATGGTCGATGCGAATACCACCAGCGTGACGCAAAGCGGCGCGCACCATGTCGCGGAAAGGCCGATATGCCAGATCGGCGAGGATGTCGGGACGCATCGGAGGCTGTCCCCATTCCTGCCCAGCCTGATTAAAAGCATCAGGCGGTGACCCGACGCAAACGCCGTCAGCAAAGAGCTTCCCGAGCATCCACGCATCAGCTCCGGCACCGGAAACACCCACCGCCATATCGCACATGAGTCCCAGCGACATCCCGGCATCACGTCCGGCAGATTGAGCCGCCGAAAGCTGTTGGTCAGCAATCCACTGCAGCCACATGAAAAAGTCGACGCGTTCCTCGTGGGCTCGCACGAATTCTGAGACGGCACGGTTGCTGGGGCGTTGATACTCCTCGGGCCAGGTGCGCCAATCGTTGCCGTATACCTCCGTCAATGCACACCACGTCGCGAGATCTCCTAGACGAGTACCGCGCAGCCGGCGGAATGCCTGGTAGGACAATTCCCTCGATCCCTCCAGGCCAAGGGCATGGACGGCTTCTAGCACTGGCAGCTTAGCGTTCCAGGAACGATCTCGATCGATCGCCTCAACATCGGCCGCTGCTTGGGCCCGGGCCGAGCGTGCCTGGGAACGCTCATAGACGTCGAGGTCGGCATACTCCGGGATGATCTCGGGGCGCACATACAGCGGGTTCAGGAAGAGGCGGCTGCAAGGCAAATACGGCGACGGCTCGATAGGGGAAACAACCTGGCTGGCATGCAGCGGATTCACGAGCACGTAGTCAGCACCCTGAGTGGCCGCCCAGGTGGACAGGTCCGCCAGGTCGGAAAAATCGCCCATTCCCCAGGAGGCGCGGGAGCGAGTCGAATACAACTGCACGGCATGGCCCCAGACCCGAGACGAACCCATCGAACGAGGAAGGCCGAGCCAGTTCGGGGAGACAACAAGCGTAGAAGTCGCGCGATGGTCCGCAGTCGTCGCGACGATCGTGTGGTAGCCCAACGGTAGATCGCCAGGGATACCGAAGGTGGCCTCACCAATCCAACGATCGTCCACATGGCGATCGGGGTTCCAATTATCAACCTGCCAACACTCGCGGTGTTGCCCGTCCTCGCAAACGACGTGAACCTCCACCCACTCCCCTGCGTTAACGTGGACGTCAACCCGCCCCTCTTGGCCCTCACGTAGGACCACGATTCCGGGCAACACTCGACGCCACTTCCGGTTAGTCACCTCGTGGCACGCGCGTTCGGCACGTTCCGGAGTCGACGCGTCAATTCCCAAACCGTCAAGGACAGCAATAACAGTCGCCTCCCCGACCTCGGTGTACTGGCCCTTCCAGTCGTAATAATCACGAGCGATGCCGAAATGATCGGCCAGGGTCGTCAGGTGGGGATCTGTCAAGGACATGACGGCCTTTCGGCGCCCCAATCGTCGGGGCGAAAGTCGGGATCGGGCAAATTGTGCCAGGACGACGAATCGCCCCTACAACGACGAAATTTACTCGACGTCAGACTGGCG
>CAIYMF010000320.1 GCA_903927265.1 uncultured bacterium | reverse complement strand
CTGGGCGTTCACGCTCAAGGATGGTCTGACCTTCCAAGATGGCTCGCCCATCGCGTGCAAGGACATCGCCTACGGCGTGTCGCGCACGTTCGCCACTGACATCATCACCGGCGGACCTACCTACGCAATCTCGTACCTCGACATTGCAGACGACCCCGCAGGCGGTTCGGCCTACAAGGGCCCATACGCCAAGACCGGTCAGGATTTGTTCGACAAGGCGGTGACCTGCTCGGCTGATGGCAAAACCATCACCTTCAACCTCAAGGCCCCGGTGCCGGACTTCAACTACACCGTGACCCTCACCGCGTTCTCGCCTGTTCCTCAGGCCGCTGACACGGGCGAGAAGTACGGCGACGCACCTGTCTCCTCCGGCCCTTACGTCATTTCGTCAAACAAGAACGGCAAGGGCGGCAAGATGGTGATGGGCCGCAATGACAAGTGGAGCGCCGCGAGCGACACCTACCGCGCCGCCCTTCCTGACACGTGGGAAGTTGACTACGGCATTGACACCAAGGTCATTGACCAGCGTGTGATTCAGAGCACCGGCAACGACACGACGGCCATCAACCTTGGTCTTGAGCCTGAGTCGCTGGGCACAGTGTTCATCAGCCCCAGTGAGCCGCAGCCTCAGTACGCAAGCCGTGCGATCAGCACGCTCGACCCGTACGTGCGCTACTTCGCCATCAACACCAAGAAGGTGCCGGACCTCAAGGTGCGCCAGGCACTCGCCGTCGCACTCGACCGTGAGGCCCTGCGCAAGAACGCCGGTGGCGACTACGCCGGCGACTACGCCGATGGTGTGATTAAGCCCAACGAGGGTCTCGACTACGCCCCCACGGGTATGTGGGACACCCTCCTCGGGCAGAAGATTCCGAACACCGGAGATCCCGAGTACGCCAAGAAGTTGATCGCTGAATCAGGTAAGCCCGCTCCGACGATCACCTTCGACTACCCGCAATCGCCGACCGCCGACAAGGCGGCGGCAATCGTGGTGGCCTCACTCGGTAAGGCTGGAATCACCGTCAAGCCCAACCCGATCGAGCCCGGCCAGTACTACGGCGTTGTTTTTGACCCCGCCAAGGCCCATGAGCTCATCAACGCGGGTTGGGGTCCTGACTGGCCGAACGCCTCGACGATCATCCCCGAGTTGTTCACGCCGTCAGGTGGATTCAACCTCTCGCAGTACGACAACGCTGCCTACAACGCGAAGGTGGCCGCTGCGAAGGTCGAACTCGACCGCACCAAGCAGGCAACGATGTGGCAGGAACTCAATACGCAGGCCATGGCCGACGTGGTGGTCATCCCCACCCGATTCGGTAAGGAACAGCGTATGACTGGCACCAAGGTTGGTCCGGTGTACCTCTGGCCGGCGTACGGCTCATGGCCGTATGCGCAGATGGGCGTCACTGGCTGACATCACGGTGAGTGGCAGGGGGTGGGTCTCGCGGCCCGCCCCCTGCTCCGTGAAACCTGTGTTCATCGGCAGCAATCATCAAGTGTGTTGGAAATGGGAGGGAGGCGAAGGTGGCCGTCTACTTGTTCAAGAGGCTCATACGCGTCGTCGTGCTCTTACTGCTCATCTCCCTCGTGGTGTTCATGCTGTTCAGCGTGCTTCCGACCGACCCGGCTCGCCTCACGTGTGGAAAGGCATGTACTCCGGCGATTATTGAGGCCAACCGTCACCGACTCGGCCTTGATATGCCGTACATCCAGCAATACTGGCTTTTCGTTCGCGGGCTCTTCGTGGGCCGTACCTACTTTGCTGAGTCTCCGTCACCGATTGAGTGCGGTGCGCCGTGTTTGGGATACTCCTTCAAGCGTGGTGAGGAAGTAAGCACGCTCATCAAGGAAAACTTCCCCCCCACGTTCTGGCTCGCCATCGGAGCATTCATCCTCTGGATGGTCATCGGAGTCTTCACGGGTATTTATGCTGCCCTGCGTCGAAGTAAGTGGCAGGACAAAGCCGTCTCTGGCATCGCACTGGTCGGATATGCACTTCCCACCTTCTTCGTCGGTCTGGTGTTCCTGTTCTTTATCGTTCTCAAGTGGGGACTTCTTCCTTACCCGTCCTACGTGTCGCCGTTCGTGAATCTCACGCAGTTCTTGCAGACCATGATCCTTCCGTGGATCACATTGGCTATCGTTTCGGCGGCCTTCTACGTGCGGCTGACACGAACGCAAATGTTGGAGACCCTCGGATCGGATTTCATTCGCACTGCCCGCGCTAAAGGTGTCAAAGAGCGCGTGGTGCTGATGCGGCATGCGCTCCGCGCGGGGCTTACCCCCATCGTCACCGCTGCCGGCCTTGACTTGGCGGGACTTCTCGGAGGAGCGATCATCACCGAGGCTGTGTTCACACTTCCAGGTTTGGGCAGTTTGGCAATCTCATCCGTCAACGACGCTGACTTGCCCGTGGTAGTTGGCATCACGTTGGTCGCGGCCTTCTTCATCGTGATGGCGAACCTCATCGTCGATCTGCTCTATCCGGTCATTGATCCGCGGGTGAGGCTGACATGACCTTGATTGACGGAGCACTGCAGGGCACTTCCTCGGACTCGTTCCTCGAGGTGCGTGATCTCCTCGTTCACTTCCCAACCGAAGATGGTCTGGTGCACGCGGTTGATCGCGTGTCGTTCAGTCTTGAACCGGGCAAAACCATTGCCATTGTGGGTGAGTCAGGCTCTGGTAAGAGCGTGACGGCGCAGGCGCTCATGGGTTTGATCACCCGTCGCACCGCCACCGTTGAGGGCCAGGTGTTCTTTGAAGGACACGACATTGTGTCGATGGATGACGAGGAGTTGCGTCGCCTTCGCGGTAAGAAAATGGCGATGATCTTCCAAGATCCGCTATCAAGTCTGCACCCCTTCTACTCGATTGCGCGTCAACTGGTTGAGGCTGTTCGTGTTCACCAGAAGGTCAGCAAGTCTGAGGCGCGCGATCAGGCGATCGCCATGTTGCACAAGGTGGGTATCCCTTCTCCTGAGCGACGCATCGATGACTATCCGCATCAGTTGTCAGGTGGTATGCGCCAGCGAGTGATGATTGCGATGGCACTCATTAACTCGCCCGATCTGTTGATTGCCGACGAACCCACCACTGCGCTTGATGTGACGGTTCAGGCACAGATTCTCGAACTACTCACGAGCCTGCAAGAAGAATTCCAGACGGCGATCATTTTGATTACCCATGACTTGGGCGTGGTGGCAGAAGTCGCTGATGATGTGTTGGTGATGTACGGCGGGCGGGCAGTTGAGTACGGACCCGTCGAGGAGGTATTCCACTCGCCAGAGATGCCGTACACGCTCGGGCTCCTTGCCTCCGTGCCCCGAATCGATCGCGAGTTGGGCGAGCGACTTGATCCGATCCCTGGCAACCCTCCGTCGCTCATTTCGCTGCCTCAGGGCTGCGTGTTCTTCCCGCGATGCACGTACAGCCACGAGGTTGGCGGACAGACGTGCGCCACTGTTCGACCCGAACTTGAGAGTACGTCCGCGGGACACCTCGTGCGGTGTCACCTTCCTGCCGATGTGAGGCGCGCGAACGCCGTGGCCAAGCTCGCTCTGATTGCAGCGAGTCACACGAAGTCGGGAGATGCGCCGTCGTGACACAGCTGAACGAAGCATCGCCAGTGCAGGACGACGCCGTCCTGCGAGTCACCGACTTGCGTACGTGGTTTCCGGTGAAGTCGCGTGGTCTCTTGCGACGCAAGATCGGAGACGTCAAGGCCGTTGATGGCATTTCGCTTTCGGTGGCCCCTGGTGAAACTCTCGGCCTAGTCGGAGAGAGTGGCTGCGGCAAGTCAACGGCTGGCAGAACGATGCTCAAGTTGATCGATCCCACGTCGGGCACCGTCGAACTCAACGGCCGAGACATCACACATCTGTCGCGCAAGGAAATGGTGCCGCTGCGGCGCGAGGCGCAGATGATCTTCCAAGACCCGTATAACTCGCTGAATCCGCGTCACACGGTCGGAACCATCATCGGCACCCCTTTTCG
>CAIYMF010000319.1 GCA_903927265.1 uncultured bacterium | reverse complement strand
TATTCCGTCCTGGAAGCGAGTTGTGAAACCTCGCGTATTTACCCCACACAGCACTTCAGCCCCCGGCCGTGAGGCCGAGGGCTGAAGTTGAGGCGTCGTGTCGCGTCAGATGGCGCGGACGGCGTCTGCCTGCGGGCCCTTGGGGCCAGCGGTGATTTCGAACTCGACGCGCTGGTTCTCGTCGAGCGAACGGTAGCCGTCCGACTGAATCGCGCTGTAGTGCACAAACACGTCGGGTCCTTCGCCATCCTGGGCGATGAAGCCGTAGCCCTTTTCAGCGTTGAACCACTTGACAGTGCCCTGAGCCATATCTTTCCTTCTCAATCTTTGTGCTGTGTCCCCCCAGCTGTTTGCCGGGGTTCGGCCTCCGCACGGTGCATCGGCCGTGGATGCGGCGTTGGTATCGACGTGAGCGGGGCGGACACAGGGGACCGACCGTGCTTCGCTTTCCACGGGCGTCCGATCGAACGAGCGAGGAACCGCAACTGCAACCAACCATTACCTTACCACGGAGGACCCCTGAGGCCAGAGTGTTCTCAAACTGGCGGCGGCGTACCGTGGAGTCATGATCCGGTACGCCTTGGCTCCTCGCTGGTGGTTCATGCACCTCGTGGTCGCGGCACTGTTCGTCGGATGTATCAAACTTGGCCTCTGGCAGTGGGACGCAGGTCACGTCGTGGACGCCGAGGATTCGGGCCTCGGTGGCCACCTGCGCAATGACATCTACGCCGTTCAATGGTGGTTCTTTGGTGCGTTTGGGCTGTGGTTCTGGACTCGATTCCTTCGTGACCAGAAAGTGGCCGATGAGGAATGGCAAGCGGAAGCCGCCCGCGAATCCGCTGAATCTCCCGATAGCCTGACCTCGTGAGTACCCCAGCGCCTGATGAGGCCAAACTGCGTGGCATTCGGGGTGCCCTGACCCGATATCGGGTGATGGCCTGGGTAACTGGTGTGGTGTTGGCGAGCATGACCGTGGCCTTGGTGTGGTTCACGGTCGCGGGTGTCGATAAGGGTGACCGACCCTTCTGGTACTCGGTCGGTTGGATCAGCCACGGCTGGCTGTTCGTCATTTACCTCGTGACGGCGGTCGATCTGGCCACGAGGGTGCGCTGGAAGCCATTGCGCGCGATTGTGATGATGGCGGCGGGCACAATCCCCTTCGCCTCATTCTTTGCCGAGGCGTGGGCGCGTCGCGATGTTCAGGCGCGTTTCCCGGGGCTGGCGGATAAGCCCACCGTCTGATTCGGGTTTGACCGCCTGCTGTATCGGGAAGAGTGGAATGTTCGGTGGACCTTCACCGACGGTCGCGTCTGCGGCCACCGGCCACGACCAAGGAGTACCACCATGGCCAGCACCCCCCGATCCGCTTCCTTCACTGCCGCCGCCGCACACACGGTGGCCTCTGACGGTCCGAGTGGCTTCCTTCGCAGGCTGGCGTCGATTCCGGCCATGTTGCGTGACAGCCTCACCGGCCGGTTCACCGGTATTGGTCGCGGCAAGTTGCTGGTGATGGGGCTCGCTGCGCTCTACATCGTGTCGCCTATCGACTTCCTTCCCGAAGCGTTGCTGACGATCCCGGGACTCGCCGACGACGCCGTGATCGGTGCGTGGTTGGTGGCCGTGTTGGTGACTTCAACTGACGACTACCTGGCCTGGCGTGGCGACAGTGTGGCAGCCGCCAATGTCGTGCCCGGCGTGGTCGTGAACTGATTGGTCGCTGGCTGGGCGCGCATCGGGCTACAGTGAGGCCTTCACGTTCACTGACCCACGGAGGAATCTCATGAAGCGCACCATTGCCGCGGCGGCTGCCACGGTTGTTCTCGTCGCCGGCCTCGTGGGATGCGGCAAGGTCGAGGAAATCAAGGACCAGGCCTGCACCGCACTCAGCGGACTCTCAGGTCAGGTTTCCGATGTCTCGTCTGGCAAGGATGAGAAGACTGTTGGCGACGCGACCACTGCGTTAACGACCCTCAATGACAAGTTGACCACCGCCAAGAACAGCGCTAACCCGGCAGCGGGCGCGCTGATCGAGAAGGTGCAGGGGGCCATCACGACGGCGCTCGACAAGGCCAAGGGAGTTGACCCGTCAACTCCGCTCAAGGACGTGCCCGCACTGTCGGAGGCAGAAGCCAAGATCAAGGACTCTTTCAGCAGCGTGACGACCGAGCTGAAGTGCGCCTGATCTGAAGTTATCCGTTGCCCGCGTCCACCACATGGTGGGCGCGGGCAACGTACGTTCCGGTCAGAGCGGCGTGGTCAAGCACCACGCCATCGTCGTAACGACCAATTCCGCCCGAGGTGAAGAGCCCGGTTGACCGATCGCGTGCCTCACTCCACACCCGTTCGAGGTAGCCGTCGATGAAGTTGAGCAGCGTGGAATCAAGGTACCCAGACGGCAGGTGTAGTAGTTCGCGCATCAGGATCGCGTTGAACGCGGGGGGATGGGCCCACAGTCGATCCGATGTGAACATCGTGGCGGTGCGGTGTGCCAACTCCACAGCGCCGTCGACGTCACCGAGTTCGGCAAGCAGGCCAATCGTGAGGCCCTGGTTGTAGGTGTAAATCGCGGCATCGATGGATGAGTCGGCCCGCCGATGGTCGCGGATGAGTCCGTCATCATTATTCAATGTGCCCACTAAGAAGTTCAGGCATCCTGAGCCGAGCTCGAGCAACGCTGCGCCCTGCGAACCTGGCAGTCGCGACGCAAGTCGCACAGAAGCCAAACCGGTCGATCCGGTTGAGCACGCGTTGTGAGTGTCGCCTCCTTCGACCCAGCCGATTCCACTCTGGGCGTCGTCGAATGTGGTGGCACCGGTGCGCAGGTAGGCGATGAGGCGTTCGGCCAACTCCGTGCCGCGCGCTCGGTCGGGAAAGTCAAGTGCGGCCAACGCGATCCAGGCATTGTCGTCGTAGTATCGGCGCCGATTACTGGGACGTTCGCTGTAACTGTCTTCGCGGCGGAAGGTTTCAAGGGTGGCGATCAATCGCGGCAGGTCGTTGTCTGCGCGGTCGTCGTGAGGCGCGAGTACGGCCGCGGTGTGCAGTACTTGGCTGAAGGGCCACAGCGGAACGCTGGCGAATCGGCGCGGTTCGTGCACGACGTATCGCCTAGGCCGGCTGCGCATCAGAGGTTGTAACGCTGCCCATCCAGCGCGTGCTCGATTGAGCGACTCTGTCACGAGGCTTACTGCGCCTGCTCAAGCAGCGGCACAGCCACCACATCGAACGGCAGGGTCCACGCTTCGGGAATGAGAGTCGCTGTGATGTAGGTGCCGAAGCCCAGCGCCAGGCCCCAGTGCACTCCCGCAACGGCTTCAGCCAGTTTGTCAGGGGGTGTACCCGCGGTGATCCGTTCGAGAACGCCGGCCTCGATCGCAATGGTGTGAGCCTTCATGCGCGGTTCGTGCCAGGACAAGCGCAACTGTTCCACCGAAAGCATCCGCGCGGACGCATGCTCGGGTCGAAGGGCTTCGCGCAGGAAGACCGCTTCGGCAATTCCGGGACCGTAGCGTGTCCTGAGGTCGGCGGCCATATCGAGGTTGAGGGTGAAGCCCTCTTCGAGCGCGCGAGATGCGGCGTCAAGGAAGAGATCGAGTTTGGATGTGTATCGCCCATAGAGCATCCCTTCGGACACTCCGGCAGCCGCGACGATGCGTCCGGTGGTCGCTGCTTGGTATCCCCGCTCTCCGACTACGAGCAGTGCTGCAGAGAGCAGGTCGTCGAGCGCTGGATCGCCGGTATGGACCCGGGCCACCAGCATGTGGTCTGCGCGATCGTCGGGAAGTGGTTGGGGTGATGCGGGGTTCGAAAGTGCGGTCGCGAACTCGGTAACGAGCGGCGCCCACTCATGGTCTCCAACACCTGGGCGCCGAGAAGCCAGGTAGAGACCCAGCCCCGTGATCACGACGTAAACAGCGCGTGCGGCGTCTTGGGGGCTGCCGCTTGTGGGCGGGAGTGGGTACGCGCTCAGCGAGTCGCGAACACTGGCAGCGACGGTCTGTCTGAGTGCGTCGTCGAGCATGGTGGCTGCCATCAAGTCGACGCCCGTGTCGAGAAGGCCGGTGGGTGCGATGAGCGGCGCGAGTGCTGCCTCAATGGCCTCGAGAGGGGGTGCGTCGTTGTCGGGGGTGAGCGCGAGGTGCAGCAGGGTACGCAGGCGCTCAGTGAGTTCGGGGCCGGGGCCGGCGTCCCAGAGTGCACATCCGAGTTGGCTGCGATCGCCGAATCGGTCGTAGAGCGGACGGGTACTGAGGCCGGCATCCTTGGCGACCGCAGTAAAAGCAAGTTCGTCCCAGCCACGTTCGGCCAGGGTGCGGGCGGCCGCGCCGAGGAGTACCTCGTCGTTTGCCGCGGCGCGTCTGGAACGTGAACGCGTGGAGGCAGGGTCATTCGGCACCATCGCAGATTAGGTCACCCTCGCCCTTCATGAGGTGTCGGATGCGGGTAGCGAGATGGATTCGTGGCAAATCAGGGCGACCAGCGACTAGACATATAAAGTGAACTGTGCTTTATTAAAGCATCCTGATCAACCACTCAGTGTTTTGACGAGACGAGGAGGCTCCGGTGGCGCAACTTCCGCTAGCTCAAGTACCGGCCGACATGCAGTGGGATTGGCAAGAACTCGGTGCCTGCCGCGACCGTGAATTGAGCCTGTTCTTCCACCCCGTGAACGCGCGCGGTCGCTCACGACGTGACCGCGAGGCCGCGGCAAAGTCGGTATGTGGCTCATGTGTGGTTCGTGCCGAATGCCTCGATTACGCCATTCGTTCGCGTGAGCCCTACGGCGTGTGGGGCGGCTTGAGCGAAGACGAGCGCGAGGCGATCTTCGTCACCCTTCCCTCGATCGACTCCTCGCGCGAGCCGGGCGATGGTCTGCGTGCCGTGCGCGATGCCCTCGGCGACATTGACCTCCTCGCCGTCACGGCCTGAATGGCAATTGAGCTCGGCCGTTTCGTCCCTTCCCGCCCATGACCTTTCCGCCAATGAATTGAGGTATCCCATGATTCGCCGAGTTGCTACTCCACTGCTCGCCAGCACCCTGCTGCTCGGTCTTGCCGCATGTGGTGCGCAGACCAGCGCCGCCGATGGCAGTAGTCCGGAAGTATGTTCGGCGATGAATTCGGCAAAGGATTCGATCGCGTCCTTCGCCGATAGCTCCGGCGAGAAGACCGTGGGTGACGTGCAGACCAAGCTCACGTCCATCAGTGGCCAGTTGGATACGGCGAAGAGCAAGTCAACCGGCTTGGCCCAGGCCATCATCGGCAACCTGCAGTCATCGGTTGGCGCGGCGACACAGGCTCTGCAGGGTGTGAGCCCCGACAGTCCCATCAGTGACCTGCCGAGCGGCTTTGCTGGCTCGCGTACGAAGGTGAAGACGACCTTCGACGAGGTGTACACCAAGTTGCAGTGTTCGTGATCGCGCGCGGAGCGCAGTCATGATCGAGTGCACCGGACTAGGTAAGTCGTACGGCACGACGCGAGCCGTCGACAACATGTCGTTCACCATTCCCGATGGCGTGGTGACCGGCTTCCTCGGACCCAACGGCTCGGGCAAGTCCACGTCGATGCGGCTCATGCTCGGACTCGATTTCGGTGAGGGCACGACTCTCTTCGACGGCAGGAAACTTGCCGACCTTGAGTCGACGACCAAGGTCGTTGGCGCGCATCTCGATGCTAAGAACTTCCACCCCACGCGAACCGCTCGCGATCACCTACGCATGCTTGGGCAAGAAGCGCAGGTGTCGAATGAACGGGTCGACGAGGTCATCGATCTTCTGGGTCTGGCATCGGTAGCGAACAAGGCGCCCGGCGGTTTCTCGTTAGGAATGGGACAGCGACTAGGCCTCGCGGGAGCGATTCTCGCTGGGCCGAAGACGCTCCTGCTCGATGAGCCTGCCAACGGCCTTGACCCCCAGTCGATTCACTGGCTGCGTGACTTCTTGCGCGACTACGCCGCCGAAGGTAACTCGGTGTTCGTGTCGAGTCACTTGCTATCGGAAATGGAATTGCTAGCCGATCACTTAGTGGTGATTGCTAAGGGCCGCTTGATGGCCGACGAGTCGATGGACGAGTTCGTGGCGCGCAGCAAGGCAGACGTGCTCGTTCGCACGTTGCCCGAATTCGACGCGATGTTGTCGGCCGCACTGCGCGAGCGTGGTGCCGAGGTGCTTGATGAAGATGGCGCATTCGCGGTGTCCGGTGTTGAGGCGGCGCAGATCGGCATGATGGCGCACGAACTTGGCGCTCCGGTACTCGAACTCACCGTGAGGCAGGCATCTCTTGAACAGGCCTTCCTCGAAATCACTGAAGGTCAACAGGGCTTCCGCAC
>CAIYMF010000318.1 GCA_903927265.1 uncultured bacterium | reverse complement strand
GGCAATGAGTGTCTTCGGGTGATCTACAACCGCGAAGACTCGACCCCCACAGGAGACTGCAAGCCCGACAATACGCTCGAAATCTTCAAGCAGGGGCAATCGCAGCCATTCCGATATGTCTTCGACGCCAAATACCGGCTTCAGTCTGATCCAGCCTACATCAAGACGTATCTCGCGCCCGGGCCGCCCCCTGATGCAATTCACCGGATGCATGCTTACCGCGACCAGATTGTCGCAGAACAGTTGTCCAGTTCTGAGTCGCGATCAGCGGAGTCTACCGTTTGGGATTTGGGTTATCGCCAATGGGTTCAGCAAACGGTAGGGGCATTCGTCCTCTACCCGTATGCCGGCGCCGATGCCGACAAGAACCGGTTTGTTAAGGCCATCAGCAAAGTGGGAGTTGGTGGAGTTCCGTTTCTGCCGTCACGTCGCGAAGAAGTGACGAAGCTCTTGAAGCGCATCATCGAAATGTCCGCCGATGCCGTCGAGGACACTGCGGTGGAGCTTAGCACAGCTAATGAGCGCCAGCGCATTGAGTGGGCACACGAGTATGGGCTTATCGCTGTTGTTCCGACCCGAGCCCACCTTGATTACATTCTGGCGCATGGCATTTACCACTCGCCCTACGACAAGCACAAGAAGTGGGGACTGCGTCTGCGTGCAGATTTCATCCTCTTCATTCTGAGCGAGACGAGTTTCCCGGGACAAAGTGGCGTTGCCTACGAAGCCGCAATCAAGTCCGTGCATTTCGGCGAGCGCCGGGAGATCGACCCGCAGCCGCCGGCATCCTCTCAAGGTGCAAGCGATGGAAAATCCTACATTTGGTTTCGTCTGGAGAACCCGAAGCCGTTGGTGCCGGTGCGTAAGTATGTGAAGCCGATGCCTCGCTTCGCGTTCACAACGCGGCTCGCATTCAACGAAGCGGAGAACGTCGCTGAGTTACTGCTGATCCGCGAACCGGAACGGCGCTTCTATCGCGAGTGTCGCAATGCTGGGTTCGAGGTGGCGGTCCACGATGAATCCATCGGTAGCGAGCAGGTGTTCGACGTTGGCCAGTTGCGGTTGCGATTCACCGTGGTGCAGGAAGGACACGATTCAGTTCTGGTTCGCTTTGATCCATGGACTGCGACTTTCAAAGGTCCCGGTTGGAGTTTCACTTGGACGCAATTGATGTTCCGTCCTGAGGAGTGCTTGGAGCAGGTCGGCGTTCCGGCCACACAGTATTGACTTTCCCCGATCAGGTTTCGGAGAGATCAGCGTCACGGGCGCGCTCTACACCTGCCGGCCGGATTCGGCCGACGATTCCCTCGGTGTTCATCGAGATCAAGGCAGTGGCGCAGATGCAGGGACGGCTCCAGGATGTCGAGCGCCAGGTGCGGGACTATAATCGCAACAACACCGCCCTGTTCTCCGTGATCACGGATGGCCGCGAACGGCGGTATTATTATTCGTAGAGCCTCCTCTCCGCACCCTACACTGCCTGACACCATGAAGCCAAAAGGTTCAAGTCCGCCGCTCTTCGTGCGAGTTCTGCCTATGTCGGCCGACGAGTCCGATGATTGCAGCATCGAGGAGCAGCAGCAGGAGTATTTCCTCGATCGCCTCCCCAACGAACGGAAGGGCGAATATCGCTGCCGCACAGTATTGAAGGCGCCACCCGGCACCACCGTCCTCTTCCAATACCGAAGCCACATCATCGCATCCGCGACCTATCGAGATTCGAAGCGTCTACTTCATTCCGACAGACACGGCTACACATCCGCGATGATCTTCGCCCCGGCCTCGATCCGGGTTTTTCCTCCCGTGGACGATGCGCAGATGAAGCGAATCTGGCCGCGGCACTTCAAGGGTTTCAGCCACGCGAAGCAAAAGCTCCCGGCCAAATC